>DAOUMJ010000282.1:0-21472 GCA_034411715.1 Anaerolineales bacterium | reverse complement strand
GATAAAGTTGCCTACCGACTTTTGACCTTGCTTTTACGGATTTCAGTCCTTGACTTTTTGCTCGCCGCTACTCCCAGTTCAGACGCTATACATGTACTAATTTTCCTTGCCGCACCCGAATCTGTATGCTATAATGCGCCCTCGCACCCAAGAACCCACGAAGGATGAAAGAAGATGTCTGACCAGATCATGAAGGCTTTCGAAGCCCCCCCCAATGAGAATATTCCCTCCTTGCGCCCCGGCGATACCGTGAGCGTACACGTCAAGATCAAGGAAGGCGACCGCGAGCGCATCCAGGAATTCAAAGGCACCATTATCCGGCTGCGCAAAGGCGGCAACGAATCCTCGTTCACCGTCCGCCGCATCGCCAGCAACGGCATCGGCGTGGAGCGCACGTTTCCGCTCCGCTCGCCGCGCATTGACAGGGTTGTGGTCGAGCGCCACAATGTTGTCCGCCGCGCCCAGTTGTATTTCATGCGCGGCCGCACGGGCAAATCGGCCCGCCTCAAGCAGAAGTTCGATTAGTCAACAGAGAGACCCCAAAGGAAGAACCTTTGGGGTCTTTTGATTCCATTGAGACTCGTGCCGCAACCCCTCAGAAGAAAAGCCTCGCGTCCCTCCTCCGCGAGGCTATTTGTGGTGGAAACCGCTTTTTTACGGCACGTAATATTCGATGATCAGTCGCGGACGACTCGCCGCAGCCGCGTTGCCGCTATACAGGCTCAGGTAGTTGGCAACGGCGTTGTTGTTGTCGTCCAGTTTGAAGCGCAGGCGGATTTGCGTCAGCCCACTGCCTGTCGCGAGTTTGTTGATGTAGGCTTTCGCGCTGGTCAGGTTGAGGGTATACCACCCACCGCTGAGAGTCGGCGTGAACGGACCGATGGTCTTGCCCGCCGCGGCTTGCCAGTCGGTGAGTTGCAGGACCGATGTGCCGAAGACGCCCTTTCGAATGTCCGCCATGAAGCCTTGGAACACCGTAACAGGATTCCCGCCGCCGACAATGCCTTGGCGTTTGAGTTTGAGTGTTACTTTGGTGATGACGGCGTTATCGGGCAGGCCACTCGTGTTGAAGGAGAGGATGGAGCGATACTGCTTGCGCGCCGCGTCATCGCCGAGGCGGAGGGTGGTGGCGATAGAGTTCATTGTCCTGCCGACGTTGCTGTTCTCCGCGGATTCGAGCACCCAGCCATCCTGTGTAGCAGTCGAATAGATGGTTACGATGGAAGGAACGCCTTCGCTTTGCTCGTTCACGTTGGAGTAAGCGCCGGAATACCCACCCTCAGCGTAGAGTTTTCCGTCAACCGCCGCCAATCCAAGGGTGCGACGTCCGACGTTCAAACGCTGGAAGGATGTCCATGTATTCGTGGATGGATTGTACTTTTCGCACGAATCAAGATAGGAAGACCATCCGCCGCCACAGACGTACAGGTAGTTGCCATTTCCGACCACCCCGGGTCCGCCCCGGGCGGTCGCGAGGGAGGCTTTCGTCGTCCAGGTGTTCGTGGACGGGTTGTACTCCTCAACATAATTAAAGTCAGCAGTTGATGAATCCCGGCCGCCAACCACGTAGATTTTCCCGTTCACCACACCGGCGCCCGCGTAACCACGCGCGTAGGTCATGGGCGCGCACGAGGACCAGATATTCGTGGACACATCATACACATAGCAGGTGTTGACGAAAGCGCCCGCGCTGTTGTTGCCGCCAAATACGTACAACCGATTGCTCAATGCCGCAACCGCGGCACCGGAGCGGGCCTCAGGCATGGATGCGACGCTGGACCATGAGTTAGTGGCCGGGTTATAGACTTCCACAACCGCCAGCGGAGTCGAGCCATTGTATCCACCCGGAACATAAATCTTATTAGCGATGACTGCCGCACCGGTGTTACTCACGCCCGTCGGTTTTGGCGCTTTTGTGGTCCAGGTGTTGGAAGTGGGATTGTATTCTTCCAGCGTGGTTTCGAAGGCTTGTGCCGACCAGTTTTCTGCAAGAATGGAATTTTCACCTGCGTTCTTCAACTGGGATGCAAACAGGGGACTCTCTCCGCCTATCACGTAGATTTTCCCGTTGACCGCGGCCGCGGCGGGACGACTACGCGGCACACTCATGGGCGCTTTGGTCACCCACGTAGTCGGGTCCAGTCTTGCCACATGCAGGGTCAGGTTTCCGCCATCATCAGAGTAAGCCGCAACTTCAATATAATAAGTCGTTCCAGGAGTCACCGGTACCTGAACTTTGGACTGCAGTCCACTGGCATCATCGTTGCATGCAACCGATACGAGACCACCCCTTGTCCCGGTCCACACAGCAAGAACAGTGTCATAGCTGCTGCCAAACGTGTCGATGATCAGACTTTCTGCGAGAGAGGGGGTATATCGGTACCAGACAGTTTTGTATTTCTGCCCACTGACACAGGTAAAGGATGGGTCGTCCAGCGCGGTTGTAGCGCCGGCGGTATCCTGACTGTTGCTGTAAGCGAGGGTGCCGATGGCTGTGGCAAGGTCGAAATCATCGTTCGAGACGAACCTGAGAACATTGAGCGACAAAATCCCGCCACCGCTGATATATCCAGCCACTTCGATGTAGTAAGTTTGTCCCTGCGTGACTGGCACCTGAAGATAGGATTGCAAACCGCCGCTATCATCATTGCACGCCACCGAAGTCAGGCTCCCGCGCATGCCGGTCCAAACTGCCAGCACGGTATCGTAAGCGCTGCCAAAGGTGTTGATGACCAGATCTTCCGATTGCGCGGCAGTATAGCGATACCAAACTGAGTTGTATTTCGGACCTGATACACATGTAAAGTTCGGGTCATCGGGAGCAGTGGTGGCCCCGCTGGTATCAATCGAATCGTTGAAGTTGAGGGACGAGATCACAGTGGCGGAGTCGAAATCGTCATTTGCAGCCGGAGGGGCCGAATAGTTCATCTCTGTAGCGAGGGTGGCTTCTCGTACTTCCGTGCAGTCAGCGGCAGTAATGCCCGAGGTTCCGACCAGGTTGTTGCAGGCCTGGTAGAGAGCGCTGTAGAGCGCCAGATAATCGGAACTGGAGGTGAGGATGTTGGCTTGCGCCTCATAGTAAATCTTGGCAACTTTCGTGATTCCAAGACCTGTGATGGTGTAGCCGTTGAATGTATCTCCGTCTGTCATCAGGTATACGGCCTTGTTGTTGACGCCGCTGTTGGTATGCACGCCGCCGTTATCGTTAGAACCATGATAGTAATACGGGCTTGTCATGCGGTCGGGATCGCCAAACAGGGTGGGGTCTTTCATGTTGCGAATCGCGCCGATGGAGGTATCCTCACCGACATGCCAGCGCACGCTGGCCGAGTCGTTGCCCAGCCCATTCGTCAGGTCGACAAATTCCCCCCACAGATCCGAGAAGGATTCGTTGATGGCGCCCGGCTGGTAGGCGTAGACCAGGTTCGACTCATATTCCGTCACACCGTGAGTCATTTCGTGCGCAACCACATCATCGGTCACGATGAAACAACCGTCGCCATAGGTCATCTGGACTCCATCCCAGAAGGCATTGCAATAGCCACTGTCATAATGGACTGTGGAGATCAGGGCCATACCGGCATTGTCAATGCTGTCGCGTCCATGGTAAGTGGAATAAAAATCATAGGTGTTGCCAGCATACACATGAGCATTGATCGCATGGGTATCGCCGCCGCTGCAATTGGGATTGGATTCATTGCAGATCAGCGTGCCCGGGCGAGTGGTGGTGTTGTTGGCGGTATAGGTTAGGCGGTTTCTGGCAGTATCCACCTGATTGATATCGAGAACAATCCTGCCGGTGTGTGCGTCGACAAGGACAAGATGACGGATGGGGGCCAGGGCTCTTGATCGAACTTCCATTCGCCACACCAGACTAGGCGTTCCTCCTTCGGGAACAAAAGAGGCGGGATTGAAAATCCAGAGTTCGGGTTTGGAGACCGTCAACTTGTCCCCGCTGAGCGAATACGCGCCAGCCACGGCCTGTAAAGCACTTTCCCTGGCTGCGGAGATGCCCACAGTCGCCTTGGGATTCACTTTCCCCGTCTGCTGGATCGAGCTATTGACCAGGATGACTTTACCGGAAACTTCCAATTGCATGACAAGTTCGCCTCCCAAGACTGGCACTCCCCGGTAAACCTGCTGGAAACGCACAAGGGAACGATTCCCGTCAATGGCACGGGAAACTTTTAAAACCAATTGCGTGGATTGCACCTGCACACCAAAGAGCGAACCGCACTCGGAAAGGTAGTTTCGGGCGGCCTCTTCGGGTCCTGCCGACTCTTGCAGCGCGCCCACTTGTGGAAGCGTCTTCCCCGCCTCTGCACCGGCGAAAACGACCAGGCCGGTCTGCGCATTTTGTGCGGCCTGATTATCTCCGAAGCAATAATCCACAAGTTTCTCTTGCGGCGGATTCGGCTGTGCGCTACTTCTGGCTTCGGCGCCTCTCCATCCACCTGCAAATATCAGTGCCGCCACTCCCGCAAAAGCCAGAAGTCCGCGGAGCAGGTATGAACCTGAGTGGAAACGAAACGTTTTCATCCTACATTCTCCTTTTAGAATAGTGATCGAACAGGACGCAAACGGAAATGATGTTTGTTATTTCACGCCATTTTTTCTCCTTATTAACGCGAAATTATCACAAGCTCGATGTGCTTCTATTAGGAATTTCGGATTTGCACTTTGTGCCGAAGGTTACGGGAAAATTCCCATTACTCCCGCGCTACTTCAACATGAGTAGCCTATCATTTTTGCAAGGTGCAATTCAAGTGTCATTTGTCACTAATTTTCCTATTACGCCCAGTGCTTTTTTGTAACGTGAAACAAAAAGCCTCGCGTCCCTCCTCCGCGAGGCTTCTGCCTTCCGCTTTCCGCCTACTTCCCCTCCCCAAACTCCCTCACCACCCGCGCCATGTGACGCGCGTGCTTCAGATACAGATCCAGCCGAATATTCTCATTCGGCGCGTGCGCTTTGGTGTCGGGATAACCCAATCCAGCGGTCGCGACGGGAAGTCCAAGCACGTGCACAAACGGATGATTCGGACCCGATCCGCCCACCAGCGGGACGAGGCTCATCGGTTTCTCGTACACTTCCTCCGCAGTCTTCACCATCAATTGAATGAATGGGTGATCGGGATCGGTGCGCGCCGGCGCGTCGCCGCCGAGGTCGGTGATCTGCACGTCGGCGAATCCCTGCGCGTCGAGGTGGGCGCGCAGTTTGGCGAGGATATCCTTCGGCTTCTGGTCGGGGACGAGGCGGAAGTCCACTTTGGCGGAGGCGCGGGCGGGCAACACCGTCTTCGAGCCGGGACCCTGGTAGCCGCTGGTCAACCCGCAGATGGTGCAGGTCGGCGAGAAGACTTCCTCGATCTTGAGTTCGTCTCCGCCCTGGATACCTTTCAGGAAGTAAGGAACGCCGTAACGTGTCCGATACTCGTCCGCCACATCGGGGAGCGCGGACATGAGTTCGCGGTCGCGCGCCGAGGGCGGTTTCACGTCGTCGTAAAAACCGGGGATGAGGATGCGCTCGTCCGCGCCTTTGAGCGAGTTGAGCGCCCAGACCAGTCTCCAGGCCGCGTTGGGGAAGATGCTCCCGCCTGTTCCAGAATGAACGTCGGTCGAGAGCAGGTCAATCGAGAGTTCCACGTATTGGATGCCGCGCAGGCCGAGGTGCTGCATCGGCGTTTCGGTGTGGTCAATGTAACCGAATTCCCATACGCACGCGTCGGCCTTGAGCATCTCGGTATTTTCGTGGATGAACTTCGACAGGTTCACGCTGGCGGTTTCTTCTTCGCCTTCCACGATGAATTTCACATTGCACGGAAGTTCGCCCTCGGCCAGCAGCGCGTCGAGCGCGAAGAGACGCGCCGCGAGATGGCCTTTGTCATCGCTCACGCCGCGTCCGAACATCTTGCCATCGCGGATCTGCGGCTCAAAAGGCGGCGAGTCCCACAACTCCAGCGGCTCCGGCGGCTGGACATCGTAGTGGTTGTAGAACAGCAGGGTCTTGTCGCTTTTGCCTTTGCGCTCCGCCACCACCACAGGCGAACCGGCCGTCGGGTAGATAGCGGCCGTGAAACCGCGCGCCCGCAGCATGTCCGCGACCAGCGCGGCGCACTCGTTCAACCCGATCTTCTGCGCGGAGATCGAAGGCTGGGCAACAAGTTTCGCAAGTTCGGCCAAACTTTTGTCAATGTTGGCTTCGAGGAAAGAATCAACTTTGGTGTAGTCGTTCATGTCAACTCCTTTTCCTTCGTACCGCAACATTCATGTTGCCTCCTCGGGCGAAATGAATTTCGCGGTACTGTGTCTGTTCTCTTGCGCGTCCATCGGCGGTAGAGACCGCCTCCTACGCATTATTGAAAAAGCCACTTCAACGATGTGTTCCCCGCGTAAGCGAAGATTGTCATCTTGATCGTCTGCCCGATCCAGCAATAGACTAAGAATTTCCAGACCGGCATTTTGGACGCGCCCGCCGCGACGCCAGCCAGGTCGAAAAACGGATTCGGGATCGCGGCCAGTACAAGCACCGCCCATCCGCCCCATTTCTGGACCTTCGGCTGGACGCGCGCGTACGCGGCCGTATTCTCCACCGCGGCACGCCCGCCGAACCCTGCGAGGTAGCCGCTCAACTCACCGAGCGCGCCGCCCGCGCCGGCCGCCAGCGCCACGCCGAGGGGATGGAACACGCCTCCCATCGCGAAGACAACCGCCAGCCCCGGCGCGGGCAGGAATACCGTCGCATTCGCCAGCAGGGCGATGAGGAAGATGCCGGGGTAGCCGTAGGCCGCGAACTCGTCCACGCGCTCGCGGATGGAGAACACATACGCGCTAACGCCGACGACGGCCAGTACAGCAAGAATGCGAAGGATGGTTGTGCGCGTTTTCTGGTTCATTTACTATTGTCACCGTCATTGCGAGCGTTCGCTGCGAAGCAATCTCCTCCACGACAAGGGGATTGCTTCGTCGGGAAGACCACCCTCCTCGCAATGACGGAGAACAATCCAATTAACTTTCAACAATCTCGACGCTGAGAATTTTCACCCCGGGGTACTCCGGCGACTGTGGATTGCTCGGCTGGATCGCCATCAGCACATCCAGCCCCTCGATCACCTGCCCGAACACGCTATGACGGTCATCGAGATGCGGCGTCGGGACGTGCGTGATGAAGAACTGCGAACCGTTGGTATTCGGTCCCGCATTCGCCATCGAAAGTACGCCTTGCTTGTCGTGCCGCAGGGACGGGTGGAACTCATCCTCGAATCGGTAGCCGGGGCCGCCGCTGCCGAGTCCCGTCGGGTCGCCGCCCTGCGCCATAAAATTGGCAATCACGCGGTGGAAGATGACGCCTTCGTAAAATCCCTGCCTGGCAAGGAAGACGAAGTTGTTGACGGTCTTCGGCGTCTTGTCCGCGAACAACTCGATCACCATCGTGCCGACGTCGGTCTTCATGTGCGCGGTGTATTTCTTCTTCGGGTCAATCTCCATCGCGGGCGGGGTCTTCCATTGCTTGGGCATTCTGAATCTCCTTTTTGACTTCCTGGTTTGGAATCCCGAAGTTCTACTTCGGGAAACGCGCTGGTCTCCGAAAGTAGAACTTTCGGATTCCTTTCAGTTTTCACGTTTTTCGAATCACGAAACGCCGCTTCGACAAACGCGCTGGTCTCCGAGAGCAGAATTTTCCGACCGACCGACTACCAGACCATCCGACTATCCGACCATCCGACTATCAGACTATCCGACTATCCGACTATCCGACCATCCGACTATCAGACTAACAACGCCTCGATCCTCGCCACAACCATATCCAGCGCGGCCACGTTCATCCCGCCTTCGGGAATGATGACATCCGCATAGCGTTTCGACGGTTCCACGAATTCAAGGTGCATCGGGCGGACGGTGTTGAGGTACTGCTTCACCACCATCTCGACGGTGCGTCCGCGCTCGGCGATGTCCCTTTGAATTCTGCGGATGAGACGGATGTCCGAATCGGTGTCCACGAAAATCTTCACGTCGAAGATCTCGCGCAGGGCGGGCTCGACGAAGATGAGGATGCCCTCCACGAGAACAACGCCGCGCGGCTGGACGGTGTACGTTCGATCCGTGCGGCTGTGTGTGGCGAAATCGTAGATGGGGACTGCGACGGGTTGTCCGCTTTTCAGTTGTTCGATGTGGCGGATGAGCAAATCCGTTTCGAGCGAGTTGGGGTGGTCGAAATTGACCTCGGCGCGCTGGGCAGGGGGGAGGCCGCTCAGGTCTTTGTAGTACGCGTCGTGCTGGAGGAAGGCGATGCGGGACGGCCCGACGCGCTGCAAAATCTCCTGCGCGACGGTGGTCTTGCCCGAACCCGATCCGCCCGCGATGCCGATGACGAGGGGCGCGGCGTGTTTCATGTTTCGATTATAATCGCCCCCATTCCATTCAGGAGAGCCAACCTTCATGCCGAATCAAAATATATCGAAAAGCGGCGATTACTGGAAAAAGCACATTCTCAGTTGGGAAGCCAGCGCCTATTACAAGGATACGCCGCACCCTCCCACTCTGTGGGATCGCCTCTCGACGGTCTTCCGCGGAGATAAAATGTATCGGCGCATGAGCGCCGCGCTGGAATTGCTCGCGCCCCATATCGCCGGAAAGACCATCCTGGACGCGGGCTGCGCTTCGGGACGATTTCCCATGCAACTGGTACAGGCGGGCGCCGCCAAAGTGATCGGCGTGGACGTTTCGCCCGAGACCATTCAAATGGCGGAGGAGCGCCGCCGTCAGTCCGGGCTGGAGGAGCGCCTGGAATTCTTCGTGGCCGACGTCATCCATCCCGCCGCGCCGCTTCCCCAAACGGACCTGGTGACTGCCTTGGGCGTCATCGAGTATTTCGACCCTGCAACCCTCTCGACCTTCCTCGGGAACCTGCGAAGCCCGTATTTTTTCCTGGATTTCCCCGACATTGCCCGCCGCAGGGAGTTCCCGACCTGGCTGTTGCGCCAGGTTTATATTCGAGTCAATCGCCTGCCCGGAATTTATCTCTACCGCCCGGAAGAATTCATCCATCTGGCCGAACCGTTTGGCTATCGCGATATCCGGGTTGTGCGGCTCGGCTATTTTTACTACGTCACCAACCTGCCGCAAACGTAATGGATCATAAAATCGCCTGCCTGACCCTGGATATGGAGCCGGATTATGGCGACCCGCAGGGGCGTGTGCGTTTACTGGAAAACCCCGAATACTTCGAACGCTTTACCGCCGTCATCCAGAAACACGGGGGCAAGGTGACCATGTTCACGGTAGCCTCCTTGTTCGAGCGATACGGGGAGCATTTCCGGCGGCTGGCCGGGAAGATCCCGCTCGAATACGCCGCCCACTCGTACAGCCATAATCCGAAACAGGCCGACAGCCGCGACGAGATCGAAGCCTCCCTGCGCGTCCTGAAGCGGGTCGAGCCGCGCGCCTTGCCGGGCTACCGCGCCCCAATCGGACAGATCTCCCAGGCTGGCATTGGCCGTCTGTTGGATTTGGGCTTTGCCTACGATGCCAGTCTTTATCCCTCCTTTCGCCCCGGTGAATACGGCTACTCGAACCTGCATAAGCCCAACGCGCCTTTTCGGGTCACGCGTGGAACCGAGAGCCTGATCGAATTCCCGTTCACCAGCCTGTCGGGAATCCGAATCGTGCTGGGCCTGAGTTACGTCAAATTGCTGGGGTGGGGGATGTACGCGGCGCTGTGGCGAACCTTTGGCCTTCCGGAGATCGCCCTGGCGCTTTCGCATCCCCACGATTTTTATTTCCACGAACTGGCGGGATACCACCCGCGCGGCCTCGAGAAATTCGCCTTAAGCCGCAACGCCCGCCGCGCCTTCGATTACTACGATAACATGCTGGACGAACTGAAACGCCAGGGATATTCGTTCGTCTTCGTCAGCGAGGCCTATCGCCATGCGCAAGAGATGTCAGGTATTCCCCGGATCTCACTGGAGGATTGGGAGAAGGGAAAATCTCGTTAGGGATCAATATCTGGCGATGCAATACAACAACTGCCGCGCGTCGAGCGTTCGCATGAGTTGCGGCTGACACAGGTAGTAGTATTCCAGCCAGGGGGTCATGTCCGTGAGGGGCGGCGGGTCGTTGGCGTAGGCGGGCGATTCGCGCCAGTTTCTTCGCAGTCGCTTGAGAATGTTCTGGGGCTTCAATTCCTCTGCCGCGCTGGACGTTAGAAATGCCGCGCTGGATTGAAGGAACGATTCGCTGGCGCTTGAGAGATACTCCAGGTCGTATTCGATCGGCTGTCCGCTGTTGACCAGGTAATCGGGGAAGAAATCGGTATAGGCGAACACTGAGGAAGCGGTGTGGGGGATGAACTGGCGCTCGTTGATCCACGCGCAAAACACGCCGTTTTTCGTGAGATGTTCGCGATACAACAACATGGCTTCCTGCGAATACAGGTTGTTGTGCCCGGCGGTGAAACTCCACAGCGGGTCAATGAAGATCATGTCGAATTTTTCGTCCGGGTTGGCGTACAGGTATCGGCGGCCATCGTCCGCGATGTAACGCACGAACGGCCGGTCGAACACCGCCTGCGCCACGGGGACGTATTCATCGAGAAGCGGACCCAGTTCCTGCATCAATTCCACGATGACCACTTCTTCCACGCCGGGCAGGGAGGTGATCATGTTAGCCGTGTGCCCGCCTCCCAGCCCGATGACGAGAATCCGCCGGGGGCGCGCGGCCGCCGCGCAGGTCAGGGCCGAGCGCTCGTAGGAGCCGGTCGAGGGGAAGAAACTGTTTTTGATCCCGCCGATCCACAACGAGGAGGGATCGGTCATATCGCCCCGAAACGTGACGGCGAGCAGGCCGTCCCCCGATTCGCGAATGGCGACGCTGGGACTTTGCGTGACCTCCCGGTATAGGCGCGTATAGAACCGGCCTTTGCCGGGCAGGATGGCAATGAGAAGAATGAGAAGCATGGGCCAGACGAGGACGCGTTTTTCCTCCAGCCTTTTTTGTCGCCATAAATAGAATCCCAGGAAGGATAGTGTAAGCGCGGAGAGTATCTTGAGCGTCCATTCGCTTCCGAGATTTGGGAGCAGAACGAAACTGGCGGCGAGCGTCCCGCCTACCGACCCGGCGATATTGGCGAGATGAACGTCGCCCACGCGCCGCCCGGAGAGATTTGCCCGGTCGATGGCGATCCGATCCAGAACCGGCAAGCCGCCTCCCATTAGCAGACCGGCGGGCAGCACCATGACGATGATCGGCAGGAAGTATTCGAATAGGCCCAGGACGAGTCGCCTCTTCGATAAATGGATATCCTCGTCCTGCAGCGCATAAACGGCGATCGGTTTTTGTGGGATTTCGAAGGTGGAATACAGCCGCGATCTGACGGATGGAACGTTGAGCGCCGACCACATCAGCAGAAACGACAGGGCGGTGATAATGCCGACGGCGATTTCCAGTTTCCAAAAGAGGCGGATGGGATCCGCGCTTCGGTCCGCTTTTCGTCCCCAGAACCAGCCCCCCAGCGCCAGCGCGACCAGGAACACAAACAGGATGCTTGGGAAACTGTAGGCGGTGCTTTTGCTTAACACGCCCAGCAGGCGGAACCACAACATCTCGAATCCCATTCCAATAAAGCCCACCAGGAAGGCTGAAGCAAGGATGGTTTCGTAATTCCAAAGCGGGCGGCCGGGGGCGGGCGCAGGCTGGTCGCTTTCCGCCTGTTGCCGGGATACGGAGTTCGGTTTGAGCGGTATCGCTCCCAGCCCCACCAGGAAATTGAGCGCCGCGGCCACGAGCAGAGCGCCGCCAAACCCGAGCCAGCCCATCAACACATAGCCGGATACCAGCGCGCCGATTGCCGCGCCGAATGTGTTGATGCCATACAGCCAGCCCACCACCTGGCCGGAGGTCTCGACACGGGCCACGAATGCCTGGGTGAGTAGCGGCAGTGTCATACCCATCAACAAGGTGGGGATGAGCAACAGGGTGAAACTTAACAGGAACACCAGCGCATAAGGGCTGCCGGCGGTGTTTTGTCCCACCCAGTTGATCAGCGCGGGACTGCCGAGGCCGAACATCCCGATCCCGGCCTCGATCAGGCCATAGAGCAGGATGGTGTTGCGGCTTCTGCTCGCGATCCGTCCCCCGATCATGGATCCTAGGCCAAGCCCGGCCATGTATGCGGAAACGATCAACGTGATGGCGGTCAGTGTGACGCCGAAATACATTTCCAGCAGGCGCACCCATACGGTCTGGTAGATCAGCCCTGCGGCCCCGGAGAGGAAAAACAGCCCGGAGACCAGCGCAATGGTCATGGCGCGGCGTTGTGTTGAAACTTGTTGAGGCAAGCGTAATCTCCCTGTTTGCGAGGATGAGACAATGATACAAGCGGCGCGCTGACGGCAACACACAGGGCGAGATTAGCATCTCGCCCTGTGTCGTTTGCATCACTCCACTATGGGGTGATTATATACTAGAGGTTGATTGTTTGCAAAACCGCTTACATCCCGGCCATGTAAGCCAGGCCGACCGTGCCAGGGCCGGCGTGATTGCCCACCACCGGGCTGACATCCGTGGAGATGCTCTCGGTGGCGTTCAATTCCTTTGCGGCGCGGTCGAGCAGGGCGCGCGCCTCGTCCGGAGCGTTGGCGTGCAGCGAAGCGAGGCGGATGGGGGATTTCCCTTTGACCTGTTCTGCCACCAGTTCGAAGACGCGTTCGAGCGCCTTGCTCTTGGTGCGGATGCGCTCCACGGCCTCCACCCGGCCGTCCACCAGGGCAAGGACGGGCTTCATGTTCAGCGCGGTGCCGATGAAACGCTGCGCGCCGCCGATCCTTCCGCCGCGGTGCAGGAATTCCAGCGTCTCCACGGCAAAGTACACGCCGGTGTGGTCGCGGGCTTTTTCAGCCACAGCCTGGGCCTCTGCCAGGCTGGCTCCGTCGGCGACCGCGCGGGCCGCGGCCAATACTTGAAAGCCCATGGCCATGGCGGTGGAGTTGCTGTCCACGACGTGGATCTTTTCCCCGCCTGCGTCGAGCGCTTCGCGGGCTTGCGTGGCCGATTGTATCGTCCCGGAAAGTTTCGACGAGATGAAGATCCCCAACACCTCGAAGCCCTTTTCCAGCAGGTCGCCAAAAATGGATTGCATGGACGCGATGGAAACCTGCGATGTGGTCGGCATGACTTTGGCGGTCTTGATGCGGGCGTAGAATTCCTGCGGCTGGATATCCACGCCGTCGTTCAGGATCTCCTCCCCCCAGATGAGAACTTGCGGGGCGACGGTGATGTTATATTGGTCGAGCAGGTTCCTGGGGATCCAGGCGGTGCTGTCGGTCACGATGGCGATATTGGACATGGGTTCCTCCCGAAGATTCGAATGGTTTTCTTGCCTCGTACCTTTAACCCCATTGCCTCCCAAACAGTTGCGAAATGTTGCGATTCGCGCAATCCTTGCGCGCGTTGCGAGGATTTCCTTAAAACGCTCATGGTATAATAACCGAGCGAGCAGGTTCGCATAGACTTTCACTGAGGAGCCCACTTTGGCCTTCAACCCATTCAACTGGCTTTTAGGCCTTTTTTCTCTCGACATCGCCATAGACCTGGGCACCGCCAACACCCTGGTGCATGTGCGCGGCAGGGGGATTGTGATTAATGAGCCGTCCTGGGTGACCATTGACAAACGGCTTCGGCAACCTCTTGCGATTGGCCTGGAGGCCAAGGAGATGGCGGGGCGCACCCCGGCTAACGTGATGACGGTTCGTCCCCTGCGCGATGGGGTCATCTCGGAATTCGAAGTGACTCAGTACATGCTCGAATATTTCATCGGCAAGGTTCACGAGCAGAGTGTGGTGCCGCTTCCCCGTCCGCGCGTGGTGATCGGCATTCCCACCGGTGTGACGGAGGTGGAGAAGCGCGCTGTCTATGACGCCGTCATGGCCGCAGGGGCGCGCCAGGCATTTATGATCGAGGAGCCCATCGCGGCCGCGCTGGGCGCGGGACTGCCTATCGGGGAAGTACGCGGCAGCATGGTGGTGGACATCGGCGGCGGGACGACCGAGGTGGCGGTCATGTCCATGAGCGGGGTGGTCGTTTCCAGGTCCTTGCGCGTGGCGGGCGATGAAATGGACCAGGATATTGTCCAGTACCTGCGCAATAAATACAATCTGCTGATCGGAGAGGGTGTCGCCGAGCAGGTCAAATGGAATATCGGCTCGGCCTATCCCCTGCCGGTGGAAAAAACCGCCGAGGTGCGCGGCCGCAACCTGATGACAGGTCTGCCGGAGACGGTGCAGGTCTCGTCGGTGGAAATGCGCGAGGCCCTGTCCGCTTCGGTGCAGGTGATCGTGGATACCGTCCGCGACGCGTTGGACGAAATCCCGCCCGAGATCGTCTCCGACCTGATGGATGTGGGGATTTGCGTTGCGGGCGGCGGCGCGCTTTTGCAGGGCCTGGCCGAGCGCCTGTCGGATGAATTGAAACTGCGCGTTTGGGTGGCGGAAGACCCGCTGACTTGCGTCGCGCGCGGCGCGGCGATGATCTTCGAGGATTTCGAGAATTTGAACCGTTACCTGGTTGGACTGGAGCGCGGCAGCACGCGTCACAACGCGTAACCTGCCTGCGCCGATTCGAGAATGAAAGACTTGCTGTCCCGTTCGTTACAAGCGACGATCATTTTTCTGGTGGTGGGGGGCATTCTGGCATTGGCCTTTGGCGGCTACTTCGGCGCTGCATCCAATTGGTTTTCCCGCGTGATCGTGGAGACGCAAAGCTGGGTTTCCACGCGTTACCTTGCCATCCAGGATTTTCTGGCCGCGCCGCGCGACGTTGCCTCCCTGCGGCAGCGCAACGCCGAATTGGAATCGGAAGTGGCGGCCCTGCGCGCCCAGGTGATCGAACTCTCGGAGCGCGCCAGCCAGGTGGACGTGCTGGCCGCTCTCGTGGATTATTCCCGCGCCAATCCCGAGTCGCGCTATGTGGCCGCGGATGTGATCGGGCGGGACCCCAGCCCGTTCCTCCATTACGTCATCATCAACCGCGGCTCCAACGACGGCGTCCTGCGCGGGATGCCGGTAGTGACCGATCAGGGCCTGGTCGGGCGGGTGGACGCGGTCATCGCCGACGCGGCCCGCGTCCAGTTGATCACCGATCCGCTTTCGACCATCAATGTCCATTTGCAGACCTCCGACGTGGAAGCCGTCCTAAAGGGTTCGGTGACGGGGGATCTCTTCCTCGACCTGATCCCACAGGATGTGACCGTGGAGTCCGGCGATCTCGTCCTGACCTCCGGCCTGGGCGGCGGCTATCCCGCCGACCTGATCATCGGGCAGGTGACCAACATCCGCAAGCGCGAGGCCGACCTGTTCCAGAACGCTTCGGTGCAGGCGGTGGTGGATTTTTCGCGCCTTTCCATTGTCCTGGTGATCACCAACTTCCGCCCGGTGAATATCGAGCCGTTGATTCCCACGCTCACCCCGTAACATGCGCCACCTTATCGCTTTTCCCATTCTGGCGTTGGCGGTCATCCTCCAATCCATCATCGTCAGTCGCATTTCCCTCCTGTCCGGTTACGCCGACCTGGCGCTGGTCATCGTCATCGCCTGGGCGCTCCAGGAGGGTGTCACAACTGCCTGGCATTGGGCTGTCACGGCCGGGGTGATGGTCGCCATCGTCAGCGGCCTGCCGTGGGTTGTTCCCCTGGCAGGTTTCCTGGCGGCGGCGCTGCTGGCGCGGTTTTTACAGAGGCGAATCTGGAACGCGCCGTTGATTGCAATGTTCACTGTCACGTTGCTTGGCTCCCTTGTTTTGCACCTGTTGTCCATGATCGCGCTCAATCTGGCCGGCGCTTCCCTGAATTTTGGCGAAGCGTTCAGCCTGGTTGCCCTGCCGAGCGCGTTGTTGAATCTGTTGCTGGCCATGCCGGTGTTCTGGCTGATGCGCGACCTGGCCCGCTGGGTGCATCCCATCGAGGAGGAAGAGTGAGTTCCGGTCCCGTCTCGCAACCCATTTTCGAATCGCGGCGGTTGCTGGCGGTGTATGCCGTCGTTGCGGGAGTGGTCCTCCTGTTGGCTTCGCGCCTGTTGACCTTGCAGGTGTTCGAGAACGAAGAGTGGCTCGACCAGGCGGTGGAGAATTACACCGCCAGCATCAGCGTGCCTGCGCCGCGCGGCATCATCTACGATCGCAACGGGTACATATTGGCGCGCAACGTCGCTTCGTATCACATTGTCGTCACGCCTGCCAACCTGCCGGATGACGAAGCCGATATCCAGAACATCTATCGCGAACTTTCGACCCTCATCGGGGTGCCGGTCAACCAGGGGACGGTGGAAGACGCCAAACTGGTTGCGGCCTGCGTGGAAGGGCCGGGCATCGCCCAACTGGTGGAACTGGGCGATTCGCTGGCCCCCTATACCCCGGTCAGGGTGAAATGTTATGCGGACGAGCGCGTGGCGCGCATCGTCGGCGAGCGCGCTGTGGACTGGCCCGGCGTTTCGGTGGAGGTCGAACCGATCCGCGACTATCCGACCGGTTCGCTGACCGCCAACGTGATCGGTTTCCTCGGCCCGATCCCCGCCAGTTTGGAGGCGGAATATCGCGCCCAGGGCTACATCCCGGGGCGCGACAAGGTCGGGTACGCCGGCGTGGAACTATCGCTGGATGAAATTCTCTCCGGGAAGAACGGCCGCCGCGTCCTTCAGGAGGATGTGGCCGGCAAGGAGTTGCGGAACCTCGAACCGCCCATCGCGCCCATCCCGGGCCACAACGTCATCCTGACCATTGACACCCGCCTGCAAGCCGCCGCGGAAGCCGTGCTGGTCAACGAGATTAAAGAATGGAACGCGTATTTCGGCGAAAATCGCATTTCCAGCGGCGTGGTGATCGCCTTGAACCCGAAGACCGGCGAAGTGTTGGCGATGGTAACCTATCCGACGTACGAGAACAACCGCATGTCGCGTTTCATCCCCGGTTATTATTACGAGCAACTCAGCCAGGACCCGCGCCGCCCGTTGCTGAACAACGCCATTTCGAGCGAATTCCCGCCCGGCTCCACCTTCAAACTTTCCACGGCGGTCGGCGCCCTGAACGAAGGCGTCGTCTCGCTGAGCGACATCATCGAGACGCCCGGCCAATTGGTGCTGACCGAGAAATTTTCGCCCAACGACCCCGGCCGCGAACGGCCTTTCGTGGATTGGACCTACAACACGGGCGGCGTGCTCAACCCCGAAGGCTTTGGGAGGTTGGATTTTCTGCATTGCATTGCCTATTCGAGCAATGTCTGCTTCTATAAACTTGGCGGCGGGTATAAAGACGAGATCGAGCAGGGACTGGGCGTCGAGCGCCTGCGCGAATACGCGCGCGCCATCGGCTACGATCAGCCCTCCGGCATCGCCCTGCCCGGCGAGCAGGGCGGCCTCATCCCCACGCCGCAATGGAAGCGCATCAATAAAGGCGAGAACTGGTCCACCGGCGATACGTACATCGCCAGCGTGGGACAGGGCTACGTGCTGGCCACGCCCCTGCAGGTGTTGATGTCGGGGATGACCGTCGCGAACGACGGCAAGCTCATGCAGCCAGCCATCGTGCGCGAGGTGCAGGACAGCGAGGGCGGCGTCGTCGAAAAATGGTACGACCCGGCCACCGGCCTGGTCGCAGATTCAAAGACCGGCCCCGGCAGTTATCAGATCTCGCCCTTCAATCCCGCCATGAAATGGGACATCACCCAAACGCCATTGATCCGCGTCTGGAACTGCGAAGGCCCCTACTGTTCCGAAACGGACGAATTCAAGACCGTGGATCCGTTCGTGGTGCAAAAGGTGCAGGAGGGCATGCGTCTGGCGGTGATAGAAAACCAGGGCGGCATCCATCGCGGCACGCTGAACAAGGTCTTTGGCGACCCGGTCAAATTCCCTATTGCCATCGCGGGCAAGACCGGCACCGCCGAATACTGCGACGATGTGGCGCTCGACGCCAATCGCTGCCAATTTGGCGCCTGGCCCACCCATTCGTGGACGCTGGCCTACGCGCCCTACGAGGACCCGGAGATCATCATCCTGGCCTTTTGCTACAACGGCGGCGAGGGCGCCTCGGTGGCCGCGCCCATTGTGGCGAAGGTGATGCAGGCCTACTTCGAGATCAAGGCCATTGACCTGGCGGCGGGCGGCGGTGGATGACATGCTATAATTCGCCCGATCCATTATGAGCGATTCCAATTCCCTGATCCAGATCAAGGGCCTGCGCGATGGGTTGCTGGTCTCGCTGGGCAAGGCGGAATGGGAAGATTTGCGCGCCGCGTTGATGGAGCAGATCGAAGCGCGCCAATCCTTCTTTCAGGGCGCACGCGTGGCGCTGGATGTGGGCGGCCAGATCTTTCGCGTCAACGAACTGTCCGAACTGCGGGATACGCTTTCGGAACGCGGCGTGAACCTGTGGGCGGTGGTGAGCGAATCGCCCACCACCGAGAAGACCGCCCAGTTGCTTGGACTAGCCACGCGCATCTCGAAGCCGCGCCCGCAGGAGATGACCCGCTCACAGGCGGAGGAGGTCGGCGAAGGCGCGGCGCTGTGGATCGGGCGCACGCTCCGCTCCGGGACGCGCGTCGAATTTCCCGGTCACATCGCGGTGGTTGGAGATGTCAACCCCGGCGCGGAGGTGGTGGCCGAGGGGAGTATCCTCATCTGGGGGCGGGCGCGCGGACTCGTCCACGCGGGGGCGGGCGGGGACGAATCGGCGTTCGTGTGCGGGTTGGACCTGTCGGCGGCGCAGATTCGCATCGGCGGCGCGGCCGCTGTCCCGTTGGAAAGAAGCGGGGACGTTCGTCCCGAAAAGATTTATCTGAAAGACGGCGTTTTAAAGTCGGAACCCTGGCAGGCAAATTCTTCTTAAGGTGCATTCATGGGCGCTCAAGTTGTGACGGTCACTTCTGGAAAGGGGGGCGTGGGCAAGACCACCGCGGTCGCCAACATTGCGGTCGCGCTGGCCGCGAATGGGGCGCGGGTGGCCTGCATTGACGGCGACATCGGCCTGCGGAATCTCGACGTGGTGATGGGGCTGGAAAACCGCATCGTTTACGACCTGGTGGATGTGATCGAGGGACGCTGCCGCCTGCGGCAGGCAATGATTCGGGACAAGCGGCTGCCCGAACTTTATCTCATCCCCGCCGCGCAGACGCGGGACAAGTCGGCGGTTTCGCCCTCCGACATGGTGCGCCTGTGCGACGAACTGCGCGGCGAGGTGGACTGGGTGCTGATCGATTCGCCTGCGGGGATCGAAAGGGGCTTCAAGAATTCCATCGCCGCCGCGGACCGCGTGCTGGTGATTACCAACCCCGAAGTCTCTGCGGTGCGCGACGCCGACCGCGTGGTGGGCATCCTGGAAGCCGAGGAAAAAGGGACGCCCGAACTCATCATCAACCGACTCAATCCCACCATGGTCAAACAACACGACATGCTTTCCGCGGAGGATGTGCTCGACCTGCTGGCGATCAGATTGATCGGCGTCGTGCCTGAAGACGAGGGCGTGATCGTGGGGACGAACCGCGGCAACCCTGTGGCGCTCGATCCGAAGAGCCGCGCCGGGCAGGCCTTTCGCAACATCGCGCAGCGATTGAAAGGGGAGGAAGTTCCTTTCATGAACCTGGATTCCAGCGGCAGCCTGTGGGAACGATTGTCCAAACTTGGGAGGAAATGATGTTCGATTTTTTCAAGCCCAAGCGCAGCGCGGTGAGCGCCAAGGAACGATTGCAGTTGGTCTTGATCCACGACCGCACCGACCTGACTCCCGCCGAACTGGACGCCCTGAAGGACGACCTGCTGGCGGCCATCTCGCGGCACGTGGAGATCGAGCCGGATGAAGTTCGCATCGGGCTGGAACGCGACGGCCGCTCGCAGCGGCTGGTGGCCGATATTCCCCTCAAGAGCGTGACGCGCCGCCGCGGTGGTTAATGCGTCCAGAAATGGGAGCGACTTAATGTATCGCGGCGTATCGTGGCGGCATTTCGATTTCTGGCTGTTGGGCGTGATCGTCTTTGCCATCGCCTTCGGTGTGGCGATGATCCGCTCGGCCATCGCGGGGAATGAGGAGATCGCGCAATCCGTTTCGCGGCAGATCCAATTCGCGTTGGCGGGGCTGGCCGTCATCGTGTTGGTGGCGGCCATTGACTATCGTTACTGGACCGCGCTCTACATCCCCATGTACATTGTCATGATGATTCTGCTCGTCATGATCTACATCAGCGCCCAGCCGCAGTTCGGCGCGGCGCGCTGGTTCCAGGTGGCGGGTCTCTTCATCCAGCCGACGGAATTGGCAAAAGTGGTGGAGGTGCTGATCCTGGCGCGTTATTTCGAAAAGACGAAGGACAAGCCGCGCGACCTGAAATGGATTCTCGGAAGCCTGCTTTGGGTGTGGGGACTCGCCATTTGGATCCTGCTCCAACCCA
This sequence comes from Anaerolineales bacterium, assembly GCA_034411715.1. GTDB lineage: Bacteria > Chloroflexota > Anaerolineae > Anaerolineales > Villigracilaceae > Denitrolinea. The sequence continues at coordinate 1,050 of DAOUMJ010000282.1, read as the reverse complement.
ACCTGAGCAACGTGATCGTGATGATGGTCATCTGGGCCGCGATGATCTGGGTCAGCGGGATCCAGGTCAAGCATCTCCTGTGGGGCGCGCTGATCGGCGTTATCGTCGTTGCCGCGGCGTTCCCGTTTCTCGAGCCATACCAGCAGGATCGCGTGCTCACATTTCTCTTCCCCGATCCGAATGCCAGTTACGGCGCGACGTACAACGTGCAGCAGGCCCTCATTGCCATCGGTTCGGGCGGCCTACTGGGACAGGGATACGGCCATGGCACGCAGGTGCAGTTGCGCTTTCTGAAGGTCCGCCACACGGACTTCATCTTCTCTGCCATCTCGGAGGAGTTCGGCCTGATCGGCGCGGGATTGGTGATCACTATTCTGGTTTTCATCATTTGGCGCTGTCTGCGCGCTGCGCGTCTCGCCAGGGACGTGACAGGTTCTTTGATCGGCTATGGCATTGCCGTCCTGGTCTTTTTCCAGGGCGCGGTCAATATCAGTGTGAACATGAATCTCATTCCTGTTTCAGGGTTGCCGCTTCCGTTCATCAGTTACGGCGGGTCGGGCCTCGTTTCGCTTATGCTTGGGATCGGGCTGGTGGAAAGTGTGATACTCAGGCACAGACAAATGGAGTTTTAACTTGACCACCCAACCAGTTCGCGTTCGTTTTGCCCCTTCTCCAACGGGTCACCTGCACCTCGGCGGGGCGCGCACCGCGCTGTACAACTACCTGCTAGCCAAAAAGACTGGCGGGAAATTTATCCTGCGCATCGAAGACACCGACCAGAAGCGTTTCGTCGAAGGCGCCGAGCAGGAGATCATTGACGGCTTGCGTTGGTTGGGGATCGTTTACGATGAAGGTCCCGATATCGGCGGCCCCTACGGCCCGTATCGCCAGACCGAACGCCGCGAGATCTACCAGTCTCACGCTAAAATCCTCCTCGAAAAAGGCGCGGCTTATCCATGCTTTTGTTCCTCCGAACGGTTGGAGAAGATACGGCAGGAACAGCAAAAGCGCAAAGAAACGCCGCGCTACGACGGAACCTGCCGCGTCATT
>DAOUMJ010000281.1:0-7441 GCA_034411715.1 Anaerolineales bacterium | reverse complement strand
GCAGAGTTCTTCATTATCAAGTCTCCGCGTACTCTGCGGTCTCGGCGGTACATCGTCCCGATGCCCTTCGGGAAAACAACCTTTTTGCAGTGGAGTCACTGATACTTATTCAGGAGATATGAATGATCGTTCTCGGAATCAACGCTTACAATCACGAACCCAGCGTTTGTCTCATCGTTGACGGAAAAGTCGTCGCCGCCGTCGAAGAAGCCAAGATCTCGCGGCAGAAATACATCACCGACTTCCCCTCCCTCGCACTTGCCGACTGCTTGTCCATCGCGGGGATCGAAGGCGCGCAGATTGACGCCATCGCCATTCCGCGCCAGATCAAACTTGAACTGGCCTATCACGCGAGCCACCTGGCAAAATATTTCCCGAAGAGCCTGAACCTGTTGAAGGACGGCTCCGCCGCTCTCGATTCCAAAGTGAAATCCAAGCGCTACATGAAATTGACGGGCGAACTGAAAGCCCTCAGCCCCAGGGCGAAGATCGTCGAGGTTCCGCACCACGAATGTCACGCCATGTCTTCGTATTATCAAAGCGAATACGAAAACGCGATGTGCGTTGTGGTGGACGGCATCGGCGAGTACGACACGGCCTGGATCGGCGAGATCAACCAGGCGAACGTCAAAAAACACCAAACCGTCCAATTCCCACATTCACTTGGAATGTTATACGCCGCCGTGACCGAATTCATGGGCTTCCGCCCCTTCAGCGACGAATGGAAGGTGATGGGCATGGCGGCTTACGGTGTCCCGCGTTATTACGAGGAATTGGAAAACATCGTCGCCGTCAACAGCGACCTCTCCATCGTGGTAAACCAGGACCTCTTCGATTTTCGCTATTACGGCAGGCGCAAATGGTTCAGCGACAAATTCAAACTATCCCGCTTCCAGCGCGACGCCAACGACCCCATCACGCAGGAGCATTACGATTTCACCGCCTCGTTCCAGTCGGTGTTCGAGGACAAGTTGCTGAGCCTGTTCCGTTTGATCCGCAAAAAATTCCCCCACCAGAAGGATGTCTGTCTGAGCGGCGGCGTGTTCCTCAACAGCCTGTTCAACGGCAAACTGGCCGCCAGCGGGATCTACGACCACATCTACGTGGACTGCGACCCCGGCGACGCAGGCACGGCCATGGGCGCGGCCTTGCGCGCCTACAAAGAAATGACGGGGACGCTTCCCGCGCGCAACGATCACGATAACCGCCTCGGGCGCGGATTCTCCAATGGCGAGATCGAGAAGACGCTCGAGCGGCAGGGCGTCCGTTTCGTCCCCGCCAGCGACGCCGCGCAAGTCGTCCCGCTGATGGAGCAGGGACAGATCGTCGGCTTGTTCGACGGTCGCTCGGAGTTCGGACCGCGCGCGCTGGGCTTCCGCTCCATCATCGCCGACGCGCGCGACCCGCAGGCCAAGGATCGCATCAACTCGAAGGTCAAGTATCGAGAGAGTTTCCGCCCCTACGCGCCCTCGGTCCTCGCGGAACACCAGGCGGAGTTTTTCAGCCCCGATGTCTTCTCCCCCTACATGTCGTTCGCCATCAAGGCGAATCCCGAACACGCCGCGAAGATTCCCGCCGTCGTCCACAACGACGGGACGAGCCGCATCCAGTCCGTGCGCCCGAAGGAGGGCAAGTTCTACGAGATCATCAAGGCCTTTCAGGAAAGGCACGGCGTGCCCGTCATCCTCAACACCTCGTTCAACATTCGCGGCGAGCCGATCGTTTACACGCCCGAAGATGCGCTCGACACCTTCCGAAAAGGCAACCTGGACGCGCTGCTCATCGGCGATTTCCTGGTCACAAAACAATAACCTGCCATGAAGGACGGGACCGCCACCAGGGAATTGTATTCGGAGTATGCCTTTGGCCGATTCAACTACGATCGGTCGAAGTATTACCGCGATTCGATCCTGACCAAACACGCCCGCCTGCTCCATGCCGAGGCGCTTCTCTACGATATCGGCTGCGGGCAGGGCTGGATCATGGAATACCTGAAGAGCCAGATCCCCAACCGCACCATCGGCGTGGATCTTTCGCCCTCCGCGGTCGCGCATTGCAGGTCGCTCGGCCTCGAGGCGCACGAAATGGACAATATGAATCTCGACCTGGGCGACGGCGTTTCGGATTTCACGATTTCCAACGGGGTCATCCACCATACACCCGACCCGTACAAATCGTTCCGGGAACTCGTGAGGATCACCAAGAATGGCGGGAGGATTTATCTTTCGGTCTATTGCCGGAATCATTTTTACCGGTACGTGTACACGCTCTCCAAACCCGCCCGCGCCCTGTATCGTGCCAATCGAGCGCTGACCCTGGCGCTGGTCTTTCCACTTTACTACCTCATTTACTTCCTCCCTATGTTCCTGCTCCTCGAACGCAAGGTCGTTGATCGAAAGTCCGCGCTGACCCTCTTCATGGATCAGATCCTCACCCCCATCGCCGAATTCTTTCGCAAAGAGGAAATCGTCGAATGGATCGAGTCCAACGGACTCAGGCTGGCGGACTACGCGCTCGAACGCAAGGGACAAATGATGAGTTTCATCATCGAGAAATAATGCGGCCATCCGTTTCCTTCATTGTTCCCTGTCTCAACGAAGAGAAGACCCTGCCCGAAGTGCTGCAGAAGATCAACCGCGTGCGGGCGGAGATGAGCGACCGCGCCACCGAGATCATCGTCGCCGATAACGGCAGCGCCGACGCGTCCGCGTCCATCGCCGAACGGTCGGGCGCGCGCGTCGTCCCCTGCGCGGAACGCGGCTACGGGGCGGCCCTCCGCAAGGGAATCGAGAACGCAACGGGCCAGATCATCGTCTTCGCCGACGCGGACAACACCTACGATTTCCTGGAAAGCCCGCGCCTGATCGCCGAACTCGAAAAAGGCTGCGACCTGGTGATCGGCTCGCGCCTGGCAGGCACGATCCACAAGGGCGCGATGCCGTTCCTGCACCGTTACGTTGGCACGCCTGTTCTGAACTGGATCATCAACGCGCTGCACGCCCGCCGGGGAAATCGCGTTCAGGACTGCAACTCCGGCTTTCGCTGTTTCCGCCGCGAGAAATTCCTGCAATGGAACGTGAAAAGCACGGGCATGGAATTCGCGTCGGAAATGCTCGTCAAGGCCTTGAAGTCGGGGGCGCGCATTTCCCACGTTCCCGTCTCGCTCCGCCCCGACACGGGAGGGCGGGTGCCTTATCTCCACACCTGGCGCGACGGGATGCGCCACCTGCTTCAGATCCTGTTGGAATCCCCGCGCTTCTTCAACGCCAGCGGTTACGTTCTTCTCGCCCTCAGCTGGCTGATCATGTTCGTCAGTTACTTCTTCGGGCCGATGCGGGTGGCCTTCGCGTCGGTCTTCGGCCTGCACACGATGATGTTCGCCCTGCTCGGCACGCTCTTCGGCATTGACCTGTGGGCAATCGGCCTGTCCCTATCCGCGCGGCAAACCGACAGGCCGAGGGATTACGCCTCTTTGCTCAACCTTTCGGAGGATCGCCTATTCTGGTATGCCGCAGGATTCGGATTGGTCAGCCTGATATTGCTGCTTTCGATTGTGATCTCGTGGGGATTGAAGGGATTCCGCGCCATCTCCTTCGAGAAGGAAACGCTAATATTGATCGCCTTCGGCTCGAACGGGCTGCTGATCATTTCGGGGATCATCAAAGCCCACCTGATGAAGCGGTTTTGATCGGCGGTGGAAAGACGCCCTCCATTCGGAAGGCGTCTTTTGATTTACTTCTTTTTCTTCGCTTTGACCGTCGTCTTCCCCTTCGCCCTCGGCGCGGACTTTCGCACAGCCTTCAACGCTGGCGCGCTGACTTCAGCAACCACGGGCTGCAACTCCAGTTTCCCTTCCGCCACGTAGGCCTCGCGCAGGCACACGGGTCCCTCCCGGCTCCTCACCCGCAGGTTGATCATCTCCACGAAGACCGAGAATCCCATCGCAAAGTAAATATAGCCCTTAGGAATGTGCTGGTGCAGGCTTTCCACAACCAATGTGAAACCAATCAGCAGGAGGAAACTCAACGCCAGGATTTTGATGGTGGGATGCCGCTCGACAAAATTCCCAATCGGCCCCGCCGTAAAGATCATCACGCCCGCGGCCGCAATCACGGCGATGACCATGATCTCGATGTGATCCACCATGCCCACCGCAGTGATAACCGAATCCAGGGAAAAGACGACATCCAGCAGCATGATCTGGACGATGACGCTGGCAAATGAAGCCGCGACCTTTGCAGACGCGCGTCCCTGCACGCCCTCGAGTTTCTCGTGAATTTCATGGGTGCTTTTCCAAAGCAGGAAGATACCGCCCACCAGCAACACCAGGTCGCGGCCTGTGAATCCGATCTCGAGCACAGGCAGGGTGAAGAGCGTTTCTTCCAGGCCGATGATCCACGAAAGGGACAGCAACAGCAGGATGCGCGTGACGACCGCCAGCATGATGCCAGTCGTGCGGGCGCGCGGCTGATCTTTGGGCGGAAGTTTGCCCGCCAGGATGGAAATGAAGATCACGTTGTCCACGCCAAGCACGAGTTCGAGCGCCACGAGCGTGATCAGGGCGATCCAGGTTTCGGGGTTGGTGATCCAGTCCACTTGAGTTGCTCCTTGAAGCAGAATGGGCGAATTTTAACTGTCTTTCCGAAAAATGGGTGGTGTCCATGTTGGGATGAGGACGAATCCACCGCCGCGCTGATGAACGAGCATTTCATCTGCATCAAAGTGGATCGCGAGGAGCGTCCCGACCTGGACGGCATCTACATGCAGGCGGCCACAGCCTTGACGGGTGGCGGGGGCTGGCCGATGTCGGTCTTTCTCACGCGCGGATCGGCAAAACCGAGTGGACGACTTCGCTGTTTCCCAAAAATGGTCTCTGCCTTGTGCCGATCAAGATGAGCGTCCAAAAGGCGGAGGGGATTGGCGTGGGGGATGCGGTGACGATTCGGCTGGAAATAAAGATGTTCTAAAAGGCGGAATGCGGTACACGGATTTCACGGACAAGACGGATTTCACGGATTTTTTAGCCTTATCCGTGGAATCCGTCAAATCCGCGTAATCCGTGTACAAAGGGTTACCCCGCAATATACTCCTCCACCACCCGCTCCAAAACATTCAGCGGCATGGAGCCGTTTTTCAAGACCACATCGTGGAAGGCTCCCAGCGTGAACTTTTCGCCGAGGGCTTTTTTGGCTTTCTCGCGCAACTCCACCATTTTGATCTCGCCGATCTTGTAGGCGCAGGCCTGCCCAGGCATGACGATGTAACGCTCGATCTCGCTGACCACGCTCTCGTGCGCGCTGGCGGTGTGGGCTTCCATGTATTCGATGGCCTGTTCGCGCGTCCACTTTTTGTGGTGGATGCCCGTGTCCACCACGAGGCGGACGGCGCGGAACAACTCCGAATCGAGGTAGCCCAGTTCGCCGTAGGGATCGTCTTTGTATAGGCCGATCTCGCGCGCCAGTTTCTCGGCGTAGAGCGCCCAGCCCTCAGCATAGGCCGTGAACGGGACGAGTCTGCGGAAGATGGGCATTCCCTTCAATTCCTGCGCGATGGACAGTTGGAAGTGGTGGCCTGGAATCCCCTCGTGATAGGCAAGGGTCTTCATCCCGAATTGATGGATCTCGGACATGTCGCGCAGGTTGGCATAGAAGACGCCTGGGCGTGAGCCGCTCAAATCGCCAGGCATGTAGTACGCGCCCGCGGAGGTCTTCTCGCGAAATTCGGGGACGCGCTCCACTTTCAGTTTGGCCTTCGGGCGGACGGAGAAAAACGCCCCAAGCGCCGCGTCCACCTCAGCGAGGAGACGCCCGTACTCGGTCAACGCGGCGAGGCGGCCTTCATCCGTGTTCGGGAAGTGAAAGCGTTCCTCGCGGGCGAAGTCGGCCAGTTTTTTCGGCGCGCTGGTCACGTCTGCGTAACCGAGACGCGCAAGGATGGTCATCATCTCGCCTTCGATGGGCGCCACTTCGTTCAAGCCGATGGCGTGGATCTGCTCGGCGGTGTATTCGGTGGTGGTGTTGGAGCGCAGGCAGTGGGCGTAGTACGCCGCCCCATCGGGAAGTTTCCAGACGCCGTCGTCGGCGGTGGCTTTTTGCTCGAGGGCGGTGAAGTAGTCTATGAATTTTTGGTAGGCGGGATAGACCGTGCGCTGAATCTCGGACTCGGCCGCGGCGAGCAGGCTGGCGCGGTCGGCGGCGCTGACCTCCTCCAGTTTCGACAACTTGTCGTTGAAGACGGTGTAAAGCGGATTCTCTTTCGCGGGCGAGGCGATGAAGGCGGTCATTTCGTCCAGCACGCGGCGGATGACGAACCTGGGCGGGACGCAGCCCTTCGACTCGCGGACGTTCAGCCCCTCCATCACCTAGTCAAACTTGACCTTGAAGCGGCTGAGGCGTTTGACGTAGTTCTGCCCCTCGAGCCTGCTGACGACGGGATGGAGCGTCATCATGAAGTTGGGCAACTCGGATTGGATGCCGAACATCTGGTTGAGCGGATAATCGTGGTGACGGAACTTCTCGCCGCGGGCGATGTCGTCGAGGAAGAAGGCCATCACGTCGGTGGAAAGTTGCGTGGATTTCGCGCGCGGGTAACTCCGCAAGAGACGCAGGTCGCGCCTGACGAAGGCGAACATCTTGTCTTGAAACGCTTCGGACGCGTCGGAGAGTTTGGCGTTGTGCCAGTGGAGGCCGAACTTTTCCAGAATGCCGAGCATGGTGAGCAGTTCGGGACCTTTGAGCGCGAACTTGAGGAAGGTGCGCAGGTACAGTCCCTTCACGCTCCAGGGCTTGCCCCAGATGAGCGCAATGACGTACCAGGCGAGGAGGAGGACGATCAGGCAGAGCAGGAGGTAGATGGTGGTCATGGGAGCCTCTTTTCGAGAGGTATTATAAATGGGACGCGGCGAACGCGGATGGATGCGGAGAGGATGAGAGGTTTCGCCATTGACCTATAGGAAGTCTGGACTATAATTTCGCTCACACGCTATTAGTGAAATTGTTAGGATGCATCACATAAAATTGCCTTATGAGCAAATTCAATCCAAATTCCCGTTGGAATCCAGCAAGATCCGTGGACATAACTCCACAAGAGTACGAAAAACAAATTGTTAATTGGCTGAAATCAGCGCATGATCCTTTAGAGGAATTTACTGTAAATCACTTAGAATACCTTTCTGGGGCGGGCGGCGAATATGAGTTTGATGCTGTCGCAAAATTCACAAAATTTAAAGGCGCTAAATTTACTGTTTTGGTTGAATGTAAACGATACAACAGACCAGTGGAACGAGACCATGTAATGACCCTGTGGGCAAAACTTCAAGACACAAGCGCACAAAAAGCAATGCTTTTTGCAACTTGCGGATTTCAATCAGGAGCGCTCAAATTTGCGGAGAGTAAAAATATTGCGACGCTAACTTTTATTGCTGGTGATTTTCTATACGAGA
>DAOUMJ010000280.1:0-23538 GCA_034411715.1 Anaerolineales bacterium | reverse complement strand
GGTTCATTGTCTCCTCGCACGATTTGGTAGTCGCACGAGTGTGCCAGTGAACCCCGTTTTCTGCAAGTCTTACACACCACCACGCTTTAGTGGGGTGCTACCCATTTTGCTCTCCTTTCATGGAACTTATTTATACACGAGGACAATCCGTGGCTGCGGCCTGTCGGATTCGATCCACGGAAATCTCCTCAGTATGACAATCATATCATTGACCGGTTGACATCCTCACTCACACATGCTAAACTAGGCCAAGTTGTCAGACAAATTTGGTCTAGTCCACTCGAACAACTATCGCACCCCCAAACGCCCAAACGAATGAACACTCTTCTCGTCAAAAACGCGTATCTCGTCACCATGGATGACCATCAGCGGGAAATCCCCGAGGGTGGTCTTTTCATTCGTGATGGTTTCATCGAGCAGGTAGCGCAAGTCTCAGACTTGCCCAACACCGCCGATGAAATCCTCGACTTGCGCGGCCACGCGATCCTGCCGGGCCTCGTCAATACGCATCACCATTTTTACCAGACCCTCACCCGCGCCGTCCCCGCCGCGCAGGATGCCAACCTGTTCAACTGGCTGAAGACCCTCTACCCGATTTGGGCGCGGCTCACGTCCGACGATATTTTCATCTCGACCCAGACCGCGCTCTCGGAACTTGCCCTTTCGGGATGCACCACCGCCTCCGACCATCTCTACCTCTTCCCGAACGGCTCCAAACTGGACGATGAGATTGCCGCGGCCTCCGAGGTGGGACTCCGCCTGCACGCCTCGCGCGGCTCGATGTCCCTCGGCGAATCGAAGGGCGGACTCCCCCCCGACAGTGTGGTGGACACCGAAGAATCCATCCTTGAAGATTCCCAGCGCCTCATCCAAAAATTTCACGACCCGAAACACGGCGCAAGGACGCAGATCGTCCTCGCGCCGTGTTCGCCCTTCAGCGTGACGGGCGACTTGATGAAGCAATCCGCCAAACTGGCGCGCGAGTATGGCGTTCACCTGCACACCCATCTGGCCGAGACCGAGGACGAGGAACAATTCTGCCTGCAAAAATTCGGCCATCGTCCCGTCGGGTACATGCAGGAGGTGGACTGGGTCGGCGAGGATGTCTGGTTCGCGCACGCGGTGTGGGTTAACGAGGCGGAGATTCAAGTCTTTGCCAAATACCAATGCGGCGTGGCGCACTGTCCCACCTCGAATATGCGTCTGGCTTCGGGCATTGCCCCGATCAGGGAATATCGGGAGGCGGGCGTCAACGTCGGCCTCGGCGTGGACGGCTCGGCCTCCAACGACGGCTCGCACCTGCTGGCCGAAGTCCGCCAGGCCATGCTGTTATCTCGTGTGCGGGAGGGAATCACTGGCTTCTCGCTTTCTAACGATCCGAATCGAAAACTGATGACCGCCCGCGAAGCCCTCTATCTCGGCACGCGCGGCGGCGCGGCTGTCCTCGGCCGAAACGACATCGGTTCGCTCGAACCCGGCAAATGCGCGGACTTCTTCGCCGTAAATCTGAACCGTCTCGACTACGCCGGTGCGCAGCGCGATCCGGTTGCGGCGGTCGTCTTCTGCCAGCCCGTCCGCGTGGACTACACCGTGGTCGGCGGTAAGTTCGTTGTGAGGGAAGGACAGCTGGTCACAGTGGATGAGTTCCGGCTTGCAGAGAAGCATAACCGCGCCTCGCACAGGTTGCTGGCGGGAGGCTGACGCCGAATGTCAGATCGTGACACGCGCTTGGGGCGCGCCGCGCTCTTGTTGTTCTATATCGTGATCGTCGTCCGAAACGCATGGATTTCGGATGACGCTTATATTACGTTTCGGACCATCGAGAATTTTCTTGCGGGATACGGCCTGACGTATAATCCCTTCGTCCGCGTGCAGGCGTACACCCACCCGGCCTGGATGTTCCTGTTATCCGGGCTCTATCGCCTGGAATGGAAGATCTTTCCATATTCGGAAAACGCGCTGTACTTTGTGGCTGTCTTTGCCTCCATTGTCGTTTCCGCGCTGTTCGTGTATTTCCTGCTTGCCAAAGTCGCCGCCAAGGATTTGTTGACCGGCGGTCTGGCGGTGGCCGCGCTGACATTATCCAGGGCTTTTGTGGATTATTCCACCTCCGGGCTCGAAAATCCGCTCACGCATCTGCTTCTTGCGCTTTTTCTCTGGATATATTTTGCCCACCCCGAAAAATGGTTCCTGCTGGCGCTGGTCTCCTCCTTTCTGTTTTTGAATCGCCAGGATGCCGTTCTTTTGATCCTGCCCGCGTTGCTTTTCACGTTTTGGGTCAAAGGCAACTACCTCGGAAAATTAAAAATGTTCCTGCTGGGCTTTTTGCCGGTGATCGTATGGGAACTCTTTTCACTTCTCTATTATGGTTTTCTCTTTCCCAACACGGCTTACGCAAAACTGAACACCGGCATTTCGTCATCCATCCTCATCCAGCAGGGGATGGATTACCTGTTGAACTCTCTTCACTGGGATCCGCTCACGCTTTTCGTCATCGCCTGCGCGGGGGTGGTTGCCTTTTGGGGCGGGACCCACCAGGAGAGCGCGAAGATCAGGTACGTGTATCTCGGCATTTTGATCTACATCCTTTACGTGGTGAAGATCGGTGGCGACTTCATGAGCGGCAGGTTCCTGACCGCCCCCTTCGCGCTGGCGGTTGCGCTCCTGGCTCGAAGCGCTCTCTCGAAAAGGAGTCTCCTTGCCGTCTTGGGCATTACGCTGGCGCTTGGCGTGTTTTCCTTGCGCTCCACCCTGCTGGACCCCGAAGTCCCGGCGCTCTTCCAGCGCACCCTGCGATGGACGGACAACCCCTCCATTCTGGACAGGAACGGCGTCGCCGACGAGCGGGCGGTCTATTTCGCCAACGAACCGCACGGCATCTACCTGGGATTGGTCGAGGAAGGCTTTCGCGATTCGCAGGTCGGCTCGGAATTTGCAGGCCTCGCGTGGATTTACTCCGGGAAAAGCAGGGTGATGGTGGATTGGTCCATAGGCAGGACGGGTTACGCCGAGGGGCCGAACAAGTATATCGTTGACCATTACGGCCTGGCCGACCCTCTCGTGGCGCGCCTGCCCGTCACCCGCAAAAAGTGGCGCATCGGCCATTTTGCCCGCGAACTGCCCGAAGGTTATCTCGAAACACTGGATGCGGGCGAAAATCGGATTGCAGACCCAAACCTGGCGCGGTATTACGAGGAACTCCGCGCGGTAATCGAGGGTCCTCTTTGGAATTGGGATAGAATGATCAAAATCTGGAAATTCAACACCGGCCAATACGACGATTTGATCGCGCTGTATTTGTCGTCCCTGAACAACGAATAGGAGGATGAACCATGCCGTCGTCTATGCAAACTCTGCGCGCCCTGGTGGATGTCGCCATGGGACGCGCCCGCGCCGACCTCGTCATTCGCAAGGGACAGTGGATCTGCGTCCAATCGGGCGAGATCATCGAGGGGACGGACGTAGCCATTGTGGATGGGCGCGTGGCTTTCGTCGGCCCGGACGCCAGCCACACCGTCGGCAAGGATACGGTGGTGGTGGACGCGCGCGGCAAGTACCTCGTCCCCGGCCTGCTCGACGGCCACATGCACGTCGAATCGGGCATGGTCACCGTCACCGAGTTCGTGCGCGCCGTCGCCCCGCGCGGGACGACCGGCATGTTCATTGACCCGCACGAGATCGCCAACGTGTTCGGTCTCAAGGGCGTCAAGTTGATGGTGGACGAGGCCGCGAAACAGCCCATCCACGTTTGGGTGCAGGTGCCTTCGTGTGTGCCGTCCGCGCCGGGCTTCGAGACGCCGGGCGCCTCCATCGGCCCCGACGACGTGGCCGAAGCGCTGGCCTGGCCCGGCGTGATCGGCCTGGGCGAGATGATGAACTTCCCCGGCGTGGCCAACGGCGACCCGAAGATGCTGGCCGAAATGGCCGCCACCCGCGCCGCAGGCAGGACGATTGGCGGGCATTACGCCTCGCCGGACCTGGGACTGCCCTTCCACGGCTACGCGGCGGGCGGCGCGGAGGACGATCACGAGGGCACACGCGCCGAAGACGCCATGGCGCGCGTCCGCCAGGGGATGAAGGCCATGCTCCGTTACGGCTCGGCCTGGCATGATGTGGCCGCGCAATCGAAAGCCATCACCCGCCACAAACTGGATCCGCGCCGCTTCATCCTTTGCACCGACGACTCCCACGCGCAAACCATTTCGCAGGACGGCCATATTGACCGCGTCCTGCGCCACGCCATCGAGGAGGGCGTTGATCCGATGACGGCCATCCAGATGTGTACCATCAACACCGCCGAGCATTTCGGCCTCTCGAAGGAAATCGGCATGATCGCGCCCGGCCGCTGGGCGGATATCGTCCTCGTGGAGAACCTGCGCGATTTCCGCGCAGAGATGGTGATCGCGAAGGGACAGGTCATTGCCCAAAATGGGCAATGGAACGTGGAACTGCCGTCCTTCGATTATCCGAAGTGGGCGACCAACTCGGTGAAATTGAAGCGCGAACTCAAGGTGGAGGATTTCAAGTTAAAAGTCGCAAGTCGAAGGTCGCAGGTCAGGGCAAATGTCATAGGAGTGATCGAGAACCAGGCTCCCACACGACATTTGACGTTTGACGTTCAACTGAACGACGGCGAAATTAGAGCGGACATGGCGCGCGACATCGCCAAGGTCGCGCTGGTGGAGCGTCACAAAGGGACGGGCAGGATTACGCTTGGGCTGGCGAGCGGGTTTGGCTTCACCCGCAAGTGCGCCGTCGCCTCCACCGTCGCGCACGACAGCCACCACCTGATCGTCGTCGGGACGGACGATGAATCAATGGCCGCGGCCGCCAATAGTCTCGCTCGAAGCGGGGGCGGGCAGGCGGTCGTTCTCGAGGGCAGGGTCGTCGCCCAGGTCGAGTTGCAGATCGCGGGGCTGATGTCCAGCGAACGAGCCGAGGTGGTGGCGAAAAAGGCCGCGTCCATCCTCGAAGGATTCAAGGCCTGCGGCTGCGAGTTGAACAATCCGAACATGCAGTTGAGCCTGCTGGCGCTGGTGGTCATTCCCGAACTGCGGATCTCCGACCTGGGGCTGGTGGACGTGACGAATTTCAGGTTCGTTCCGGTTGTAGAGTGAATGGAGGCGACATGGCGCATTTTCCTTTTCAGCGATTGACCGCCGAACTCTCGGGGTTGATCTCGCGCACGCCCGGCGGGCAGCGCCTGCCCTCCGAGCCGGACCTGGCGAAGCAACTGGGCGTGAGCCGCGCCACCCTGCGCGAGGCCATGCGCGCCTTCGAGACGCAGGGGCTGATCCGCCGCCGCCAGGGAGCCGGTACCTTCGTGGTCGGGAAGATTCCCGTCATGGAAAGCGGCCTCGAGGTGCTGGAAAGCCTGGAGACGATGGCGCGCAGGATGAACCTCTCGCTCGCGGCCGCCGACCTGCGCATCGAGAGCGTCTTTGCCGACCAGGAACTCGCCGCCGCCCTGAACGTGCCGCTGGCCACGCGCCTGACGCGCGTCCGCCGCGTGATGCAGGCGGCCGGCCGGCCGGTGGCCTTCCTGGTGGATTCGCTCCCCGAAACGACGCTGCGCGCCCAGGAATTGCCCGACACGTTCAACGGCTCGGTGCTGGACTTTCTGCTGGCGCGCGGCGACCCGCTGGCGGGTTCGCGGGCCGCGGTCAGCGCCATCGGCGCCACAGCCGAGGTGGCCAAGTCGCTCGAGATCCAGCGCGGCGACGTGCTGCTGCATTTCAGTTCGCAGTTGTTCAATGCCAGCGGCGTAATCGTGGATTATTCGAAGACGTACTTCATCCCGGGCTATTTCAATTTCCACATCGTGCGCCGGGTGGGAAACGGTACCTAGCCGAAGAAATTTAGCCACAGAGACACGGAGACTTGTTGATTTGGAGCGTAATGTGTCGGTACAACAAATCAAACAAAAAGTAAACGAAAATCGCGAGGACATCATCCGGTTCCTGCGAGAGATCGTCGCCATTCCCAGCATGGACGGGCAGTTGAAGGATGTCGGCGAGCGCATCCAGGCCGAGATGCGAAAACTCGGTTTCGACGAGGCGCGCTTCGATAAGATGGGCAACACCATCGGGCGCATTGGCGACGGCAAAAAGACGCTCGTGTTCGACTCGCACATTGACACGGTGGGTGTGGGCGACCTCGACGAATGGGAATGGGATCCGTTCAAAGGCAAGGTGGAAAATGGACGCCTGTACGCGCGCGGCGCGTGCGACGAGAAGGGTTCCACGCCGGGCATGGTGTATGGTTTGGCCATCGCCCGCGACCTGGGCCTGCTCGACGGCTACACGGCTTACTATTTTGGCAACATGGAGGAGTGGTGCGACGGCATCGCGCCCAACGCCTTCGTCGAGGCCGATCCGCAGGTGAAGCCCGATTTTGTGGTCATCGGCGAGCCGACGAGAATGCAGGTCTATCGCGGCCACAAGGGGCGCATCGAGTTGAAGATCACCGCATACGGACAATCGGCCCACGCCGCCTCGCACTACCTGGGCGACAACGCCGTGTATAAGATGATGGCGGTCATCACGCAGATCCGCGAACTGGATCGCCGCATGCGCTTCGGGATGGGCTATCACCCGGTACAGGGCCGTCCCTCCATCGCGGTGACCAACGTCGCGGCGCGCACGGCTTCGATCAACGCCGTGCCGGACCAGTTCACGATCTATCTCGACCGCCGCATCACCCTGAACGAGCCGCGCGACGAGGTGATCGCGCAGATCAAGGGACTGATCCCCGATTATTTGCAGGAGGAAATCCACGTCGAAGAACTCTTCTACGACGCGCCGTCTTACACGGGCTTCGTCTTCCCCGTGTCCAAATTCTACCCGCCCTGGCTGCTGGAGGACGATCATCCGTTGACGCAGGCGGGGCAGGCGGCCATCGAGGCGCTGTGGGGCGAGAAGCGTCCGCTCGGCGCGTGGGATTTCTCGACCAACGGCACGTACTGGGCGGGGAAGGCGGGGATTCCGTCCATCGGCTTCGGCCCCGGCGACGAGAAGACCGCGCATATGACCAACGAAAATGTCCCGCTCGATGAGGTGGTCGCGGCGACGGAGTTCTATGCGCTGTTGCCGAGTCTGTTGCGTAAACAGTTGGGAAAGTAAGTTCTTTCGGCAGGAATCCGAAAGTTCTACTTTCGGATATTGGTGTTTCATAAATCCCGAAGTGGAACTTCGGGATTCCAAAAAAACAAAAGGAGTTTTCACCATGCGTAGTTTTGCCGGTCGTGATATTCTGTCGCTCAAGGAATTCGAGCGCAATGAATTCTTCCACGTGTTCGACGTGGCCTCAAAAATGGAACCCATCGCGAGGTCCAGGAAGAACGTGGATATGCTCAAGGATAAGACTCTTGTCACCGCATTCTATCAGCCCTCGACGCGTACGCGTCTCGCGCACGAAGCCGCCATGCACCGCCTCGGCGGACACGTGACGGGCTTCTCGGATGCCAAGATGACGCGCGCGGGCGACTTCTATCAGGAGTCCATCAAGGACACGGTCAAGATGCTGGAGTTCTACGGCGACGTGATCGTGATGCGCCACTTCCAGCAGGGCGCGCCGCACGAAGCCGCCAAGTGGGCCAGCATCCCGATCATCAACGGCGGCGACGGCTGGGGAGAACACCCGACTCAAATTCTGACCGACCTCTACACCGTTCTGCGCGAGAAGGGCCGCATTGACGGGTTGAAATGGCTGGCCGTCGGCGATATGCGGATGCGGACGATGCACTCGCTCGGCTACGCCCTCAGCCAGTTCGATTGCCCGATCACCTTCGTCGCCCCGCCCGATATGAATCTGACCGATGAGTTCAAGGCGGAGTTGAAGCAACTCAGCGTCAACTTCAAGGAAGCCGATCACGTGGAAAAGGCTATCGCGGACGCGGACGTGATCCTGGTCGAGCCGGTCGTACAGCCCGATTACACCAAGTCGCGCGACGAGCGCGGCAAGGAAGTCGGCCTGACGCCCGCCAACTACAGGATCACCCGTGAACTTTTGGAGAAGAAGGCCAAGTCCGACGCGATCCTGCTCCACTCCCTCCCGCGCATGGACGAAATCCCGACCGACGTGGACATCACCCGCTGGTCGCGCTACTGGCAGGAGGCGTTCAATGGGGTCGTGATGCGGATGACGCTGCTGGCGTTGGTGCTGGGAGCGATGGAATAGGCTAGTTCGATAGTTTCGTATTTTGGTAGTTACGTAGTTGGGTGGTTGGGCAGTTTTGTCCAGCCACCCAACGAGACGAGGCGCGAATGGAAATGGACAAGAAGGCTGTCAAGGAATGGGCCGCGGAATATCGGCTCATCAACATGGTTGAGCGCGAAATGCTCAAACAGGAGTTGCCTTTGATTCCACCAGGCGACGGGACACTGCGTTATTTTCGCCTCTGTCAATTCCTGACCAAATTGTCCCCTGATGCGCGGGAAGCATTCGCCGACGAGCGACGCGAACACTACCTGGCCCTGGAAGCGCGCCTAAGAAAATTAGCCGAGTACTTTCACCATGATTTTCCAAGTTAGTTCTCTCAAGAAGATCGTTGAATTCCTGGAAGAATACTCGATCCCTTTCATGGTAATCGGCGGAATCGCCAATGCTGAAAGAGGGCGCATTCGCGCGACCGAGGATGCCGATTTGAAAATTCTAATCCAAGGTCGGACGATTTCCGAATTTCGAGAATTAGCGGAGAGCAGATTCAAGCCTCATCGCCGTCCATGGTTGGGAAAATCGGAAAGCGCGCTAATCATTGCGGTTGAGTTGGAGGATGGCTCAGTCGTGGACATGTTGGCGGCTGTATTCCCCTATGAAGCGCAAGCCATTCAACGCGCGGAGAAAATCGAGATTGACGGTTTGGTGTTGCCTGTTTGCACTGCCGAAGATCTGATCATCCACAAAGCAATTACCCGTCGTCACCAGGATTGGCTGGACATTGAAGGCGTTCTAATTCGCCAGCGCGGCAAACTGGATATCAAGTACATCCGTCACTGGTTGAAGCAATTTGCCGAAGCGCTCGAAACTCCAGAAATGCTTGCGCGCTTCGAGGAGTTGTACGAAGCAAACAAGTAGACACGCAGACAAGTACACACGTAAACACGTGGAAATCACCTGTGTGCCTGTTTACCTGTGTACGTGTGTACCTATATATTTTTCCCAAGGAGAAAACCCATGATTACCGACCTACGCGGTCGCGACCTGATCGGCGACCTCGATTTCTCGAAAGAGGAGGTGGAGACCGTTTTGGAGGTGGCCTTTGACCTGAAGCGCAAACGCGCCCTCGGCGAACTGCATCCCTACCTGCGCGACAAGGTGCTGGCAATGCTGTTCTTCTTCTCGTCCACGCGCACGCGTGGATCGTTCGAGGCGGGCATGGCGCAACTGGGCGGACATGCCGCCTTCATCGAGAGCAAGTCCACCCAGATCGCGCACGGCGATACGCCTGTCGAAATCGGCGAAATCTTTGGCCGCTATTTCGACGGCATCGCCATCCGCCACGTGGACTGGAAGATCGGCAACAAGTACATCAGCGAGGTTGCCAAATATTCCCGCTCGCCTGTGCTGAACATGCAATGCGAGATCTACCATCCATTCCAGTGCCTGGCCGACCTGATGACCATCATGGAGAAGAAGGGACGCGACCTCCGCAAGAGGAAGATCGTGGTTTCGTGGGCTTATGCCGCCTCGTACCAGAAGCCGATCTCGGTTCCTCAATCCTTGATCCTGCAAATGCCCCGCTTCGGCATGGACGTTGTGCTGGCGCATCCGCCCGAGTTCAAACTCATGCCCGAAATCATGGACGCGGCCCGGGAACAGGCAAAGAAATTCCACACCAGTTTCGAGGTCATGGACGAACCGCACGGGATGGAGAAAGCCTTCAAGGACGCGGACGTGGTCTACGCCAAATCGTGGGGCGCGATGCTCACCACCGAGGACGCGAACGAAGGCGCGAAGATCATTGACAAGTACAAGGACTGGATCACCGACGCGAAGAAGATGAAAGCCGCCAAGGACGACGCCATCTACATGCACCCGCTTCCCGCCGACCGCGACGTGGAAGTCACCAGCGAAGTGATGGACGGTCCCAACTCAGTCGTGTTCGATGAAGCCGAAAACCGCCTGCACGCGCAAAAGGCGGTGATGGCGTTGACGATGAGATGACTCGTCATTGCGAGGAGCGGAGCGACGAAGCAATCCCCGCGCTAACGAGGAGATTGCTTCGCTCCGCTCGCAATGACGCTACACAAGGAGACTTACTTATGACCAACAAACTCGCCGTCATCGCGATTGGCGGCAACTCGCTTATCAAGGACGAAGCGCACAAGACCGTCGAGGACCAGTACCAGGCCGCGAAGGAGACGACCTATCACATCGCGGATATGATCGAAGCAGGCTGGGACGTGGCCATCGGTCACGGCAACGGTCCGCAGGTCGGGTTCATCCTCCGCAGGTCGGAGATCGCCGCGAAGGTGGAGGGGGTGCACGAGATTCCGCTCGAAGTCTGCGGCGCGGACTCGCAGGGCGCCATCGGTTACGCCCTTCAGCAGACCCTGCAAAACGAACTGAGGCGACGCGGAATCAAAAAGCCCGTGGCGACGGTCGTGACGCAGGTGGCCGTGGACGCGAACGACAAGGCTTTCAAGGAACCGTCCAAGCCGATCGGCTCGTTCATGGACGAGGCCGAGGCCAAACGCCGCGAAACGGAACTCGGCTGGTCGGTCAGGGAAGACGCGGGCCGCGGCTGGCGGCGCGTCGTCGCTTCGCCTCTCCCTCAGGAGGTCGTGGAACTCGAAGCGGTGCAGACCCTCCTCAAGGCGGGGACGGTGGTCATCACCGTCGGCGGCGGCGGCATTCCCGTCATCCGCAAAGCGGACGGCGAGTTGCAGGGCGTGGCCGCGGTCATTGACAAGGACTTCGCCTCTTCGCTGCTGGCGCGTCTCATCAAAGCCGACTTGTTCCTGATCTCGACTGCTGTCGAAAAGGTCGCCATCAACTTCGGCAAGCCCGATCAGAAATGGCTCGACAAGATGACGCTGGCCGAGGCGAAGCAATATCTCGCGGAAGGCGCGCATTTCGCCAAAGGCTCGATGGCGCCGAAGATCCAGGCCGTCATCCGGTTCCTCGAGAACGGCGGCAAGCAGGCCATTATCACCAACCCCGAAAACATCGGCCGCGCCATCAAAGGTGAGACGGGAACCCTGATCGTGCCGTAGTGAAAATCGCGGGCAGGCAAGGGGCGGCTCTGTGCCTGCCCGTTTTGCCGCATTGACACACATCGCCGAACTCGTTACCATAACCTTCCCATGTCCGAGAATCAAAAGCCAGCGCCGCGCGTCCTGCTCAGCATTGATTACGAACCCTGGTTTGCCCTTGCCAGACGCTATGACGGAATTACCCAGATGGAGCAACGCCGTGACCTGGACGGCGGCTTCACGGCTTGGGCGATAGACCCGATCCTCGAGAAACTCGACGGAGCGAATGTCAGTTTTTACCTGGTGGGCGAGATCGCCGATTGGTACCCGCAGGTGCCGGAGAAGATCGCGGCGGCCGGGCACGAACTGGGATTTCACTGTCACATTCATCGTCCGCTCGTCAGCGTGGAAGAGATCGCCAGGGATTTGGAACAGTCGGCCGACTGGCGCAGGCAATACGGCGTGCGCGGCTATCGCGCCCCCATGGTTCGCACCATCGAGGATGTCTATCCGCTTTTGGCGCGGGCGGGCTTTCGATACAGTTCCTCGATCTATGGTCATGCGGGCAGCCTGATTCGCAAGGGAAACGTTTGGGAACTGCCCGTCAGCACCTATCGCATGTTCGGGCGTTCGAGCGCGGAGATGCAGGCGCCGCGTCATTTGACATTGAAACTCCTGCTTGGCGGTGAACTGCCCTACGGTTCATCCTTCACGATCAGCCTGTTCAGCGGCGCCGTATTGCGGATCCTGGAAAAGGAACTGGCCGCCGGGCTCAGCCCGGTCATCATCCTGCATCCCTACGAAATCGTGCGCTCGAAGAACTGGCCGGGACAACTGGGCTGGGACCTGGTGAGACATCCCCTGCTTTTGCCCTTCACCTTCGACAAGTCCGCTTTTCTGAAGGAACTGTTGCGCTCCTTCCCGGTCGGTTCGCTGGCGGGCTATCTGGAGGAGGCTCTGGCTCTGCGCGGAGAGTCCCATGCCTGACGTGACCGTCCGCCGCTTGGGCGTTGACGAGGCCCCGGCCTGGCCCCTCGACCTGCTCCCGTCCGCCGGTTACACGGGGATGCCCGCCTGGCATGAATTTATTCGCAGGGCCTACGGCTACCCAACCTACTGCCTGCAGGCCGGACGGGATGGACAAATTGCCGGGATGCTGACCCTGACTCACGTCCGCCACCCTGTTTTCGGGTCGTATCTGGTGACCGCTCCCTATGCCAGCAATGGCGGCTTTGCGTGGACATCCGAGTCGGCGCGCGATGCCCTTTTGGCGGAGGCGGACGCGCTTCGTCGGGAGTTGGGCGCGGACTACGCCGTCGTCCGGCTGGAGGACGGGGGGGCGCATCCGCCTTCGGGATGGAGGCCTCACCCGCTCTACGCCACCTTCCTGGTTGACCTGGCATCCGACCCCGAATTGCTCATGGCCGCGTACAGTTCGAACCATCGCAATCACATTCGCAAAGCGCAGAAGCGCGGCTTCGCCATCCGCTTTGGCCGTCTCGACCTGCTGGACGATGTCCATGCGGCCATTTCGCGCAGTATGCACCAATTGGGTTCGCCCTACCACAGCAAGGCCTATTTACGGACGATGGCCGAGTGTTTGGGCGACACGCTGGAATTCGCGGTCGTGTACGATTCTTTCGGCAAACTGGCCGGCGGCGGGACGTTCATTTTCCACGGCGACGTGGCGAACAATTTGCATGCCAACATCCTGCAAAAATACCGCTCCGCTTACACCGGGGAGTTTCTCTACTGGTCGGCGGTCGAGCGTTATGGGCGGGCGGGCTTCCAGACGTTCGACCTGGGGCGCAGTTTGATCGGATCGGGCAACGAAGCCTTCAAGGTGAAGTGGAATCCGCGCCGGCAGCCGCTGGCTTACTGGTACGCGCTCCCTGCCGAGAAACCCATTCCCGTCCTGAACCAGAAAAGCCCGAAATTTCGACTGGCGATCGCGCTCTGGAAGCGGCTGCCCTATCCGCTGGTGAATGCGCTGGGGCCTTCGCTGATCTGCGGACTGGCCTGAGGAAAGCAAGCATGTTCACCCTTCACCCTTTCGCCCAAATTCCTCCCTCCCTGCTTCCCGATGTGGCGAGGCTGCACGAATCGGCCCTGCCCATTCTCCTTTCCAAAATGGGCTATCCCTTTGTGCTTCGGTATTTTCAGGCGGCGGCCAGGGACGAATCGATCATCGGCTTTTATGCGCTATCCGAATCGGGGAAATTGATTGGCTACGTGGTCGGCTCACCCCGGCCGGATCGAATCAACGCCCAGTTGACGCGGCCGCGCCTGTGGTTCATCGGCCAGTGCCTGCGGCTGTTGTTCACGCGCCCCGCAGTGTTGGCGCAGGCGATCATTTCCTCCCTGACGCTATCGAAGCAGGTAGTCGCCAGAGAGAACGCCATCGAAGTGATTTATATGAGCGTGGACCCGGCGGCGCGCGGGCAGGGACTCGGGCGCGCCCTGATGCAGGCCTTTCACGATGCCAGCCGCGCGGCGGGATATAAATGGGTGACGGGCAGCCAGGAACTGGACAACGAGGTCGGCATACACCTGCTCACCTCGCTCGGCTACCAGGCGAAGTACACCTTTCGCGAGGGCCGCTATCACCGCCAGCGGATCGAGTTGGAGTTATAACAAAATGTTTGCCAAAATCGCCGCCCTCGAATTCCGGCACCGTTACGTTCCCGTTGCCTTGTTGTTCGCGGCCATCCTGGCGTATGGCCTTTTCGTCCACCGGTTGGGCTTTTATTGGGATGATTTTCCCATCTCCTGGATTCGTTACCAGATGGGGGCGGAGGCCTCGCGCCTGTATTTTTCCACCAGCCGCCCGGTGTGGGGAGAGTTATACCAGGTCACGACGCGCATTCTGCCCATCGTTCCGGTCTACTGGCAGTTGTTTGCCCTGTTCTGGCGCTGGCTGGGGGCGGTCGTTTTGTGGCAAACGCTCCGCATCCTCTGGCCGGATCGTCGTCAACTGGCGCTCGCGGCGAGCCTGTTCTTTTTGCTTTATCCCGGCCAAAATCAGCAGTGGGTTTCTTTTCTCATCAGCCATTTCTTCATCGTCCTGTTTTTCTTTTTGTTTTCCTATCTCTTGATGCTCTGGTCGTTCCTTCATCCAAAATGGTATTTCGCGCTGACCGTCGCCGCCATGCTTTTCTCGGCCCTCAACCTCTGGATGATGGAATACTTCTTCTCGCTCGAACTGTTTCGGCCGTTCCTCATCTTTTTCTTTCTTGTTGGACACCCCCTTCCCGCTTCCTCCCGGACCTTTTGGCGGACCCTGCTCGAGACGCTCAAGCGTTGGCTGCCCTACCTCGCCGTTTTTCTTGCCAACGCACTGTATCGGACGTTCGTGTTCACCAACCTGGCCTACCAGAACGTGCTGCTGGCCGACCTGCGGACGGACCCTCTCGGAACGCTCGGTGCGCTGGCGGCGAAAGCGCTTGCCGATCTGTGGATTGTCAGCGCGCGGGCCTGGGCGCAGGTCTTTCAATTCCCCACACCGGCGAACGAGGGGTGGCGCACGACCCTCCTCTTCCTCGCGGTCGTGATCCTGACCGGCGCATTGCTCATTCTCTTTCGCGTCCGCAATGAAAGGCCGGATCTGCGCGCGGCGGGGTGGGCGATTGGTCTCGGCCTGGTCGCCATGATCGGCGGCGGCGGTCCCTACTGGCTGGCGACCCTGGATATCTCGCTCGGTTTCCCGGCCAACCGCTTTACGATCTCCTTTATGCTGGGCGTTGGATTGCTGATGGCCGGGTTGATCGAACTCATGCCCGCCCGCCTGCGCCTCGCTCTGGCGACGCTATTGATCGCCCTCGCGGCCGGCCGCCAGTTCCTGTGGGCCACCGACTATCTTCGCGAATGGAATGCCCTGAAAACCATGTTCTGGCAGATGACCTGGCGCGCGCCGGGACTGGAGCCGAACACCACCATCCTGCTGAACGACCGGGCGCTTCTTTCCCCCTCCGCGACGGGCGCGCTCCCCCCGGTGGACGCGCGCGTCTTCGACTATTACGCCGACAACTCGCTGGCCGCGGCCCTGAACTGGATCTACGACCCCGACAATCACAGCGACGAGGTGCGTTATTTGTTGCTGTATCCGAAATCGCGGCTGGGCGGGTCGCTGCCCGGGTTCGAGAAAGATTTGCCGATCCATTTCACTTACCTGGCGGGCGAGTTCGAGGGGGACACCTCGCAGGTGGTCGCGTTCTATTACGCGCCCCCGGCCTGTCTGCGCCTGCTCGATCCCGATGTTGACGTTGCGAATCGTTTCCTGCCGGCCGAGAACCTGATGCGCGAGGCGGCCGCGCTTTCCTCGTCAGTGTGGATTCGGCCCGAGAAAACCGCGGCCCTCTCCGAGGTCTATGAAAGCGAACCGCCGCGCGGCTGGTGTTATTATTTCGAGCGCGCCGATCTCGCCCGTCAAATGAAGGATTGGGAGGAGGTCGTCCGCCTGGCGGAGATCGCCTTCGCGCTGGGCGATCATCCCAACGATCCCGCCGAGCGCTTCGTCTTTATCGAAGGATACGCGCACGCAAGCGATTGGGCGCGGGCGAAGGAACTTTCGGTTGATGCGTGGCGCGTTTCGAAGGAATATCTGTCGCCGATGCTGTGCGCCTTGTGGAATCGAATTGAGACAGAGACTCCACAAGATGCGGATCAGAAGAGGGCAGTTGCTGCGATTCGCGAGAAGTTTGCATGTATGCCGTGATGTTTATTTCCCCAAGTTGTGACAGAATCTTCTTGTCCAATTTTCGTGTTCAGGCTAGAATATTTTTGCGCAAGCCATTATAATAAATTATATAGACAAATATACAGAAAGGAGGTGCGCGGGTTTCACTACAATTACTGATTTGATCGTTGTCAGTCTAAATCCCCGAATACTCTTAGGAGGAGTATCCCATGCGTACAACACTGTCCAAGATCGCCTTACTGCTGGTGGTCGCCACTCTCGTTCTTTCTGCCTGCGCACCCCGGGTGGAAGAAGTGGGAGGTTTTCAAATCCCGGCTGTGAAAAGTGGCAAATTCAATGTAGCGATGGTCTTGATCGGCCCGCATGATGACGGCGGCTGGTCGCAGGCACACTATGAGGGACTTCTCTACATTGAAAAAAACGTTGACAATGTGAGCGTCGCGTACATCGAGAACGTGCCCGAAGGCGCCGATTCTGAGCAGGTCTTCCGCGCGCTGGCGCGCAAAGGCTTCGATCTGATCTTCGGCACATCCTTTGGTTACATGGATCCGATGGAGACTGTGGCGGGCGAGTTTCCCGATACCATGTTCATCCACCTGACGGGCATCAAGTCCAATCAATCCAACTTTGGCAACCTGATGGGCGCCATGGAGAATATGAAGTTTCTGGCAGGCATGCTGGCTGGCGCACGCGCCAAGCAGGATGGCGAGACCAAGCTCGGTTACATGGCGACCTTCCCAATTCCCGAGGAGATCCGTCTTGGTAACGCGATTGCGCTGGGCATGAAGAAGACCTGCCCGGAATGCACCATGGATGTGCGCTGGATCAACACCTGGCATGACCCGGTCATCGAGAAGGAAGCCGCGGCTTCGTTGTTCGATGCGGGCGCGTATGTGGTCTTCACCGGTGCGGACACGCCTGCTGTTGCCGACGTGGCGATGGAGAAGGGCAAGTGGGGCGTGACCTATGACTGGTACGGCTCCTGCAAGGTCGAGCGCTGTCTCACCGCTCCGTACTGGGTCTGGGGGCCGGTCTACGCCGACATCACCGAACGTGTGATCGCCGGAACCTACACCCCCGGTTGGGACTATTTCGATGCCGACACCGGGGCGCTGGGTCTCTACGGCTTCATGGAAGGCCAGGAACTGACCCCCGGTCTTGCGGACCTCGACCCGGCCGTGATCCAGGAAGTGCGCGATATCCTTGCCAAGATGCTGGCTGGCGAATTCACCCGCTTTGATGTCTTCACCGGCCCGATCAATGACAACAAGGGAAATGTGGTCCTGCCTGCTGGTCAGAGCCTGCAACAGGTGGATCTGGATGCCTTCCCTGAATTTGGTCTGCCGTGTAGTATTTCTGTCTGCATGAAGTGGTGGGCCGAAGGCATCACCGCTGAGCTGCCGGAGTAACAATAGTTTGAGGAATGGGGCAGGACTTGTGGTAGTTCTGCCCCATTTTTGTGTAATTGCCAAATCGAATTCGTCAGACCCGTCTGTTGAAGGAGGTTTCCCTTGAACGCAGTGACACCCTCCAATCTGGTTGTGGACATGAAAGGCATTGTCAAGCGTTTTCCCGGCGTGCTGGCCAATGACCATGTGGATTTTGAGTTAAGGGCTGGGGAGATCCATGCTTTGTTGGGGGAGAACGGAGCGGGGAAGAGTACCTTAATGAATGTTCTGGCGGGGTTATACAGACAGGATGCTGGAATTATCAAAGTGAACGGCAGAATGCTGGAATTCTCCTCGCCGCGTGATGCCATCAAGGCGGGAATCGGCATGGTACACCAGCATTTCATGCTCGTCCCGTCGCAGACGGTCACCGAGAATATTCTGCTTGGCCTCGATGAACCTCGTTTCCTGATGCGCTTGAACGAATACGATAAAAAGATCGCGGACCTTGGCGAGAAATACGGTCTCAAGGTGGATCCGCGCGCGAAGATCTGGCAATTGTCCGTGGGCGAGCAACAGCGCGTGGAATTGTTGAAGATGTTGTATCGCGGCGCGAACGTGTTGATCATGGACGAGCCGACGGCAGTCCTTGCCCCGCAGGAAATTGATGTTCTGTTCGATACCTTGCGCTCGATGGTGGCGCAGGGCAAGTCGGTGATTTTCATCAGCCATAAATTACAGGAAGTGACCGTCATCGCAGACCGCGTCAGCGTTTTGCGGCGCGGCAGGATGACCGCTTCGGGTGTTCCTGCAAAAGGTGTGACCAAGCAGGAACTGGCGAGCATGATGGTGGGGCGTGACGTGGTGCTCTCTGTTGACAAGAAGCCCAAACAGCCCGGCGGGATCGTTCTGGATGTGAAAAACGTCCATGCCGAAAACGATAAAGGCCTGCCGGCCCTGCGTGGAATTTCGCTCAACGTTCGTGAGGGGGAGATCGTCGGCATTGCAGGAGTCGCCGGGAATGGCCAGATCGAGCTTTCACAGGTGATCGCAGGACTGCGAAAATGTAAACAGGGCGAGGTGTTGTTGAACGGGGAGAAAGTCAGCAACCGCGACACGCTGTTCGGCATCGAACACGGCATGTCGTATGTCCCCGAAGACCGCACGCATGTCGGCAGCTCACCGAACTTGAGCGTGACCGATAATGTCATCATGAAGAATTATCGCAAACCGCCGATCTCAAAGGGCTCCATGCTCGACATGAACGCAGCGGCGAACTTTGCCAAGGAACTCAAGGAAGCCTACGACATCATCGTGCCAACGGTCAATACGCCTGTGCGGCTTCTCTCAGGCGGCAATTTGCAGCGTGTGATTCTGGCGCGCGAGATTTCGGGACATCCCAACTTCATGGTTGCGGTTCAACCGACCCGAGGGTTGGATGTGGGCGCGATCGAGGGTGTCCATCGCCTGTTGCTGACCCAGCGCGAAGCAGACGCGGCAGTGTTGCTCATCTCTGAAGAGTTGGAAGAGTTGCTGGCATTGTGCGACCGGGTCTACGTGATCTACGAGGGGAAAATCATGGGCGAGGTGAAGGTCGAGACCGGAGAGCCGGACCACAGTCTGATCGAAGCGATTGGCCTGATGATGACGGGGACCCCGTTCGAGCAAATCCACAAAGAGGGAGCGGCGACTCATGTCTGAATCCACTTTGACCAAAAAGCGCGGCGCGTGGCGCATCAAACTCGAGCCGCGGCTTGAAGAACCCTCCGCAAAACTTTCGCTTGGCGTGACGCTGGGCGCGGTGGCGCTGGCGTTGATATTGGGCGGGGTTGTGATCGCAGCGGCGGGAGGCAATCCATTTGTTTCGTACGCATACATCGCGCGCGCCTCGTTTGGAAGTTTGGGCGTGCTTTCGGATACGATCGTGAAAGCCACCCCGATCATCCTGACCGCGCTGGCGTGTTCGATCGCGTTCCGCATGAAATTGTGGAACATCGGTGCGGAGGGACAGTTTATCATGGGCGCGTGGGGAGCGAGCGCGGTGGTGCTGGCCCCCTTGCTTCCGCCGGAGACCTCGCGCTGGGTGTTCATCCCCGCCATGGCGTTGGCGGGATTCGGAATGGGCGCGGCGTGGGGATTCATCCCCGGCTATCTCAAAGCCAAATTCAACGTGAACGAGATCATCAGTTCGTTGATGTTGAACTACATTGCGGTCTCGTGGGTCAACTATTGGATCTTCGGCGTCTGGAGCGAGGGCGGATTCCAGATGAGCCCGAAGTTCCCTGAGTCCGCCTCTCTGCCCCGCCTCTCGGATTACGCCTCGACCATCCCGCTGTTTCGCGGACTTACGACTCATGCCGGATTGTTGTTTGGGATCGCGGCGGCCATTGCCCTGTGGTTCATTGTGTATCGGAGCCGCTGGGGCTATGAGATTCGCCTGATCGGCGATAATCCGCGCGCCGCGAAATATGCGGGTGTCAACATCGTTCGCAACACGATCCTCGTCATGGCGCTTTCCGGCGCGCTTGCCGGGTTGGGCGGCATGAGCGAAGTGGCCGGGGTGGTACGCCGCTTGCAGACCTCGCCCATTGCGGCAGGCTACGGCTTCACGGGCATCATCGTTGCGTGGCTCGCGAAGTTGAACCCGATCGTGATCATTCTCGTCTCGATTTTATTCGGAGCATTGATCCTGGCGGGACGCGAGATCCAGCCTTCCGGAATCCCCAAGATGATTCAAGGTATCATCCTGGTCTGCCTCATCGCAAGCGACTTCCTTCTGCGTTATCGTGTACGATTGGTGCGCGGGGAGGAGGAGTAAATCATGGACCCCATCATCATTCTTCAGGCAGGTGTTGCTTCCGGCACGGTTCTGCTCTTTGCCACACTGGGTGAAGTGCTGGCGGAGCGTTCGGGTGTGCTGAATCTCGGCGTGGAAGGCATGATGTTGATCGGCGCCATGACCGCCTTCAGCGTGACCATCGCTACCGGCAACCCCTGGATCGGCCTGCTCGCCGCGATGCTCTTTGCGGGACTCATCAGCCAGATCCATGCCTTCATTGCCATCACGCTTCAAGCCGACCAGGTGGTGAGCGGCCTGGCGCTGACCCTCGTAGGCGCGGGCATCAGCCTCGTGTTGGGCGAAGGGCTGAGCAAGGCCGGTACGGTTTCGCTCATGCCGAGTTTTTCCATCCCGTTGCTCGTGAGCATCCCGGTCATCGGTGACATTTTTTTCAAAAACCAAAGCGTGCTGGTCTACATCGGCTACCTGCTTGTCCCGCTGGCCTGGTATTACATCAATCATACGCGCCCAGGATTGCACTTGCGCGCGGTGGGCGAGTATCCTGCCGCGGCGGACGCGCTCGGCATCAACGTGTTCCGCCTGCGCTACCTGTACGTTTTCATCGGCGGGATGTTGGCCGGGCTGGGCGGCGCGACCATCAGCCTCGCAGTGGCTCCTGGTTGGTTCAGCGAACTGACCACCGGCGGCCAGGGATGGATCGCGATCGGACTCGTCATCTTCGCCCAGTGGGATCCCGTCCGCGCCGCGGTCGGTTCGTACGCGTTCGGTGCGCTTCGCCGCCTGATCCTCGACATTCAAGCTCCGCTGACTCTGTTTGGTTTCGACAACCCGTTTTACTACAATCCTTACTGGGGCTTCTTCCTGCAGATGATCCCCTATGCCTTCACTGTCGTCGTGCTGGTGATCGGCTCGCGTGAGGCCATGCGCAAGCGCCTCGGCGCGCCCGCCGCGCTCGGCACCCCGTACATTCGAGGTGAAAGAGGTCTGTAGCGCAAATTGCCAATTTGCGCTACAACAAATCCATCGGTTCGGTGGTCGTGACCATGCCACGGCGTTGGGTTTGCGAAGCATCCCATCGAAAAGTGCCGCCGCAAGAAAGGACACCACATGAACCTTTGGCAGGACTACAAACGTCCGACCTCCGTCGCGGAGGCCGTGCAAGCCCTTGCATCCGCGCCCGGACCCGCGCTTCCCATCGCGGGCGGGACGGATCTTCTGCTCGACCTGAAGCAGGGACGCCATCCCCCCATCCACACGCTCGTTGACCTGACCTTCATCCCGGAGATGACCGCGCTCGAACTGCGCGGGGAGGCGCTTTTCATCGGCGCGGCCGTCCCCGTGAACCGCGTCGCGCGTGACCCGCTGGCGGCCGCGCACGCCCGGGCGTTGGTCGAAGCCTGCAACCTGATCGCAGGTCCGCAAGTCCGCAACACGGCCACCCTCGGTGGAAACGCGGCCCACGCCCTTCCCGCCGCCGACGGCACCATCGCTCTCACCGCGCTCGATGCCGCAGCCGAAGTTGCCAGCGCGGCAGGGACGCGGAAAATACCCTTTACCTCGCTCTTCCTCGGCCCCGGCAAATCTGCAATTGACAAAAGCAAAGAGATCATCGTCGGCTTTCACATACCAATCACCAATCACCAATTACCAATTACCTCCTCCTGCTTCAAGCGCATCATGCGTCCGCAGGGTGTTGCCCTTCCCATCTTGAACTGCGCCGTCTGGCTCGCACGCGAAAACGAAATTTTCAAGGATATTCGTGTAGCGATTGGCCCCGGCGGCGCGGTTCCCTTCCGCGCCACGGACGCTGAAACCGCGCTGCGCGGCCGCCCCTTCACCGATGAAATCTTCGCCCGCGCCCTCGATGCCCTGCTGGCCCAAGCCAAATTCCGTGACTCCGCCCGCCGTGCCAGCGCGGACTACCGCTGTCACATTGTGGGTGGGTTGTTCAGGGATGTGTTGGAGACGGCTTGGTCACGAACTTGACTTAGCCCACTGGTTAGTCTACAATGCTAGTAGAGGTGTACTATGACTATTTTCAATGTTCACGAAGCGAAGACTCACTTTTCCAAGTTGCTTGAGCGCGTTTTGAATGGCGAAGAAGTAGTGATTGCCAAGGCAGGAAAACCCGTCGCGCGCATTTTGCCGGTGGTCGCGAATGTCGCCAAACGCAAGCCCGGCAACGATAAGGGAAAAATTGTTATCCAGCCCAACTTCGATGATCCGCTGGAGGAATTCTCGGTATGAAGTACCTGCTGGATACCCACACTTTCCTTTGGTGGAACATGGATGACTCGCAACTTTCTTCCGTTGCCAAAGAAATCTTGACCGACGGCAACAACATAATTTTTCTAAGCGCCGCCAGCGCTTGGGATATTGCCATCAAAGCCGCGCGAGGACGCCTCGACCTGCCGGAAGACCCGACGCGCTACATTCCAAGCCGCCTAAGCCTGCACGGTTTTCAGGGCCTGCCGGTGCAAATCCACCATGCAGCACAAGTTTACAAATTGCCCATGCATCATGCCGATCCATTCGACAGATTGTTGATCGCGCAAAGCCAGGTTGAGTCCATGCCGCTGCTGACGGCGGATGAAGAGATTCGCAAATATGATGTCGAAGTGGTTTGGTAGTTCCAAAATCGAGCGAAGGAATCTGAAAGTTCTACTTTCGGAAGGCGCGCCAGCAATCCTGAAGTGGAACTTCAGGATTCCAAATCCAAAGGATAACCATGTCCAGCCAAATCACCCTTACCGTTAACGGACAATCCCACACCCTCGACGTCGTCCCCGGCGAGATGCTGTCCACGCTTTTGCGCGAGCGGCTGAGACTCACAGGCACGAAGATCGGCTGTGAAGAGGCCGAGTGCGGCGCGTGTACCGTCCTCGTGGACGGCGAGCCGATGATGTCGTGCGTCTATCCCGCCGAGCGCGCCGATGGCAAAACCATCGTCACCATCGAGGGTCTTGCCACCCCTCTCCAGAAATTGGGAGAGGGGCCGGGGGTGAGGGCAAAACTTCACCCTCTTCAGGAAGCCTTCATCGAACATGGCGCGGTGCAGTGCGGATTCTGCATCCCCGGCCAGATCATGACCGCGTATGCCCTGCTCCAGCGCAATCCGAATTCCACCAGCGAAGAAATCCGCTTTGCCCTCAAGGACACGCTCTGCCGCTGCGCGGGGTATCCTTCGATTGAAAATGCCATCCTCGCCGCGGCGGAATCATTGCGGACGGGCGAGCCTGTCGAAAAGCCGACACACATCCCCGATTCGGTTCACACGCACAAGATCGTCGGCCACTCGCACCTGCGGCCCGAAGCGGTGGAAAAGGTCACGGGCGCGGCCATCTACACCGACGACCTGAAATTCGAGGGCATGTTGTATGCCAGGGTCAAACGCGCCATGATCCCGCATGGATTCCTGAAGAAACTCGATATTTCCAAAGCGAAAGAATTACCAGGTGT
>DAOUMJ010000279.1:0-13788 GCA_034411715.1 Anaerolineales bacterium | reverse complement strand
ACCGTGGCAAAAAGCGCCACAAGATTCCGAGTCCTCGCCTATCGGCCTGACATGTTGAAAAAGCGCACCCCTAAATATGGGATTGAAAATCACCTTACCTCCATATATGGCGTGTTGGAAATTCATGATTTCACCAAAATTTTAAGCGAAAGATCAGGATGAAAGCTGATGATTAATCAATAATTGCTTTAGTCTTAAACAACGTGTCGAAATGTTTGGTGAAGGAGTTGTGGTCAATTTAGGTGCTTGGGATTTTCATTCCTTCGGCTATTTACATGTTTTACAAAAACGTTTGGATGCGGCTATGCCGTGAGGAATTTCCATTTTCCACCATTATTATCCAAAATATGACAACCCGCAGGGGAATAGAGGCCATAAATAACTAACGCGCATGATTGGGGTTGGATACACTTGACAAACACGCTCTGGCGGACGTTAGAGAACGTCCACTACGCGCCTGCGCGACGCGTAAGAGACGCTCTCTAGCGTCGGGCGTGGAGATCAATCTCTGCGCTCTCAGCGGTCTCTGCGGTTAAAACGCCCCATTGTGCTACAATTCACATTGGCAAATAATCAGGCGCTCGCCTGTCATAAAGGAGCAAGCATGAAACGCACCATCATCACCATTGACGGCAACGAAGCCGCCGCCTCGGTTGCCCATCGCACCAATGAAGTCATCGCCATTTACCCCATCACCCCCTCCTCCGCCATGGGCGAATTCGCGGACGAGTGGTCGGCCAAAAAGCAGAAGAACATCTGGGGCACGACGCCCCTCGTGATCGAAATGCAGTCCGAGGGCGGCGCGGCGGGGACGGTTCACGGCGCGCTCCAAACCGGCGCGCTGACCACCACCTTCACCGCCTCGCAGGGACTTTTGCTGATGATCCCCAACATGTACAAGATCGCGGGCGAACTCACCAGCACGGTCTTCCACGTGGCGGCGCGCGCCATCGCCGCGCACGCGCTCTCCATCTTCGGCGACCATCAGGACGTGATGGCCGTCCGCCAGACGGGTTGGGCGTTGCTCTCGTCGGGATCGGTGCAGGAGGCGCACGACTTCGCC
Organism: Anaerolineales bacterium; assembly: GCA_034411715.1. Lineage (GTDB taxonomy): Bacteria > Chloroflexota > Anaerolineae > Anaerolineales > Villigracilaceae > Denitrolinea. Next base: position 12,725 of record DAOUMJ010000279.1, on the reverse strand, counting down.
CTCATCGCGCAGGCCGCGGCCTTGAAAGCGCGCGTCCCGTTTTTGCATTTCTTCGACGGATTCCGCACCTCCCACGAGGTAACGAAGATCGAGCAGTTGACGGACGACGACCTCCGCTCCATGCTGGACCCGGAACTGATCGCGGCCCATCGGGCGCGCGCTCTCAGCCCCGAGCGTCCCGTCCTGCGCGGCACCGCGCAAAACCCCGACGTTTACTTCCAAATGCGCGAGGCGGTCAACCCGTTCTACGACGCGGTTCCCGCCATCACACAGGAGACGATGGACAAATTCGCCAAACTCGTCGGGCGGCAATATCACCTCTTTGATTATTTCGGCCATCCCGAAGCGGAACGCGTCGTCGTCATCATGGGTTCGGGCGGCGAGACCGCCGAAGAGACGGTCAACTACCTCGCGGCGAAAGGCGAGAAGGTCGGCGCGATCCGCGTGCGGCTGTATCGTCCCTTCCCGATTGAGAATTTCATCAAGGCGTTGCCGAAGAGCGTCAAATCCATCGTTGTGTTGGATCGGACGAAGGAGCCTGGCGCGTCGGGCGAGCCGCTTTACATGGATGTGGTGAATGCGTTGGTCGAAGGTCAAAGGTCAAACGTCAAGGTGATTGGCGGACGATATGGACTTTCCTCGAAGGAATTCACGCCCGCGATGGTGAAGGCCGCGCTGGATGAATTGAAAAAGAAAGAGCCGAAGGTGCATTTCACCGTCGGCATCACGGATGACGTGGCGCACACCAGCCTCGACGTGGACGCGTCGTTCTCCATCGAACCCGACGAGACCGTGCGCTGCGTGTTCTTCGGCCTCGGCTCGGACGGGACGGTGGGCGCGAACAAAAACTCGATCAAGATCATCGGCGAAGAGACGAAGAATTTTGCGCAGGGATATTTCTATTACGACTCGAAGAAATCCGGCACGGTGACGGTTTCGCACCTGCGCTTCGGGCCGCAACCCGTCCGCGCGCCGTATTTGATCGAAATGAACCAGGCCAATTTTGTAGCCTGTCACCAATTCACCTTCCTCGAGCGCGTGGATATGCTCAAGTATGCCAAAGAGGGCGGTGTGTTCCTGCTCAACAGCCTCTACGGTCCCGATGAAGTGTGGGACAACCTTCCCATCGAAGTCCAGCGCGACATCATCAGCAGGAAACTCAAGTTCTACGTCATCAACGGTTACGATGTGGCCGAGAAGACGGGCATGGGCGGACGCATGAACACCATCATGCAGACCGCCTTCTTCGCCATCAGCGGCGTGTTGCCGCGCGAACAGGCGATTGAAGAAATCAAGCATTCCATCGAGAAGACGTACGGCAAGCGCGGCGAGGCCGTCGTCAAGAAAAACTTCGAGGCTGTGGATGCAACCGTCAGCCAGTTGTATGAGGTGAAAGTCCCAGCCAGGGAAACGTCGAAGACGACGCGCCGCCTCGCGGTCCCGAAAGAAGCGCCCGCGTTCGTGCAGAACGTCCTCGCGCCGATGGTGGACTTCAAGGGCGATTCCGTCCCCGTGTCCGCGTTCCCGATTGACGGCACGTTCCCGACCGCCACCACGCAATGGGAGAAACGAAATCTCGCGCTCGACATCCCCGTGTGGGAACCCGACCTGTGCATCCAGTGCGGCAAGTGCGTGTTCGTTTGTCCGCACGCGGTTATCCGCCACAAAGTCTATGACGAAAAGGCGCTGGCCGACGCGCCCGCGGCGTTCAAGAGTATGCCGTCGAAGTTCAAGGAATTTTCGCAGGGCTTTACATACACCGTGCAGGTCGCGCCCGAGGATTGCACGGGTTGTACGCTGTGCGTGGAGGCCTGCCCCGCCAAGGATAAAACGCAGGCGGGACGCAAGGCCATCAACATGGCGCCGCAGCCGCCCCTGCGCGAACAGGAAGCGAAGAACTGGGATTTCTTCCTCTCGCTTCCCGATTTGGATCGGAAGTTGATCAATCCCTCGACGATCAAAAATTCGCAACTGCTCAGACCGCTCTTCGAATTCAGCGGCGCGTGCGCGGGTTGCGGCGAGACGCCCTACGTGAAACTCGTCTCGCAACTCTTCGGCGACCGAACCATCGTCGCCAACGCGACGGGCTGTTCCTCGATCTATGGCGGCAACCTGCCGACGACGCCCTGGGCTGTGGACGCGAACGGACGCGGCCCCGCCTGGTCGAACTCGCTGTTCGAAGACAACGCCGAATTCGGACTCGGCATGAGGCTGACGCTCGACAAGCAAAACGAATTCGCGCGCGAACTCTTACCAAATTTCGCAAATGAACTAGGAGGGGAATTGCTGGACGCCTTGCTGAACGCGGATCAATCCACCGAGCAGGGCATCGCCGAGCAGCGCGAACGCGTGGCGATCTTGAAGGAAAAACTCGCCAGGAACAAAGACGCGCGCGCCCGCGACCTCGTCGGCGTGGCGGACAGCCTGGTCAAGAAATCCGTCTGGATCATCGGCGGCGACGGCTGGGCCTACGACATCGGCTACGGCGGCCTCGACCACGTGCTCGCCAGCGGGCGAAACGTCAACGTGCTGGTGCTGGATACGGAAGTCTATTCCAACACGGGCGGGCAGGCCAGCAAGGCCACGCCGATGGCGGCGGTGGCCAAATTCGCCATGAGCGGCAAGGGACTCCCCAAGAAAGACCTCGGCCTGATCGCGATGGCTTACGGATACGTCTACGTGGCGCGCGTGGCGATGGGCTACAACGACCAGCAAACTTTGCGCGCGTTCATTGACGCTGAATCCTACGACGGCCCCTCGCTGATCATCGCTTATAGTCACTGCATCGCGCACGGCTACGATCTCGCCCGCGGCCTCGACCAGCAAAAACTCGCCGTCCAGTCGGGCGCGTGGCCGGTCTATCGTTATGACCCGCGTCTCGCCGCGGCGAATCAAAATCCGCTCGTCATCGAAGCCAAAGAGCCGACCATCCGCTTGCAGGATTACGCCTACAACGAAACGCGCTACAAGATGCTCACCCTCAGCGATGAGGCGCGCGCCGAGGAGTTGATGCAGAAAGCCAGCGAAGGGATCAAGGGACGCTGGCAACTCTATCAGCAGATGGCGTCCATGCATTATGGGAATGGCGGGGAAGAGAAGGGAGAGTAGAGTACAGAGAGTGGAATTCGTGGCGCGAACTGCCTTAATGAAAACAGGGCCGCATTCCTGCGACCCTGCTGTTCGCAAAACCTGGCGGAAGGCCGAGTCTTACGAGACGAGAGTAACGTTAGCCGCCTGCAAGCCTTTCGGACCTTCCTCGATGGAAAATTCCACCTTCTGTTCGGCCTCCAACTTGCGGTAGCCTTCCATCTGCAGCGCGGTGTAATGGACGAATACGTCTTCACCCTCCTCGCGGCCGATGAAGCCATAACCCTTCGTGGCGTTGAACCACTTGACGGTGCCGACAAAACGATCAGACATACGACTTTCTCCTGCTGGAATAGAATTCGCCCGCTCGTCCGCGTCGCTTGCAACGGGCGATCCCGGGCAGTGGCGCAATTTAATCACTACCATTTGGGCATGTCAAGCCCGAATTTTATCCGCTTGCGGATGGACGCATAACGAGACGCCAGATGAAACCAGGGCGGCGACCACTTCACCCGGGGGAGGCCGCGCGGGACGACCGCCCGCAACTCCCCCGGACCTTCGAACGGCTCCACCATCATCAGGCTTCGTCCCAGTTCGAAGGCCGCGTGCGCGTCCGACCCGACCGTGCGCGGGATCCCGTTTCGACGGGCAAATTCCGCCGCTTCATCGTTGAACCGCCTCAACATACAGCGCGAGTTGAACGTCTCGATGGCGTCCACGAGCGGGACGATCTCCAGCAGATCCTCCAGCGCCCACCCCCCTTTCCGTAATCTATCGAATGGATGCGACACGCTGATGAACGCCCCCTGCTCGCGCAAGCGGCGGATGGTCTCCTGCGGCGAAAGCCCGGCGGGAATCTCCTCCGTCACGTACGCGGCCAAAATCTCCCCGCGTGTCGTCATGATCTCCTCGCCGACGATGATCCGCTCGGGGTCGAGTCTTTGCGCCTCGAGCGCTCCCGCGATAGAGTTGTGATCCGTCACGACGACGCGGACAATCCCCTTCCTCCGCGCCGCGGCGACGAGGGCCGCGGGAGGGAGGAGGCAGTCTTTCGAGGCGGAGGTGTGGGAGTGGAATTCGAGGGAAAGGCGGGAGGATATTGGTGGCATACGTTCCTTGACAAAGGGGTTTTCGACAGTATATACTGTTTTCATCGGTGACGGAAAGACAAGTTCACATCAGCCATACGGTGGAGACAGGCGTCGCATGGGTATACCTCAATTCATCAACGAGGTGGTTTTTCCAGCAGCCAACTTCATGTTGGATATTGCTTTTCTAGGAGGGGGGATGATTCTGCTTATCGCGTATCCTGTTTACTTCTTTTCATCCAATTTCAAAAAATATACAAAAGAGCGCAAAAGTGCGGAATTGCTAATCCATACCGTTATCTTGTTCGTAATCGTCGCTGTTCTGGGGGGGATCTGGGCAATTCCTGAAATCGTCGCGCCGTTCATCCCGCAGAAGCCCGAGCCAACTTCCGAGGCAACACCAGTAGAATCTCAGGAAATGTCACCTGAAATACCGCAGGAAGAGTCCTATGAAACGCCCCCGGAAACGTCACCCGCAGAATCCCAACCCATTACCATTGAAAAACTCATGGAGTTATGGAAAAAGAATCTTCCAGCCTCTTCCACGTTTCGTTGGATAATTGTTGTTACCATTTTCACTTTCCTGGCTTGGCTTCTGGGTCACGAACATGGAAACAACCGCTGGCTGCGATCCGTCCTGACGATTGTTGCAATGATCGCTCTTGGCTGGCTGGTCAATTTCTGGATGGGCATCCTCTTTCTTTCTGTCCCGATGATCGCGGTCTATTATTCCGCGCTTCGCGACCTTGCCCTGATCGTGATGCCCGCCTCCAATCCAGAGGATAAGGTTGAACAGAAGAAAAGAATCAACGCATTTATCTCCTACGCCTGGGGTACGCAATCGCCCATGACCGTAGTGAATGACCATGCCTGGAAGAAGTATGATCCGCGCATTCCGGGCGACATTACCTGGAACTTTTCGGAGTTTCCGCTCCCTCTCATCAATAAACTCGACCGGCCCGGCGTGGTTTGGACGCGCTCCCATCAGACTGTCGCCATCTCCGGGGGAACCCAGTTCAAGCGAATTGAAAATCCCGGCATCTCTTTCACGGGCAGGTTGGAACGCCTTGACCAGGTCTTCGACCTGCGCACGCAACTCCGCTCGAGGGAAATCGAGGTTGTCAGCAAGGATGGTATTCGCTTTATCGCGCGTTACTTTACCGCGTTTCGCATTGATAACGAAAACTGGATAGAGGAAACCTACAGCAAATTGCGCGCCCTCAATCTCAATCTGCGCGGCGCGAACAGGCTCAGTTACACGCAGGGAAGTTTCCCGTTCTCCCATTTGCGCGTTCAGGCCACATTGGGAGTGACAAGCACCAAAGTAAGCGAAGGGACACCGCTCATTTACTGGGATCAATGGGTGATGAACGTGATCGAGGACCAAACCCGCAAAGTCATCTCGCAGAAGAACCTCGATGAGATGTGGCGGCCCGCCAATGATTACAAATTTGCCAACGCGATGGATGTCATTGCGGATGAAATCAAAGGAAATGCAGAGATGACATTGCGCGTAGCGGGCATTCTTCTCTTCGTGGCGCGGGTGGTGAATTTTAGTTTCCCGACCAAAAAAGATTCTGAGGACAGCGCACAAGATAAGAAATCTGAAGATGATGCACCATACAAGAAAAAAGATGAGGCCAAAGAAAAAAATGATGAGGCGGCAAAACAAAAGAAAAAGAAAGAACTGGATGAAATTTCCAGACAACAAATAGCCACCTGGGGATCGGAATGGGAAAGGAGGCGCCACAGTATCCTTGCGGAAGCCGAGGCGGAGGCGGAACGCGCCCAACAGGAGGCGCGCGCTTACGCTGAATCGCTGTTGTTGAATTCCATCGCAGAAGGTTTACAGAAGACCCATGAGATCAACCCCGAACTGCCCCGTCACGTGATTGCTATGCGCTTCCTGAGTTCCCTGCAGGATTATGTTCACAAGGAATTGGAGGAAGAAGAAGAGGAAGAAGGCCCCGGACAATCCAGCGAAAAGAAAAAGCGAGAAAAATTAAGCAGGTATCTCCAGGAATGGCAGGAAATGTACTTTTCGAGCCGTGGCGTGGAGAAATAGCATGACATTCCCATTTCCAGAAAAGACCAACGACTGGCAGACGGCATACACGCGTGACGCCGCCTATAATGAATATGGCAGGCATGCCCAAAGATCTGAAGTCGCGCTTCTCTTTGGGGTGGCAATCATCTCAACCTTTTTCGCGACCCAATTTGCGCAAGAGGCCAGGCAGACTATAGCCGGGTTGTTGCCTCCAACCATTTCTCCTGTCGTCATCCCGGTTTTACTCTTTTTCCTGCTGATCATTTTGATATTTCTTGTCTATTTATCGCTCCACCTCGTCCAATCAAGGGCAGCGCAATTTGCGATTCGATTTTTTACGGATTTTTACCAGCCCCCGGAAGAAATCGAACCAGCAAAGGTGATCAATTACCGTCTCTACGGCAAATTCAAACTCCCGCCGCCTTTCACCATGGCTTCTCAATTTCAATACATCCTCGTCAAGGATGGGGACATCATCAAAGGGCCTGCCTGGGTTGCGCGAAACCTCGGAGGCCCCATCATGTTGATCATCTTCGACGGTTGCGCCCTCTATCTGGAACGCGGCAATCGCTTTTCCCGCGTTGTGGGGCCCGGCGACAAGATCCCATTTTTGGAGTGGTACGAAACCATAAAATATGTTGTTGACCTGCGCCCAAAATTGCAACAGGGCGAAATAGAAGTTTGGACTAAGGATGGGATCAACATCAAATTAAAACTTCAGATCGAATGTCGCATCGGGGATCCCAAACAAAAGCCGCCTACTGCCAACCTGATATATCCCTATGACCCGCTCGCCGTCAAGAAGGCCGTCGAACGGTATGCTGTCCGTTGGCCCAAGTGCCCGGAGGAGGAACCCAGCGAATTCACCTGGATTGACGCCGCCTGGGGACAGGTGACGGGGATTGTCCCCGGCTATATTGGCAGCAGGATGTTGGATGATTTGTTTATTGCAGACCGAAACGGAGGGCAGATATTATCCCCCAACGCCATCCAGGATATTTTTTCAAAACTAAATACAGCCACGAATGTATTTGGCGTTTATGTAACGGATTTCCAAGTGCTGGAAATAACCATACCGCCCGAAGTGGAAAAGCGCCAAAGAGACTTTTGGATGGCTGAGAAGCAGAGCATTGCTACGAAAAGAGACGGGGAGGCAAAAGCGTATGGTATTCGCATCAGCGAAGAGGCATGGGCAGATGCACAGTATGACATTATCCTCTCTATTGCCGAAGGCCTGGAAAAAAATCGTAATGGACAGTTTATTGAACCAGTGCTTCTTTCTCTCTCGGGTGTGCTGGACAAAAGCCTGCGCGAGCCATTGACACGCGCTTATCTTGCGAACCAGACATTGGAGACGCTGGAACAGTTGAGAAAAATGATAGGCCAAACAGAGTAACTGGAGCGAGGCATGATAATAAGTGATCTGTTCCAACCTTTCCAATATTTAGATGTCCCCGATGACATCGTTGAACTCGTGCGATATGTGAGAGAGAATTGCGTTGACACAAAAAGCGCGCGAAGTCTTGTCTCGCAGATTGAAACAAAAGTCGGCTTGCCCTTCACCGATAAATTGCCGTTTTACTACATTCTTCTTGCTTACGTATATCATGCCACGCCCGAATGGTTCAAAGCCAAGGATTACGCTGAAAGAGCGGAAAAGCAATTTTTACGTACCGATCAAAAACGAAATCATGCAATTTGCAATTGGTTTCTTGGACTCTTGCTTTGCGTCTATGAACATCTGGACAATGCAGAGACAAAGATCGGTGAGGCGAGAAAGACTATTCAATCATTGCAGAAAAACATCAACCAGTTGGGAGAATATGAAATTCCCGCCAATAAATACAAGTATTCGGATATTGACCAATCCGTTTACGATAGCTATACCAGGTTGAAAAATCAAGTGGTGAAGCAACTTGCGTTCAAACAAAATGGGCTGGCACTTGAATGTCATTTTTTTTCCAGAACAATCGCTCATTTATCTGTTCCAGAGGAGTTGGAATATCTTGAAAACTGGATACAAGATATTCTTGCGCCTGATCTATCCAAAATTCCTCCTGACGATTCCTTTTTTGTCGAGAATTTGTTTCATCGATTGGATAAAATCCGGGAGGAGACAACCGAGAGTGCCATGATTAACATCCTCCTCACTCATCGCTTCAACCTCGGCTATTACATGAAAGATCAACGAGGTGTCGAGGCAGAGGATTTTGCGCAACAGGCGGTGGGCTTATTTCAAGAGGAAAGTATTAACTGGTATCTTTCAAACGCTTATCTTTCCCTGCTTCGCTATAATGACAATGCTCAGGGAACGGGACGGGTCAATCTTGATGACGCTTATTGGTGGCTGGATCGCGCACAAAAAGATTATGAGAGAAATGGCTTTATTGATAATTGCAGAAGAATACAAAATCTGCAGAACGATCTGCTGGATTGGATTTTCCCGTTTAAATTTGAACAGGCGGAACAACGAGAAAGCCGATCTTCGAGATGGAGAATCGGGAATTTGATCGAGCTCAGAAACCAGGCCAGACGTTCACCTCAAATTGATCTCGCCTCCAAAAAGCCGCCCCAAACAACACCAGAGCCCGAGGCAACTCCCCCGGTTTCCTTCAGGAGAAATGAAACTTCTTCTTCATTTCCTCGCCTTACCGTCGGCAATAGAGGCCAGACATCAGATCGGAGACAGCCCCCGGAAACACCCCGCACACCTCCTCCTCACGACAAAAATGTTGAAGGCGAAAATGAACCGGATGTTCAGCTCATTGTCGTGCCGGTGGACATGAAAGCGCTTGAAAAAACGCAAATAAACGATTCGCCTGCCAGCGATGCGCTATTCGAAAAACTGGCAATTTACGATGAGGAATATTATAGGCGGAAGGGAGGCGGTCATCAACCAGTGGCCGGCCAAAAAGCGCCATCGCGACAACGAATCGTTATCCCCAGTTTCCCCATTCGCGGCTCTGCCACTGCCAGTCCTAAAGGAGAAGCGGATTTGCCCTCTGCAGATGGCAGTCTGCCGATTATAGCCCCCGAAGTGGACGAAACATTGATATTAAACATCCATAATCACTCCTACTTGGTACACTTATTGAGTGGCGCAAAGGAAATACATGGAAATTCCCAAACTCACGATTGGTTTCAAGTCGACGGTGATAGCATGAACCTGGCCGAGCCCACTCCCATCGAAAATCAGGATTATGTCTTGTTCGACAAAAGAAATTGCAGCCTGCGGGCATGTGATGGGAAAATCGTGCTGGTCTCTGTGCGAGATGTCAACATTGATCCAACCAGACTTATGGTCAAAAGATTTGTAGTGGTAAGCCCCAAACGATATCCAGGGATCAATGACACTACTTATCTGTTATTATCAGAATCGCGATCCAAATACAAGGCCATAGAATTCACGGATGAGCACAAAATTGAGGGAGAAGTTGTCGCTATTGCCAAGTTGCTTCAATGAGCAAACGAATCTCGCGAAGTTGATTTTTTCCCACCGCCATGCGACCCGATCAACGAATGCAACGTCGCGAGTTCCCAATGTGATTTGCCAAAATTAAAATAACTGATAACTTGAACAACTTCTATTTCCTCTTCTTTTACAATCAAAAAATCGAATTGGGTTTCGCGCGTTTGTCCAGGCTCCAGCTCCTTCAATTCGTCGCGTAATTGTTCTTTCCAGTCACGAGAACCCAATGTTGCCCATCCTACTCTTTGTCCCTTGTCCTTAAATAGTTCTGGAACTGTTCCATGAATGACAAGATCTGCGCCTGCTTCATCGTTCAAATTCGTTTCAATGAGATCATTGATTTCCTCAGCAATTGGCGATACCTGCCTAACGTAAATTTTTCCCTTACCAAGATCAAGTTTTGTTCTCCCTTCATTGACCACAGTAATGGTTACACTTAGGTAAACCGTCCCATTATCCAGTGTGTAATTTGAAACCTTGTGCTCAATCTTTGGATAGGGATGATCATACCGATTTTTTATATAAAGCTCATACGTCCAGAGTCCTGCTACAATAATCGCCATTGCTTCAATGAAGGATTTTAATACGTCCGCTCTTGCAGGCAAATCCAAAGATGGATAATGTTTCAAGGATGAAATATCAACCAGAAAAAGTACCAAATAGATTCCTCCTATAACTACTACAGTTATAAAAAACAGAAATCGCCTCATAAATCGAGTATATACTTATCCAATTAAGCCTGTCAAGCAAATAAGGATTGCTTACTAACATGCCCTCCCCCCTCCTCCTCGGCGCCTCCTCCCTCGACATCGTCGGCCGCCTCGACGCCGACCTGCATCCCGGCACATCCAACCCGGCGCGCATCCGCGCGTCGTATGGCGGTGTGGCGCGGAACGTGGCCGAGAACCTGGCGCGGCTCGGCCAGCCCGTCAAACTCATCAGCGCGGTGGGGAAGGACCGCTCCGGCGACGAACTGCTCGAATACACCGCCGCGGCCGGGGTGGACGTGTCCGCCGTCCTCCGCACCGACCTCTATCCCACAGGTTTTTACATGGGCGTGCTGAACCCCCGCGCCCGCCTGCGCTTCGCCGTGGACGACATGCGCGTTCTTTCGGAACTCACGCCCGAATACCTCCTGCAACATCAATCGCTCTTCGAAGAAGCCAGCCTCGTCTTCGTGGACGCCAACCTGCTCGAAGCCACGCTCAAGACCGCCGTCTCGCTCGCCAAAAAATCGAAGGTTCCCATCGCCGCCGACCCCGCCTCCACGCGCCTGGCCGAACGCTTGCGTCCCCATCTCGGCAATCTGCGCCTCGTCACGCCCAACGTCGCCGAGGCCGTCGCCCTCACAGGTCAGGCCTTCGAGTCGTCCGATCCGCAGGCCGCGCTGGAGGACGCGCGCGCCCTGCTGGCCGCGGGCGTGGACATCGCCCTCATCACCCTGGCCGAGTTCGGCGTGGTCTACGCCTCGTCCGAGACGAGCGGCCACATCCCCGCCATCCAGACGCCCATCCTCGACCCGACCGGCGCGGGCGACGCGCTCACCGCGGCCGTCCTGTTCGGTCTCGGAAATGAAATGGAACTCGACGACGCCGTCCGCCTCGGCGTTTCCGCGGCCACGCTCACCCTGCGCCACTCCGGCACCGTCTACCCCGAACTCACCCTCGAAAAACTCTACGATCAACTGGTGATCTAATGGACTCTCTCCCCGCTTCCTTTATCGTTAAGGATGACGTTAAACGCGCCTTGCGACTGAACCAGCCGGTGGTCGCGCTCGAATCGGCCGTCCTCACGCACGGACTCCCGCCTCCGACCAACCTCGCGCTGGGCCGCGACATCGAGCGCGTCATCCTCGCTGACGACGCTACGCCCGCCACGATCGCCGTCCTGCGCGGCGCCATCCGCGTCGGGCTGACGGACGACGAACTCGTCGAAGTCGCGCAGACCGGCGCGATGAAGATCAGCCGCCGCGATTTCGCCGCGGCCATCGTCCAGAAAGCCAGCGGCGGGACGACCGTCGCGGGAACGATGTTCGCCGCGAATAAAGTCGGAATCAAAGTCTTCGCAACGGGAGGCATCGGCGGCGTCCACAGGGAAGCGCGCTTCGACATCTCGCCCGATTTGCAGGCATTGGCTTCGACGCAAATGATCGTCGTCTGCGCGGGGGCGAAATCCATCCTCGATTTGCCGTCCACGCTGGAAATGCTCGAAACGCTGGGCGTCCCCGTCCTCGGCTACAGCGCCGACGAGTTCCCCGCCTTCTTCAGCCGCGAAAGTGGATCGAGAACCAGCGCCCGCGTCAATTCCCCGCAGGAGGCCGCCGACTTCGCCCGCGCCCATTGGGAGATCGGCATGCCCTCCGCGATCCTGGTTTGCCAGCCCATTCCCGAAGCGGATGAAATCCCTCGCGAAGAAATTGACCCCATCGAAGAGCAGGCCTCCCGCGAAGCGCAGGAAAAAGGAATCAGCGGGCAGGCGCTTACGCCCTTCCTGCTTCAACGCGTGAACGAATTGACGGGAGGAAAATCCATGCGCGCCAATTTATCCTTGTTGCTCAACAACGCCCGTCTCGCCGCTCAGATCGCCAAGGCCATGGTTCCGCCGCTGAAAATTCGCGCATTTTAACGCGAGTGCGTCGCGCCAGGCAGACAGGCTGTGCCTCATCGAGTCAGGTGCGACGCGCTCTCTCACTCGCTAATGAGTCCACTGAAAAAACTAACCGCAGAGTGCGCCGAGAGCGCAGAGTTCTTCATTATCAAGTCTCTGCATACTCTGCGATCTCGGCGGTAAAATAACTTTTTTACAGTAGACTCATTATAGACTCCACTGAAAAAACTAACCGCAGAGTGCGCCGAGAGCGCAGAGTTCTTCATTATCAAGTCTCTGCGTACTCTGCGATCTCGGCGGTAAAATAACTTTTTTACAGTAGACTCATTATATACTGCAAACGGGTGAAATCTTTACTTTTGAAAAAGCCAAAAACTGCACTATTTGCGAGTATTTTCTGGCGGTTTCAACATTTCAAAAAGTTAAA
>DAOUMJ010000278.1:0-10462 GCA_034411715.1 Anaerolineales bacterium | reverse complement strand
AACCGCATCGCATTTTCCGTATCTCCTTTTTCAACATAAACTACCGCCATATTATTCAGTACAACGCTCATACCCTGCAATTCGCCCAGACTCTCTTTGATTTTCAAAGACTCCTTGTATAACTTCATTGCCTCATCTAACTCCCCACGTTTGCAGCAGACTTGCGCCATCATAGAAAGCGTTCCAGACATGCCTTCAAGATCGCCAATATCCTCTTTGCTATCGAGTGACTGCTGATACAACTTCATCGCCCCATCCCAGTCCCCCCTTACAACAGAGATATTTGCCATAGCGTGTAGCGCAGCGCTTTTCCCCTGAAAGTCGCCCAGAGCGTTGTCGATTTCATATCCTTGTGAATACAATTTCATCGCCCTGTCTAAATCCCCACGCGTGACATAGATGTTCGCCATTTCATGGACGGTGCTACTTTTGCCTCGCACATCGCCAAGTTTTTCAAAGGCGCCTAATGATTCTTCATATAAGTTCAATGCACCATCGAAGTCGCCTTGTGCGCTATAAATGCCAGCCACTGCATGGAGAGTAGTACTCTTTTCCTTTAGGTCGCCCAACCTATCAAAGATTCTTATTGCCGCTTGGAACAATTGCATTGCTTTGACAAAATCGCCACGCAAGACATAAACTCGTGCCATCATAGCAAGCGCTTTGCCTTCACCTCGTGGATCGCCGATTTCCTCAAAGATTTCATGCGATTGTTGATACAACTTAATAGCCTCATCAAAGTTCCCAAAATGCTTTTGAAGGAATGCAGTGCAATAAAGCAAAGTGGATGTCTCTTCGTCTCGTCTAAACTTTGTCGCTTTCAAAAGATCAGGCATGGCAAAGAAAACAACTCTCGCTAAGAACGTGTTCCCATAAATTCCACTGTCTTCACTTTTGAACGGATAAGCACCGTTTGCCAATCGGCACATAAGACGCCAGTGTATTTCCGAAGTTTTGTTTTGTTCTTCGGGCAAAGTATGTTCAGCGGCGAATTGATTTAACGCGGGGTGAAGCCGATACAAAGAAACTTCATTTTCCAAAGGCAGGTTTATACGTTCAAGCAAACCTCGTTCCCACAAGGCATTTAAGGCGGCTTCTGCTTTTGGCAACATTTCTATGATCCCTTCGCCTTTTTCAGGGATATGATTTTCCAACACGGGGGAGGCAACAAAACTCGCAAAGAAAGCAATAAACACACTCAATCTTGATAAGGCGCTTTGCAATTCTCTTCCTTCTGTTGTCTTCACTAAATTCTTCATCGTAAAATCAAATGACGCGCGCAAACTCTCGTGGCGATCTTCTTCTGTCCACTTGTCGCGCGCTTTAGGCAGGAAGGATTGCAGACTCCCAATATACTGATCTAGCGATGTTCCAACTTGATCGTCAAATGCGGAAGCAAGCAGGCGCAGTGCCAATGGATGACCACCAACCATTTCGCTTACTTGTTGAGTCCTCTCGATGTAAATCTTGTCTTTTTGCTTGACTACATTTTCTTGAAACAATCTCCCGCCGCTTTCATTGGATAGTCCTTCAATGTCTTCAATGGTTTCACCAGGCAAATTCGTTATTTCGCGGCTTGTTACGCATAACGTCACGCCGTTTGCGGCAAGGCTTTTGAAAAAAGAATGCAAACTCTTGGCAGTCTTTTCCTCATCACTGCCTTCTTCGTTCAACGCATAATTGAGCGTTTCAAAATTATCCAAGCCCAACAACGTGCGCTTGCTCGTCAACGCGTCCCGCACAATCGCTTCGCGTTCCTGCGTGTCATTGGAGCAGGGCGAAGGCAGACCCAAAAAGCGTTCGATCCGTCCCAGCACGCTTTCCAGCGAGGGCAGTGGATCCAGCGCGATGGCGAGAGTCAACTCAAAGGATGGGGCGAAGCGCAGGAGCGCCTGCCAGAGCAGGGCGGTCTTGCCGATCCCGCCCGCGCCGTGCAGGGTCACCGTCAGCGGTTTCTTTCCTTCGAGCAACTGCGTGCCAATGCGCATCAACTCGCGCTGGCGTCCGATCAATCCGCTGGCAGGGGAGGGCAGGTCGCTCACATCGGCGGGACGGAACAGGCTCAGGGTCTGCGGGTTTTTGGCATTCCAATTCAGTTGACCAACTTCATCGGGGTGCGCCGCATACAGCGCGATCATGCCTACAAAAAATTCATGCTGGCGTTTGACCGCGCGCCGCGCCTGCCGCGCCGCTTCGGGGACGCCATGTCCGCGCGTGAGATAGTTATAGAACTGTCCGCTGATATCGGGCGCGAAGGGATCGGGAAGATTGAACTGCATCCCCAACGCAAACGGGACTCCCGCCTTCACCAGTCCGCGCGCCAGATTGGAAAACTCGGTTCTTTCCGCGACTGCGGACTGGCACGCGCTCAAGAACGTGATCGCCGCCTTATCCTTGATCTCACTAATAAATTCCCGCGCCGAACGCCAATCTGACGCGCCATTTTTTAGTTCAAATAGTAATTGTGCTTCTCCATCTTTTATCCCGCCGTGGCCTGAAAAATGAATGATCAATTGCGGCTTCGCCATTTGCGTTTGTAATTCCTCTATTGTGGGAGGTTGCAATTGGCACATATCAAACGGCGCGCCGCTATCTTTGATGAACGTCTCTATCTTTTTCCATTCTTTTTCAACATCCAAAGCCCGCATCGGCTCGCCGCTTTGGTCAATCAGAGGGTTGGAAGGAATAAACAATAACGGAACACGCTCCACGCCCGCTTTCAACCTTCCATTCGCGGGACGTTCATTCTCTGGCAGCGCGCGCACAAAAGCGAACTCTTCCACTACATATTCTTCTTTGGCTTTGTTGTACGCGTACTCCCACGCAATAACATCCAAGTCAGATGACTCCAACACCAACACAATCGTCCGCTCGGATTGTTTGGAGAGCGCGTCAAACTCTACCCGCGCCTGCGAAGCATCCCTGAAGAGCGCGTTGAATAACTTCTCGCCGTAGACACGCGGGTTATCGAGAAAGTCCTTCCATTCCTCTTTTGTCTGACTCAAATCAAGCAAAGAAAACTGGTGGCTTTCTTTTCCATTGGCGCGTACGCTGACTCGACGATCCGTGAGAGTGAGATGGAGGGTGAGCATAACGTTTCCTTATGTCATTGCGAGGGCGGCGTTCTTCCGCCCGAAGCAATCTCCTGCTGCCAATGTCACTGCGAGGAACGAAGCAGTCTCGTGTTTCGAGGGGATTGCTTCGCAAAGAACGCTCGCAATGACAGGTTGCCCGTGTCACTGCGAGGAACGAAGCAGTCTCCAGTTCCGAGGGGATTGCTTCGTCGCAAAGAACGCTCCTCGCAATGACAGGTTACGGAAAGTACTCTTGAAGCAAATCCTTCCATTCAGGATTCATGCTGTTAATCAAATCCTCTTTCTTCTTACGCGAACCGCCTTTGATCTGTTTCTCGCGCGCAATCGCGGCTTTCACGTCGTTGCCCGATTCAAAATATACCAGTTTCGTTATGTTGTACTTTTTCGTGAACGCTCCGCCTTTTCCCGTTTTGTGCTCCATTGCCCTGCGATACAGGTTGTTGGTGACGCCCGTGTAAAGAACGGTGTTATGGGCATTGGTCATGATGTAGACGAAGTACTGGTATTCAGCCATGAAACACCATCCATGTCATTGCGAGCGAAGCGAAGCAATCTCCTGTTTCGAGGGGATTGCTTCGACGGAAGAACGCCGTCTCGCAATGACAAATCGCCAGTGTCACTGCGAGGAACGAAGCAGTCTCCTGTTTCGAGGGGATTGCTTCGACGGAAGAACGCCGTCTCGCAATGACATCAAAGTCTAAACAACAAAATATCCAGTGCCGCGGCGAGCATCAACAACGCGCCGACCGCGAACGTCCACGAGGCCATGCCGACGAATCGGTGTTTGCGCGCCAGCATCTCGTTTAGGATGTCGCGTTTAGCCGTCAGGCTGGCGCGCGGGAAGTCATAGCGTTTTGGGGAGACCGCGATCAACGCGAAAAACAACGCGACGAAAAACGCCAGCAACGCGCCTGTCCCAATAACTTTGATTTCGCAAAAGCCAAGATAATCGGGGGCATCCTTAAATGCCAACAGGCCAAAGAACGCGCCGAGCAGGGCAGTGGACAGGGTGATGATCTGCCGCGCCGCGTCTTCGAGCGTTTTCAACGATCCCTGCTCCATCTCGTCGAACAGTTTCTCCAGCCGCTCATCCTGTGCCGATAGGGGAGAGGAGGAGACGAGGATTTCGTCCTCTTTGGGTTTAGTCTGCTTCGGCATTGCGATACCCTCCTCGCGTCTTGTCCGCGCGGGGAACCGTGATCTTGAATCGCTGTCCGCAATTCGCACAGGTGACGATCAATTCTTCGTCGGTCTCCAGCGCGCGATGAATCGTCCCCTTGTAGGTAGATCCGTCCATCTTCCGTAGTTCCGCCAGATCGTAGCGGTTGATGTGTTTACACTTTGAATTCGCGCATTCGGCAGAAACAAACGGCGGCATAGGGTCGCCTCCTTGGTGGGATATTGTCAGTATAGAACCGGGCGTCTGAAAATGCAAGATTGGAAGGGTATGTCTCGATTTCTTTCAATGCTTCTTGTGGCGCTTCCTTGCCCTCGTGGTATTTTGGAATTGCTCCAATTGCGCGGCCTCCTGCTCGGATGATGAACGCCTGAGTTGTTTCAGGATGGCGGCGCGGTCGGGGAGGCCGATGTCCGAAAGTTTCATCGGGCGTTTTACCTGGATCGCATCGAAGTCGGGCAAAAGGTCGCGGCTCAATTCTTCGAGCGGACGAGGTTCGGCCGCTTCAAATTCCAACGCGAGCGCGGCGCGCATCTCCTGCAGAACGGCGGGGGAGCATTCCCGCTCCCGTCCTTGAAGCTTGCTCTCCGCCATTTTCGTCGAGCATCGTTCAAGCTGAGGCCGAATTTTTTCGTGCTCACCTTGGGCATCCAACAGGGCAAGCGCACGTCGAACCGCCTGCGCGCCGATCTCGGTCAAGCCGACCCGGTCGAATGTCAGGGCGATGGCGTTATAAGTCCAGATGTCCGCCGGGTCATGGCGCAGGATGGAGGAAAACATTTCCAATCCCCGATCCAAGTTACCCATGAAGAGGTGAGTCTCTGCCAGGTCGCGTAGGAAATTGAGCGCGTTGCCGCCTTCGTGGAACCGTAGAGTGTGCGCCAGGCCGCGTTTCAGCCAGGCGAATTTTTGGTCGGCTTCGTCTCGGCCAAGGTTGTTGGCAATCTCCCAAAAAATGTCCTCATACCACAAGGTGGGGCTGGCAAACGGTGAATTAAGCGCTTGCTCCAAACTTGCCATTGCATACGCCCGCCATTCTTGTTCGCTTTTCTCGTTCTTCTCCTGCCTGGCTTCCTCCACGACAGCAAATAAAATTTCCGCCAGTACAGCGCTCTTGAAATCGCAATCAGGCCCCACACGATAGTCGGTCAAAAATTTGCCAGGAGGCAAATTCACGATACGGTCGGCCTCCAGCGTTTCGGCCACGATGATGGCGGCCTGCTCGCGGCCGAGGCTTGGGACAGTTTCGCCCAGATCGCGCCCGGCAAAGAAATCGGCTTGCAGTTGAGCGATCAGTCCCGGCGTGACGCACTGGTAGCGTGAGGAAGCGTGCTCCCAGTGAATATCGGATGAAGAAGGAAAGAGAATTGTCATGTTGTTTTTCTGGATGGTAATTTCCGCGATTATAGCAGAGGGACTCGGTGGGGCAGGGGGTTTTTCCAAAGATGAAAGATGAACGCAGAAAGATGAAAATAATCGCCCGCGTTTCTTTCCGCATTCTTCTTTCCACAACATTCGTCTTTCATCTTTCTTCCCTCATCCTTTCCGAGAGGGGGAGCGGATTTTCTTCTCCTAAATCCCAGCCTTGACAAATTACTCCATCATTCGATATAATTATTTTTACATGGAATAATAACTATGGAACTAAAAAGCCAAATTGAACGCTTCCTGGAAACCTTAGACCGCTCTCCGCGCACGATTTCCACATATCGCCACGCGCTGAAGAGATTCGTACAGATTGTTGGTGAAAACGCCGACTTGAATACGGAAACTTATGAAAGATTTCTAACGAAGATCAGACCCCTGTCCCCTTCCACAAAAGGAATTTATACGACTGCCGTGCGCGCGCTTTACGCATTCTGCAAGGTTGGCAATTGGTTCGAATTGAAAGAGGCGACCAAACACTATACGCGCGCTCATGGCAAACGCATCGCCAATTTTGATCGTGAATCCGTCGAGAAAGTCATTGCGCATTGCGCCGCACTGCGCGCCGACGCAGAGACACCGCGCGCCAATTTGGAAAACTTGCGCGACCGCGCCTTTGTATTGACGCTTATAGATACAGGCTTGCGGATTTCCGAAACCTGCTCCCTCAAACGCGGCGATATTGATTGGCTGGAACAGCGCGCCATCATCATCGGCAAAGGCGACAAACAAGCCGTCATTCGCTTCTCGAATCGTTCTATCGAAGCGCTCAAGGCATACCTACACGCAAGGGCGAATGTCGAGCCAAATTCCCGCATACCGCTCGGTTCCCAGCCGCTTTTTGCCCGCCATGACATTCGCGCCAGTAAAAAAATCCGCCCGATCACGGCTGGCGGGATGTGGAAGGCCATCAAAGCGCGCATCGAAGACGCCGGCGTGGAACGCAACGCTGTTCGTATCCACGATTTTCGTCACTACTTTGTCACGATGACCTATCTTGCCAAAGGAAACCTGAAACTCTCGCAGGAACTCGCCCGCCACGAAAGCATCAACACCACCAATCGCTACGCTCACTTTGGCGGCGAAGCCGACGCTGCCTACGATGAAATTTTTAACAAGAGGGCATGATGATCGAGATAACCTTCAAATTCTCCACCGACTATCCGACTAACTCCTCGCTCCTCTCCTCGACATAAGCCCGATACGCTGACGATAATCTTTTCGTCCACGCCCCCACCCTCCCCTCCCCCACCGACCTCCCGTCGATTTTCACGATTGGCACGATCCCGCGCGAACTGGATGTGAGAAACGCTTCCGCGAAATCTTCATCCAAGCGCGGCGCGCGGTATTCGATTCCCATCCCCTCCCCTCTCGCGAGGCGAAGCACGGCGCGGCGCGTGACGCCGAGGAGAATCCCCCTCCGCGCGGTGATGAGAGTACCGCGAAATTCATTTCGCCTCCCCTGTGAAAAGCAAAATGAATTTTGCGGTATTGCATAAAAATTCGACGTCATCCCCTCGTAGATTTTCCCGTCCTTTGTCAGCAACACTTCGAACACACCTCCGCCGATCTTCGCGCGTTCCGCCTGACTCGCGGCAATGAAATCCGAATCCTTTTTGCGCGCCTCGCGGCGGACGAGATTCGCGGTGATAACGCGAACCCCGCGTTCATAAATTTCCTTCGCTAAAGGCGCGAACGGCTGGACGATAACGTACACCGTCCCGTCCGATTCGCTCAGGAGGACGCGGAAGCGGGATTCGCCCGGGGCGTTGGAGGCGGCCAATCGAGACAGAGCCAGCCGAAGGTCCGCGCGGGAGGCGGAGGGCGTGAGGGACGATTCGATTGGGGCGTAGATTCGATCCAGGTGCGCGGAGAGTCCGAGAACGCGCGTCCCGTTGGCGTTGGTGATGAACGTCGAGTAAAAACCGCGCGGCAGGCGGCGGGTCAGTTCATCGGGTGAATCGGTATTGGATTCAATCGGAATGGGACGTTGGGCGGAAAGTCGAAAGGCGGCGAGAGGCACGGGACGATTATAATGCCGCATGTTTTTCTTGACACCCCTCCCCCTCCCGTGATAAACTGCAAGCCGTTGCGGAAAATCGCAACACATCCCAAAAGAAAGGAGTGCGCTACATGAACAACCGTAAGTTCTTTATCGCCGTTCCCGTTTTCAGCGGTTCCCTGCCTTCGCGTAGCGCGCCTGTTGATCGAGTCTAGGTCAACCCTGTCTTGTCCCCTCAAGGCCACGGTGCGCGAGCATCGTGGCTTTTTTATTTGCCCATCGCCCTCACCCCCTGCCCCTCTCCCCGTCCAGGGAGGGGGAAAACAGTAACCTGACACCTGGAACCTGACACCTGACACTTGACACCTGATACCTGACACCTGACACCTGACACCTGACACCTGATACCTGGAACTTGAACCATGACACCTCAACCTCAAACCTTCGACTTTCGCCAATCGCTGGCGGCCAAAAGCAAACTGGCCGGCGTCTGGCGCATGATGACGGATTACCGACTCCCATACCTCGCGGCGACGGCCGCGCTGGCCGTCGCCGCCGCCTCGCGCACCTTCACCTTCCTCCTCCTGCGCTACTTCGCGGACGTTGTGCTGGGCGCGCAGACCTACGCCTTTTCCACGCTGAATCAGACTCTCGCCATCATCGCGCTCGCGTTTGTGGGACTGGCCTGTTTCGAGGGACTTTTCTCGTATCTTTCGGGCCGCCTCGCCGCCTACACCGCCGAGGGGATCACGCGACGCCTGCGCGACTACCTGTTCGACCATATCCAGCGGCTGACGTTCTCGTATCACAGCCAGACGCCGACGGGCGACCTGATCGAGCGCGTCACCTCGGATGTGGACTCGCTCCGCCGCTTCTTCTCGGAACAGGCCATCGGCGTGGGGCGCATCCTGCTGGTGTTCGTCATCAACTTCGCCGCGCTGCTCAACCTGTACCCGAAACTGGCGTGGCTGTCCATCGTGACGATTCCCGTCGTGTTGGGCGTGTCGCTGTGGTTCTTCAAACTGGTGACCAAACGTTACGAGGAATATCAGGAGCAGGAGGCGATTCTCTCGACGACCTTGCAGGAAAACCTGACCGGCGTGCGCGTGGTGAAAGCCTTTGCGCGGCAGGATTACGAGATGGGCAAGTTCGAGAAGGACAACTTCGAGAAGTTCCAGCGCGGACGTCACCTGCTGAAAATGCACTCGCTCTTCTGGCCGCTCTCGGATATCGTGCTTGGCTTCCAGATGTTGTTCGGCTTCGTCTATGGCGCGACGCTGGCGATCAACGGCGAGATCACCGTCGGGACGTACGTCGCGTACACGGGACTGATCACGCAGTTGCTGTGGCCGATCCGCAACCTGGGACGCATCATCGTGCAGGCGTCGTCGGGACTGGTCTCGTACTCGCGGTTGATGGAGATCGTCAAGCAGGACCGCGAAGCGCTCTTCGAAGGCCGCGTCCAGCCCCAAAGTCCCGCGCGAGGCGATCTGGTCTTCGAGGATGTCTCGTTCATGTATTCGGACGGGAAGTCGGATGTCCTCAAGAACGTCTCGTTCCACGTGCGGCCTGGGCAGGCTGTGGCGTTGCTCGGTTCGACGGGTTCGGGCAAGACCTCGCTGGTGAATCTCCTGCCGCGTTTTCACGAGTACACGGGCGGGAGCATCCTGCTCGATGGCGCGGAACTACGGGATTACCCGCGCGAGTACCTGCGAAAGCAAATCGGCATCGTGGAGCAGGAGCCGTTCCTGTTCAGCCGCTCGATCCGCGAGAACATCACCTACGGCGTCGGGCGCGACGTGCCGCAGGAGGAGATCGAGCGCGCCGCCAGGGCCGCCGCGATCCACGAAGTGATCCTGACCTTCCCCGACGGCTACAACACGCTGGTCGGCGAAAAAGGCGTGACGCTCTCCGGCGGGCAGAAGCAGCGCGTGACCATCGCCCGCACCCTGCTGAAAAATCCGCGTATCCTGATCCTCGACGACTCGACGTCCTCCGTGGATCTCGAAACAGAGGCAGAGATACGCGCAGCGCTCAACTCGCTGATGCAGAACCGCACCACGTTCATCATTGCCCACCGCATCCAGTCCGTGATGATCGCAGATTTGATTCTGGTGTTGGACAAGGGTGAAGTGGTTCAGATGGGAACGCACGAAGAGTTGCTCGTTGATCCCGCTGGAATGTATCGGCGCATCTATGACATCCAGACGAGGATTGATGAGGAACTCGAACTCGAAATTATGAAATCTGAATTATGAATTCAGAAAGGAAGGAAAAAATGGACGAGAGAAAGAACGACTTGCGCGAACGGACAACGGACTTTGCTTTGCGGATTGTCAATCTGTATTCGAGCCTGTCAAGATCAACTGTGGCGCAGACGCTTGGAAAACAAGCCTTGCGCTCTGGAACATCCGTCGGCGCGCAGTTTCGTGAAAGCCAGCGCGCCAAGTCGGACGCGGACTTCATCAACAAACTTGAAAGCGTGTTACAGGAAGCCGATGAGACCGCATATTGGCTCGAACTTCTCGTCAGGGCGAAGATCGTTCCCGCCGCCAAACTCGAACCACTCCGCAAGGAGACGGATGAGATCATCGCAATCCTCGTCACGATTGTTACGAAGGTGAAGAAGAGGATCGGCAAATTATGAATTCGGACGTATGAGTCCACTGAAAAAACTAACCGCAGAGACCGCGGAGAGCGCAGAGTTCTTCATTATCAAGTCTCCGCGTACTCTGCGGTCTCGGCGGTACATCGTCCCGATGC
>DAOUMJ010000277.1:0-12852 GCA_034411715.1 Anaerolineales bacterium | reverse complement strand
TTGATCGTGCCGGTGGCGCTGGAGCAAGGCTCGAAATTCGCCATCCGCGAAGGCGGCCTGACCGTCGGCGCGGGCGTCATCACCAAAATCCTTGAGTAGAATCGAGTAAGTAAAAGATGGCTTCCAAGAAGAAAGACGTGCGCCCGGTCATCACATTGCAATGTGGCGACTGCAAGGAACGCAATTACACCACTGAGAAGAATCGCCGCAACGATCCCAACCGGCTGGAATTCAAAAAATTCTGCCCGCGTTGCCGCAAACACACGTTGCATCGCGAAACCAAATAGTCGTTAGTCTCATGGTCGAATGGTCTTATAGCCAGGACCATGAGTCCGCTGACCATGAGACTATTCGACTAACTAGGCCAGTAGCTCAATTGGTAGAGCACTCGTCTCCAAAACGAGCGGTTGTGGGTTCAAGTCCTGCCTGGCCTGCCTGATTGGCAACGCCGTCGTGACTGGCGGCGTTTTAGCCGTCAAAATGAGCAAGAGGAGCAACACACGTGGCAGATGAGAAAAAACCGAACGCCATCTCACGTTACTTTCGTGAAACAGTTGGCGAACTTCGCAAAGTGAACTGGCCCACCTGGCCGGAAGCCCGGCAATTGACCATCATCGTCATTGTGGTGATGATCGTGATGGGCATCTATCTCGCCATTGTGGATGGCATCGGAGAGGGCCTGATCAACCTGGCAATCTCCGCTTAGCAGGATCTGAGGTTTTGATGGAAGTGCAGGAACCCGAGAAGCAGTTCACCCAGGAACCGATCGAGCCGATCGAGCCGGACGAGGCGTACGTGAATCCTCCGGACGAACCGGTCCTGACCGATTCGTCCGAGACGGAGGCGATTCACGCGTCGGTCCGGACCGAGCCGGTTCCCGCGGCTGAATCGAGTCTGCCGTCCATGTTCGGCGCGCCCCTCGACCTGCCCGCCGAGGGCGGCCCCGCCTGGTACGTCATCCACTGCTATTCGGGCTACGAAAACAAAGTGCGCCACAATCTCGAGCAGCGCATCGAGACCATGGGCATGAAGGACAAGATCTTCGACGTGGTCATCCCCACCCAGGAGGAGATCGAGGTCCGCGACGGCAAACGCCGCACGGTGGAACGCCACATCTTCCCCGGCTATGTGCTGGTGAACATGACACTCTCTGAGGAGTCCTGGTACGTTGTCCGCAACACGCCGGGCGTAACGGGTTTCGTCGGCATGGGCAACTCGCCCACACCGCTCCGGCCCGAGGAAGTCAACCAGATCATCAAGCGCATGGAGGCCGAAGCGCCGACGATCAAGGTTACTTACAAAGTCGGCGAACGCGTCCGCATCATTGACGGTCCGTTCAACGATTTCCGCGGCAACGTAGCGGAGATCGACATGGAGCGCACGAAAGTGCGCGTGATGGTCAATTTCTTCGGGCGGGAGACGCCCGTGGAGTTGGATTTCCTTCAAGTGGAGAAGGCCTGATAGGCCAGTTATCAGTTATCAGTAATCAGTGAGCGTTTTTGCCCGCTGTTCACTGAATTCGTGGGAGGGTCTCAAAGGCCCGCTAAAACCACAAAGGAGCAAACATGGCAAAGAAAGTCAAAGCAATCGTACGTTTGCAGATCGAGGCTGGGAAAGCCAACCCTGCGCCGCCCATCGGTCCCGCGCTCGCGGGACACGGCATCAACATCATGCAGTTTTGCAAGGAGTACAACGCCCGCACGTCCAACCGCCAGGGCGAGGTGTTGCCTGCGGAGATCACGGTTTATACCGATAACTCGTTCACCTTTATTCTGAAGACCCCGCCGGCCGCGGTTCTGTTGCGCAAGGCGGCGGGCGTGGCGAAAGGCTCGGCTGTCCCGAACAAGGACAAGGTTGGGAAAGTGACGCGCAAGCAGGTGCGCGAGATCGCCGAGTTGAAGATGAAAGACCTGAACGCGATTGATATCGAAGGCGCGATGAAGCAGGTCGAAGGCACAGCCCGCAGCATGGGCTTGACTGTGGTTGATTAATTTTGTGGGAGGGTTGTCTTTAGTCGCATAGTCGCTAGTCTCATAGTCAGACCACAAGACTATTTGACCATTAGACTAACAGACTATTAGACTAAAAGCCCGCTAACACCACGGAGGATCCAATGGCAAAACACGGTAAAAAATACAAGGCCGCCGCGGCCAAAGTGGAAATTGACCGGCTCTACGAGCCGAAGGAGGCCATGGCGCTGGTGCGCGAAACTTCCACCACCAAGTTCGATTCGACGGTGGAGGTTCACATCCGCACCGGGCTCGATCCGCGTCAGGCCGACCAGCAAGTGCGCGACGTGGTCGTGCTACCGCACGGACTCGGCAAGACGGTGCGCGTGCTCGTCTTCGCGGCTGGCGATGGCGCCGCCGCGGCTCGCGCGGCCGGGGCCGACCTGGTTGCGGACGACGATGAGACATTGAAGAAGATCGAGGGCGGCATGTTGGACTTCGATGTCGCCATCGCCACGCCCGACATGATGGGCAAGGTGGGCCGCCTCGGACGCGTGCTCGGTCCGCGCGGCCTCATGCCGAACCCGAAAGCCGGGACGGTGGTGTCGCCCAACGATCTGGGTCGCGCCATCCAGGAATCGAAGGCAGGCCGCGTGGAGTTCCGCCTCGACAAAACGGCCAACATCCACGTTTCCGTCGGTAAAGTTTCTTTCGAGGCCGACAAGTTGTATGAAAATTTCACCGCGCTGATGGATGCCCTGCGGAAGGCGCGCCCCTCGGGCGCCAAGGGCGCGTATCTCAAGCGCATCACGGTCGCGACCACCATGGGACCGGGTATCAAGATCGATCCCAACGCGGCTCAATCTCTGGAGGCTGGCGAATAATCTCATTCGCTTAACTCAAACGCCACTTCGCCAATGACGGCGGGCGCCCCTCGCGTTCTTAAAGATGCACGGGGCTTAATTTCCTGCCCAGGTGGAGACTGAATGCAAATAACAGCCTTTGGGCTGTTTCCCCTCATGGGTTGCAAAAAGTCTTTGCCTCGCGAAGCGAGTGGCAAAGACTTTTTTGTGAAAGGAGGTGATTGTCCTTTGGCCATTACAAAACAGCGCAAGGAAGAGGCGCTGAACCAGTATGCCGACTGGCTGAAACGCAGTCAGGCAGTTCTTCTGGTGGAATACACCGGCGCGAAGATGAAGGATCTGGATGCCATCCGCGCCAAGATCCGCGATTCCGGCGGCGAATTCCACATTTTGAAGAACACGCTGGCGAAACGCGCCTTCGAAGCGGGGGGCATGACCGTCCCGGCTGGCCTGTTCGAGAAAAGCACCGCAGTCTCATTCGCGTTTACGGACGCGGCCGCAACCGCCAAAGCGTTGAGCGAGGCGACGAAAGGCATGGAGTTTGCCAAAGTCAAGGGCGGCTTCATGGGTGGACAGGCGTTGAACCCATCGCAGGTGAAAGCCCTGGCCGACCTGCCGCCGCTCCCGGTCACGCGCGCTCAACTGTTGGGCGTGTTGCAAGCCCCGGCTGGCAAACTGGTCCGCACGCTGGCCGAACCCGCTCGCTCGCTGGCATCGGTGTTCCGCGCCTATTCCGAAAAACCTGCCGCGGCGTAAGGTCGCGATGGGAAATCTTTGTCGGCATTCCGTGGACGCGTAACTGGCGTTCTCCAACGCCAGGTCTGCGCATTGTGAAGCGCCGTATCGCTACTACGAAAAAAATCATCTACAAGCAAGGAGTTTGTAAACAATGGCAACAAATCTGGAAAAACTGGTCGAGTCCCTGAGCGAACTGAGCGTGCTCGAGGCCGCCGAACTGGTCAAAATGCTGGAGGAAAAATGGGGCGTTTCCGCCGCCGCTCCCGTCGCGATGGCTGTCGCGGGCGGCGCGGCTGGCGGCGCGGCCGCCGAACCCGTCGAAGAGAAGACCGAATTCGACGTGATCATCAAGGATGCCGGCCCCAAGAAGATCGAGGTCATCAAGGTCATCCGCCAGTTGACGAACCTCGGCCTCGGCGAGGCCAAGACCCTGGCCGAGACCGCCGGTGGCAAAGTGCTCTCCTCGGTGGGCAAGGACGCCGCGCAGGACGCCAAGAAGAAACTCGAGGAAGCCGGCGGCGTGGTGGAACTCGCCTAGGTTTATTCGCGAATCAAAAACGACCGTTCATGCGAGCGGTCGTTTTTGATTCTGTTGACGAAAGCCAATATAGTACCAATTTCCCACCGAAATCCATTGACTTTACGTAAAAATGGCCTATACTGGCATTGTCTGGTCTGACCACCAGACCACAAAAACCATGATAAAAATCCAACCCGTTTCCCACCGAACTTTGGCCGAATCGGCCGCCGCCAAACTGACCGCCTCCCTCCTGGACGGCAGCCTGCCGCCCGGCGCGCAACTGCCGCCGGAGCGCGACCTGATGAACCAGTTGGGAATCAGCCGCGCCACGTTGCGGGAGGCGCTCAAAGCGCTGGAGAAGAACCGCCTGATCGAGGCGCGCCCGGGCGTGGGCTGGTTTGCCTGCGCGGTGGATGAGTCGAACATGGCCCAGGCGAAGGAAATGGCCGGGGGCGCGGCGACCCCGCGCGAACGTCCCGCAGCGAGCGAACCGCCGACGGGTCCGCTCCGAATCCCGATCGCGCCCGAGAAGCCGATCCACATCCCGAATCTCAAAAAGGATCGTCTTGGCACGTTCGAGTTCATCTCGTGGTGGGAGCGCGAAAAAGTCCGGCAGGCGAAGATCATGATCATCGGCGCGGGCGCGTTGGGGAACGAGGTCATCAAGAATTTGTCGCTGATGGGCGTGGGGAATCTTTTCATCGTGGACTTCGACAAGATCGAGGCCGCCAACCTGAGCCGCTCGGTGCTGTTTCGCGAGACGGACAACAATCGCAGCAAGGCGGAGGTGGCGGCGGCGCGGGCGAAGTCGGTGAACCCGCAGGTGCATGTGCAGTACGTGAACGGCGACGTGACCACGCAATTGGGTTTGGGGATTTTCCGCCGCATGGATGCGGTGATCGGCTGTCTCGATAATCGTGAGGCGCGGCTGGCGGTGAACCGTTTTTGTTATTGGGTGAACAAGCCCTGGGTGGATGGCGCGATCCAGGAATTGCTGGGGCTGGTGCGCGTCTTCAAGCCGGGCGAGGGCGCGTGCTACGAATGCACGCTCACCGAACAGGCATTGCGCGATCTCTCGATGCGCTATTCCTGCCCGTTGCTGGCGCGCCAAAATATTCTGCTTGGCAAAGTGCCAACCACGCCGACCATCGCTTCGATCATCGGCGCGATGCAATCGCAGGAGGCGCTCAAACTGATCCACGATTTACCGACGGAACCCGGCAAGGTGACGCACTTCAACGGCATGACCAACGAGATGCACACCACCGCGTATTCGCCGCGCGAGGATTGCGAGAGTCACTGGACGTATGGCGAGGTCACCGAACTGCCCGCCCGCGCCGAACGCACGACCCTGGCCGACCTGCTGCGCATCGCACGCGCGGACCTCGGGGCGGACGCGCTGATCGAACTGGATCAGGAACTCGTCCTTTCGCTCGAATGCCCGAACTGCCACACCGTTGAAGAAATTCTCAGGCCGCTGAGCGAAGTGACCTTCGAAGCGGGGCATTGTCCCACTTGTGGAATTTTGCGGGAGTCCACGTTGACGCACGTCATCACCGGGCAGGAGAAGTTTTTGCATCGCACGCTGGCGAGCGTGGGCGTGCCTGCCCTGCATATTATGCGCGCGCATAACGGCGTGCAATATCGCTTCTACGAGTTGACGGGCGACCTGCCCGAGGCGCTCCACTTCCGCCACTTCGAGCAGACGGCGGGCGCTGTATCGCCTGTGCGCGGCCGCGTCCGCTTGAAGGGCGAGGTGAAGATCAAAGGCGTCAAGATCAATCCCGCGCGTGGACGCGTGAAACTGCGCGGTTGAAATTCGAGTAGAAATGTCCGCCCAAATTTCCACGATGAGTTCCGTCGCTCCCTCCCGCGCCTCTGTCAGCAGCAACCTGTTCTTGAAGATATTGTTGCTTCTCGTCTTTGTGAGCGCGTCGGCGTTTGGATTGGTGTTGCTGTTTCGTGAGAGGAGCAATCTTCCCACCTGGCTGGAGAATTGGTCTGCCGTGGTCATGCTTGCGCTCATCTCTGGATTTGGCTCGCGCTGGATCTTGAATCGCCGCAGTGGTTTCCTCCGCTTCGTCGCGGCAATGTTCACGTATCTCGTTGGATTGTTTTTGCTGGGACTGTTTTCCGAATGGAAATACGGGATCGGCCCCTTCGAGATTTGGCCGAAGCAAGTGGACGTGGACGGATTGATTCAGGTCGCGGTTGGGCTGGTGATTTTCTTCCTCGTCTCCCGCGCCTGGAGAAAACGTCCGACGCTGTCATCGCAGGCAGTCGCCGCGCCGCGGCCGGCGCCTGCCGCGCGGCCGAGACCGGCCGCGATTCCAAAGCGGGCGCGTCCGAGCGCGGTCAAACCGACGAAGCGGAAATCGGTTTTGGAATTTTTGAAGCCCAAAGCGAAACCCGTCAGTGTGAAACGCGCAGGGCGAGTGGCAAAACCGAAGAAAACAGTGAAGCCAATTCGGGCGGAAGAACTGCCCGTCAGACAGAAAAAAAGCATTTTGAGGCGCGGCCAGCCCAAGGTCCAATTGGCGATCGTGGAGGAGCATCGCTGTCCGTTTTGCCTGGAACCAGTCAGTAGAGTCGATCCGCGCGGCGTGGTCGAATGTGAAGTCTGCCATACCCTGCACCACAAGGACTGCTGGGAAATCACCGGCGTCTGCCAGGTGCCGCACTACAACTCTTGATGGAGGAACCATGCCTGACCTTAACGTGACCATCGTTTTGCCGAGCGGGGGCGCGCGCAACGCCGAAGTTCCCGACGACGTTTCGGTGCGCGACCTGCTGGCGGAGTTCGCTTCGTTGTTGCAGTTGCCGACGATCGGTCCCGATGGACGCCCGATGTCGTATCGGCTCGACAGCAAGGCGCTCGGCCGCGAACTGAAAGAGGAGGAGACCCTCGCCGCGGCGGGAGTCCCCGACGGCGACCGCCTGATGCTGACCGCGGACATCACCGCTGGAGTGGGCGTGCTGGACAGTCCGCGCATGAGGCGCATGAAGGCCGATCACGAGTTGATGAAGGAATTGGCGGCGCGCAGCGATCTGATTTCGATCAAAGCGATCTCGCCGATCCCGAATTTGCCGCCTGAACGATACATCGTCACGTTCAAGTGCAAGAGCATCATTGATGTGGATCGGCAGGGCAATCCGAAATACGGGACGAATCATCAAGTGGAGATTTACCTGCACAACCAGTATCCCCAGCGCTGGCCGGGCATGAAGTGGCTGACGCCGATCTGGCATCCGAATATCAATCACCTGAACGGAAGCGTGTGCATAGACGCCGCGTGGTGGACGGCCAGCCGTTCGCTCGACCGACTCGTGATCATGCTGGGCGAGATGCTGCAGTGGAAGAATTTCCACGACGACCCGACCAAGCCGCCCTTCCCCTGGGATCCCGAGGCGGCGCGCTGGAGCCGTGAGTATCGCAAGAAGAACCCGAAGGCGTTCCCCGTTGACCCGCGCGAGTTGATGCGCCCCGAGCGCGTCAAGTTGACCTCGTCCGCGTCGAAGTCCGCCGGGAAGCCGAAGATCAGTTTTTTCAATAAGCCGAAGGCGAAGATCAAGTTGAAGTGAGTCAGTACCGCAAGATTTATCTTGCAGGAGGCGACATGAATGTCGCGGTACTACAAATGTCTATTTCCCGCGGCGCGCCGGTTTTAGAAAGTTCGTATCCACCCATTCTGAAAGGAGCAAACCATGTCCGACATTCCCGTCACAATCGTTCTTCCCTCTGGAGGTTCCCGCAACGCCGAGGTTCCCGACGACGTTCCCGTGAAGGAACTCATCCCCGAACTGACCACCTCGCTGGAACTGCCGACCACGGGTCCCGATGGACGCCCGATGTCCTATCGCCTCGACAGCAAGGCGCTCGGCCGCGAATTGAAAGAGGAAGAGACTCTCAGCCAGGCGTCCATTCCGCAGAACGACCGCCTGATGATGACGGCCGACGTGACCGCCGGTTAGCCATGAACGCCCCCCTTCCTCGCCCGGTCTCCGCGTGGAACCGGGTGAGGAAAATGGGATTACTCCCCTCATCCAGCCATGACCGTTGACATCCACCCGCCGGAACCCATGAAACCCATCCACCAACCCATGCCCGAAGCGAACGCGCGCCGCTGGAACTCTCCTTACGACGCGCTTGGATTGGAGCCGCTGGTCTCGGTCTTCATCAGCCAGTCTGCCTATGGCCGCATCTGCCTGCATTCTGTCAGCGACATGGATAACGAGGTGGGCGGCATCCTGGTGGGCGAGTGGTGCGTGGACAAGGAGAACGGGCGTCAATTCATCGTGGTGGAACGCGCGCTCCACGCGCGGCACACGCGGCAGAGCAGCGTCCACCTGACGTTTACGCAGGATAGCCTCGTTGAAATCCACAAGGAGATCGACGCGCATCACGCAGGCAAAAAGATCGTCGGCTGGTACCACACCCACCCGCGCATGGGCATCTTTCTCTCGCATTACGACACCTGGCTTCATAAGTATTTTTTCCCCGAACCCTGGCAGGTGGCGTTGGTGATCGAACCGCACACCAGGACCGGCGGCATTTTCATCCGTCAGGCAGATGGAAGTTTCGACCCGTCGCGCTATTTCGGTTTCCACGAACTGAATGGCGCCTCTGGAAATTCACTGGTCTTCTGGACGAACCTCACTCCCATCGAGGAGGAAGGAGAAGCAAAAAATGAGTAGAAGAATGAGAACGTATTTTTACGCCGTGCTGGGCGCGCTGGGCGGACTCTTCGGCTGGCAGGTGAGCGACCGCCTCGGGCTTTCGTTCGCCTCCAACCTGTACCTGAGCGAGGCCGTCGTCGGCGCGCTGGTCGGTCTGTGCATCGGACTCTTCATCGGCATCACCGAAGGCCTGATCACGCGCAACTTCGTCCAACTCGCCAAATCGGGACTCTTCAGCGGCCTGCTCGGACTCATCGCCGGCGCGATTGGCCTGCCCCTCGGCGAGTTCCTCTTTCAATTCGTCGGCGCGGGCATCCTCGGACGCGCGCTGGGCTGGGCTGTCTTCGGCCTGCTCATCGGTCTCGCGGAGGGCGTAGTCGGCAAGAGCCAGATGTGGAAGGGTATGCTCGGCGGCCTGATCGGCGGCGCGCTGGGCGGCGCGTTGCTGGAGTACGCGCATCGCCTGCTCCAGAATCAATCGACCGGCAAAGCCGCGGGACTCGTCCTGCTGGGCGCGTCGGTCGGCGCGTTCATCTCGCTCATCGTCGTCCTGCTCTCGCGCGCCTGGCTCGAGGTCGCCTCGGGCAAACTCAAAGGCGCGGAGTTCATCCTCGATAAATTCATGCGCGCCGGCGGTCCCGCCATCGCCATCGGCAGTTCGGCGCTCAAATCCGAAATCGTCTTCCCCGACCCCGACATCTCGCCGCAGCACGCCATGCTCACCGGCGACGGCAAATCCTTCACCATCAAAGACATGAGCATGTCTGGGACGTTCATCAACGGCAGGAAGATCGAACGCGCCCAACTTTCCAACGGACAAAAGATTCGCATGGGCAACACCGAGATGGTGTACCACGAAAAGAGGTAACGATGAAGAACCTTCCTCGCTTCTTCCTGACTTTCGGCCTGCTTCTCGTTCTGACGCTTTCCCCCGCGCTGACGGCCTCCGCGCAGGGCGGCTCCGTCGTCACCATCACACAGGTT
This sequence comes from Anaerolineales bacterium, assembly GCA_034411715.1. GTDB lineage: Bacteria > Chloroflexota > Anaerolineae > Anaerolineales > Villigracilaceae > Denitrolinea. The sequence goes on along the minus strand of DAOUMJ010000277.1, from coordinate 3,121 downwards.
GATAATTCCAAATTCCCCCAGGTGACCGTTTACATCTCCGTCACCGACGCGGCGGGCGAACCGCTCAACGTCTCGGCTTCCAGTTTACAAGTCTACGAAAACGGCGCGCTGATGACGCCCACCGCCATCACCGGCCAGGGCGAGATCGGCCCGTTGACAACCTTGCTGGTGATTGATATTTCCGGCAGCATGTACAACTCCAAAAAGATCGTCGGCGCGCAGAACGCCGCGAAAGCCTACGTGGAGCAGATGCGTCCGCAAGACGAGGCCGGTTTGATCAGTTTCAACACCGAAGTCCGCGTCGTCCAACCCGTGACGGGCGACCGCGCCGCGCTGATCGCCGCGATCGACTCGCTCATCCCCGATAAGGACACGGCCATGTTCGACGCGCTGCTGCGCGGCGTCAACACCCTCGCGCCCATCGAGGGACGCAAGACCATCGTCCTCCTCAGCGACGGCCTAGATAACGTCAGCAAAAGCGGACTCGATGACGTGATTGCCGCCATCGGCCCCGCGGGCTTGTCCGTTTCAACAATTGGCCTCGGCGATCCGAATTTGATGGGTACCAACAGCGGACTCGATGAAGCCGCGCTGCAGGGACTGGCCTCGCGCGCGGGCGGCGTCTATCGCTTCGCCAGCGGACCGGACGCGCTGGTCGGAATCTACGAGCAACTCGGGCGCGCCCTGCAAGGCGAATTCAGTTTCACCTACATTTCCCCGTCCACGCTTCGCGATGGCGTCAATCGCGGGCTGACAGTCACCATCAGCGACACATCCACGAGCAGTCAATACAATCCAGGCGGAGTCCTGCCCGAAGTTTCCAGTAGTTCCCTGCCTTTATTTGGCGGGATTCTGGCGGGTCTGCTCCTGCTGCTCGCGTTACCCCTTCTCTTCCGCGGCAAAAGCGCGAAGACAGCCAAAGCGTCCCAGGCCTCCTCCGCCAAAGGGAGGATCAAGCTCAAATAGTCGGACTGATGGAATCTGGAGTCCCTGCCTCCAGCCGAGAGTAGAACTTTCGGATTCCATTCGCGCATGAATCAAAAACTCCGAGTCCAACCTGAACTCGGAGTTTTTTACGTTTACGTTTTCCTACATCTTCACCGTATCCATCTTGCGAATGACCATGACCACCTTGCCTTTGATCTCCAGCGGCTTGTTCTTATTGACGTAGATCGGCTCCATGGTGGGATTGGCGGGTTGCAGGCGGTAACGGTCTTTTTCCTTGAAGAAATACTTCAGCGTGGCCTCGTTGTTTTCGGGAAGCCAGACAGCCACCATTTCGCCGTTGTTAGCCTCCACGGCGGGTTTCATCACCACGATATCGCCGTCGTTGATCATGGCGTCAATCATCGAGTCTCCCTTCACTTCGAGGGCATATAGATCGTTGCCTTTCTCTTTGGCGGGCAGGAGACTGCGCGCGATCTCCACCGCGTTGGCTTCGTTTTCGGTGTAGAAGGTCATCCCCGGCTGGAGGTCGGGGAGGGGGAGGCCGGCCGCGATCGGTCCGAGGATGGGGATGCGGAACAGGTCGCCGAACGCGCCCAGCACCTCCTTGACTTTTTCGGTGAGGCGCAACCCGCGCGAGACGCGTCCATCACGGATGATGTAGCCGCGCTTTTCCAACTGGTCGAGATCATAGTTGACCACGGAGGTGGAGGAAATGCCCACCTCCGAGCAGATCTCGCGGATGGAAGGGGGACGATCATTCTCCTCCAGGTATTTTGCAAGGAACTCGAGGATGCGGACGTGCTTGTCGCTGAGTTCTTCGCTTCGTTTGCGTACCATCATCATAGCGGCCTCCTGGGCCATAACTAGCCCATTTGTGCTAATATGATACCCGAACAAGCGTTCTGTGTCAAGCCTCTGAAAAGCGCCAAAACAATCGTCATGCCGTCTCTTCCGGTCCACTTCGGACGGACTTCGGTCTGGGCTGCCACCGATATCCGTGCCGTCGTCTCCGAAGTCCTGGCGATCGTTGGCCAGTTATGAAGCCCCATCTCATAGACACAGGTGGACTTGTTGTGGACCGCAAAGCCGTCGGCAAAAAACGTCTCGGTATTGTCCACTGACATGTTGTAGACCGCTGTTTTCTCATCCACCCGGACAATCGAAGTGAGGGTTTTTTCAACCATCCGGCCTTTTTCCAAAACAAAGACCCTGTCACCGGCCTTTAATTTGGCTACTTCTTTGAACTTGCCGTCGCCTATATAAAAAGGATGCTCGGCCGTGGCTTTGACCCGGTAGTCCCCGGCAGTCAGGACAAAGTAGTGGTCGCGCTCCCGCTTGAAGATTTGGCTCACCTTCGACTCGGTGACTTTATCCCCCGCAAACGAAGCCACCCTGTCCCCGACTTTGATGTCTTCGATCTTCTTTGCTCCTGTCCCGCTTTGCACCAGGGTGCCGGGCAGAAAACACCCGGCTTCCTCAACAATCCCCACACACTGACCGCCGCCGCAACTTTGGACTTGCATATCGCTACGATTCGTACAGTAGCGAACCTGGCAGAAGTTTTCGCAAGGTGTCCACGGCCCCCAGTTTAAATCATCACAACTGTTGCCGATTGACCAGGCGCATCTTCCTGTATATGGGTTACAGCCCTGGGAGCAGCTAGATATGCTACCACAACAAGTATCGCATCCTTCTTCACAATCACCACAAGCAGCTAGGGCGCCCTGCGGGGTCAAAACAAGGAAATAACCGGCAATAACAAGAACCAAAACCAGGCGCAATAACCCTGACCATCTTCCCATGAAAAAAGTATAGCATACCGAAAAGATTGTTCAAAAGATTATCGTAATGATGCGGGCGCCCGTAGTGAAGGCTTAACCAGGCAGTACCCATTTTGGAATAAATTGAATGATGCCGTTTTGGATTGCGGCCGGGACAAAATACGTGGACACCCAGTCATCCACAGCCTGAAGGCGCTTTGCCCTGGCTTCTTCGGCCATAAAGCCGGCGCAATACTTTTCGTCCCGAATAAGCGAAAAGCAATGTGTATAATCTTTGTAATCGTATCTTTTTGTTGTGGCGGATTCAACTCGTAAGTGCAACAGGCAGCTCGAAGAATACCTCAAAAGGGGTCAGGAAAGCAAGGCTCTTTCGAGGCCTGTGATTGAGTTTG
>DAOUMJ010000276.1:0-48212 GCA_034411715.1 Anaerolineales bacterium | reverse complement strand
TCATGTTGCCCTGCCCGCGCAAGATAAATCTTGCGGTACTTCTTAGCAACATTCATGTTGCCCCGCCCGCGCAAGATAAATCTTGCGGTACTTCTTAGTAATGGCGGTGGGACACATGCTAAAATATCCCCATGAACAGACGCATCGCCTACATTGACATCGCCAAGGGCCTCGGCATCCTCGTCATCGTGCTGGCGCACAACGACCTGGCGGGACATCATCCCACGCTGCACAAATTTATCTACGCGTTCCACATCCCGCTGTTTTTCTTTTTATCTGGCATGTTCTTTCGCCCCGAGCGCGCCTTCGGCGAGACGTTCAAGCGGCGTTTCAACACGTTGATGAAGCCATACTTCTTCACGATCTTCATCATCTATCTCGGCGAGGCGGCTTTCTCGAACATGACCTTTCCCGTCATCTGGGGGCGCATCCTCAAATCCATGTATGCGACGGGATACTACATTGACTGGGTGCAATTATGGTTCATTCCGCACCTGTTCGCGGCGGCGTTGTTCGCGTGGATCGCATGGCGTTCCATTTTTGGGCGGATACGAATGGACTGGCTGCGCTGGCTGTTGCTGTTCGCCATGCTGGCCGCGGGCGTGTTGACCATGCCCTATTTCTGGCCGTTCACCGCGCCCCTCATCGGCGGGGAATATTACGGCCTGCCCTACAGCCTCGACCTTGTTCTCGCAAGCGGATTTTTCTTCCTCGTCGGCTACGAAGTGAACCAGAAACCGCTGGAAAAATTCTTCGCCTCGCCCCTCGTTCTCCTCTCGATCTTCGGCCTGCTCCTGGTCCTCGTGCTTTTTCTCCCCCCGACCCTCGACTTCAACACGCGCACCTATCCCTCGCTGTGGGTCAACACTGCCGAGGCCCTGCTTGGGATCGCGATGATCCTTTCGCTGGCGCGCAATCTCGAAAAATGGTCGGAAAAACTCGCCAACATGTTCCGCTATTTCGGGCGCATCTCGCTGGTCATCCTCATTTTCCACGTCCCCATTCAAGAGACTCTCGCCGATAAATACCTGCGCCTCGGCATCCCGCAGGAACCGACCATCTGGCTGGCCTTCGCGAGCGGCGTGCTGGTCCCCGCGCTGATCTACGAACTGGCGATCCACCGCAACCCGCGCCTGCGTCCGTGGTTCGGGTTCGCGGCGGAGGAGAAGGCGGCCGAGGTCGCGTCTACGCCCGCAAAGCCGACCTCCGCCGGCTGATCCTTGCGCGGAAAAATTCCAGCCCCCGTCTTTTGGACGAGGGCTGTTTCTTTATTTTTCGAGCGTGGATGGCGCCGCGGAGGTTCGCCGCGCCTGGTCTTCCTCCACCGTGCGGATTCCATTCCGCACTTGATTGAGCAGTTTTTCCAGTTCATCCTGCAAGCGGCGCAGCGCCTCCAGCACGTAATCGTCCGCATCGCGGCGGGTGGCCTCGGCATCCAGGCGCGCCTGTTCCTTGATCTGCGCGGCGTGACGCTGGGCATCCTGTACGATCACATCCCGCTGGACAAGGTCGTCCGCTTTTTGGCGGGCGATCTCCACGGTACGGTTGGCCTCCTCCTGCGCCTGGGCCAGGAAGCGCTCCTTTTGCCCGAGGATCTGCTGGGCTTTTCGGACCTCTTCCGGAATCGAAATCCGCATCTGGTCAATGATGTCCAGCATTTTATCCTCGTCCACCATCACGTTGCGCGTGAGCGGGACGGCCTTGCTTTCGTTGAAGAGTTCTTCGAGGCGGTCAATGAGGTGAAGGATGTCCATGAGTGCCTCCAACTGAGGGAACGATTATGGATGCCATAAGCATGTAAAGGATCCAATGGCTTACCGGCCCTTCCATGAATGCCGTTGGCCGGACAGTGTATGTCTCGCCATCCCAATAGTTACCGTTACCAAGACCAGTCCCACCCAATTTGTTACCGGCCCCGTCCACAATCGAATCGTTATCGCTGACTACCAACTGAAGTGTACCACTCCCTTTGCCGGTCTTCGCAACCACAGTGTATGTGGTGTCTGATCCGCTAACACTCGCGATTGACACACCGGATATGCCACCAGTGGTTGTCAAGCCGAAATCAGTCACGTCCACGCCTGAGACGGGTTCGGAGATTGTATGTTTAATGCCAGCAGTATGGGAAACAATCGGGTTTTCTGGATTAAGTTCTGTCGAAATTTCATACACTACTTCATTTCCCTCGATTACCGATATCGTAGCGACTTGAGTACTCGGATCAATAGTGACACTGCGAAAATTGAGGAAAACTTTGTAACTCACGTATCGAAGATCGTCGAGCTCAGCGTGTTTTATCTGCACCGCGAGTTTTGCTGTTTCTTCGCGCACGAAGACTTCCGCCTCGCGCGCATCCGACACCCTATCGCCAAAGCCGTTCTGCTTGTAATCCTCCGAGTCAGATACGCTGAGCGCGCGGTAGCGAATCTCAATATATGATTGGACAATAGCCTTCAGCTCTTCCTGCACTTCCGCGGAAAGTATCTCTCCCGATGGAGTTTTGGTAGGCATAATCGTTGGCATTGACGTGGTGTCAATGAGCGTAACGCCGGTCACCTGCGCGGAAGTCGCCACATTTCCCAGAATAAACAACATGATTACGCTTATCAACGCGGCGAAAAAGAAATTTTTGGGCTTGTTCAGGTTGATCTCCTTGCGGTTTTTGTGATAGATGAAAAGATTAAATCCTCATGCTTATTGTATAGGATCACGGCGTCGGAGTTGCCATTGGCATTACCGAAAGAACAACCAATGGTGGCTCCTCCGGATGTGTTTCTCGAAATTCAAGATGCGAATCCAGTACAGATAGTCTTGGCCTATCGAAAGGGGCATAATGGGAGGGCTGATAAGAGGAAGTTATGGTAGTACATTGAGAACAAGGCCGCTAAAATAGTGCAAGCATAGTTTTTCTTGTACATCTAATGGAAATAGATGGAGATCGTAGATGGGAAGTTGATTACTATCATCATACTCCACTCCAGGAACGTTCACTTCTCGAATCGATCCATCCATTTCAAGATCGATTACGGCAGGATTCATCTCGACCCCAACGACTCCAAAGCCCATAGCTGGATAGGTAAAATACTTAGCGGCGACACACGCTGCCCATACATACACTTCCTGGCCAGACTGTCCCAAAATATCCCATTCGCATAACGCATCCTTATATTCCTCAGGGTTGTATCTTCTTTCTGGCTGGTAGGGGAGGCTAAAGGAAAAGAGAGCCTTTGCCAATTCCGTCTGATATTCCCTCCATCGTTCCACTTGGGTCGCGTCAGGTGTGAGAAGGGGCAGGGCAGGCTGTGTCGGAGGCGGCGTAAACAGAATTCCAACCACAGTCGCTGTAGGCGAGAAAATAGGCGGCGTGGCCGTAGCTGTAGCTGTTGGAACAGATGCGATGTTAGGCGCGCAAGCCACCAGCACGATGGTTAGAAACACAAGGGTGATTTGCGTTTTTATGGTTTCCATCCTTCTTAACTTCTTGAAAGAAACCGCTGCCATTTCAGCCAATCTTCCTGACTTGGGAACGGGCAAATTATCTTCTCGCAATCCTTGAATGAGATGAAGGATGTCCATGAGCGCCTCCGTGGAGCGGACTGCTGTATTCTATCGCATTTTCAATCCAAACTCACGGTATTTTACTTCAATCGTGCGCCTATCCGCGGCGGCGCATCCGCCTCTTTTGGTTTTAACGGTAAAATTGTCCCATGTTCAAACGCAACCTCCCCCCCGCCGAATCCACCCAACTCATCCAGGCCGTCGAGCGCATCACGTCCGTGCTGGGATCGGGCGTGATCTGGCACGGTTCGATCAACGGCGCGGGAGGCGTCCGCATCGAAGGCGCGTTCGAGGGCGAGATCGCCCTGCGCGGGATGCTCGTCGTCGGCGAAACGGGACGCGTCACCTGCGAGAACATCCGCGCCAACGCCGTCGTCGTGGCGGGCGCGGTGCGCGGGAATATCACCACCCAAAGATTGGAAATCCGCGCATCGGGCCGCGTGTGGGGCGACGTGGTGACGACCGCCTTCGTGACCGAGGAGGGCGCCTTCCTGCGCGGACAGATCCGCATGGAGGAGCGCGTCGATCTGGACCTCGAAGCGGCTCCCGAGTCCACGCCTGCCGAGGCCGCCCAGGCCGAGTCGCTCGCCGCGACGGCCGCGTCCCTCCCCGAGGTCACGCCCGTGCCGAAGGCCGAATCCGCCGCGGGGACGTCCACCGTGATCCGAAAGAGAAAGAGCGCGTCTTAGGCCATCACCCCCAACCCCTCTCCCAATGGGAGAGGGGCATCTTATCCCCATGAACCCCGAACTCCTGCGTGAGATTGCCCAACGACTTCTTGAAACAAATCCCGATCCCGCCGTTCGCGTCCGCCTCCTGCGGGATGTGATCGAGTGCGACCCCACCGATCCAGAATTGATCCGCGCGAAACGCGACCTGGAAAACAGCCATTGGGTGAACATCCTGCGAGATGGTCAACAACGCGATGGAAGTTGGGACAGGTTCCATTCCGCAGACACAAAACGCAAACGGGAAATTCCCACCACCGAATTTGGCGTGGAACGCGCGCTGGCGCTTGGATTGGACGAGTCACATCCCATCCTTCAAAAAGCAATTCAATATCTCGTTGGCCTGCTCGAAAACCGAAGCACATTTCCCGACCCGCCAGAGAAAAACGATCGCTGGGAGACAGGGACACGGCTGTTCACCGCGTCCACGCTGGCGAGAATCCAACCGCATCATCCCGCGCTGAACGAGACGATGAAACTGTGGACGGTCATTGCCGAGAAAACATTCGCGTCTGGCAGATATGATCCCGACGCTGAGATCGAAGCGCATCGTCAACTCACAGGCGCGACGGTGAAGGATGGTTACCTGCGATTGCGCGGCAAATATCAACTCGTGCTATTGGGCAGTTGTCCCAACCTTCTATCCCAACAAACGGAAAAGAGTTTGGTAAACTGGCTTCGTCACAACACAGATGGGATCGGCTACCTGGATATGCCGCTCACGCCGCCTCGATTGGATTTCACTCCCAGCCAGATGGAGAGATGGTTCACGTCCATCGAAATCGTTTCGCGGTATTCGGCGTGGAGATCATGGGCGCACAAAATCGAAATGTGGATGTGGAAAGACCACAACCGCGAACTCGCCTGGGACTTCGGCGCAAGAGCATCGCACTCTGCGTTTTTTCCGCTCTCCGAAAATTGGAGAGACAAATCCACCCGCATCGTGGACTGGCGAACGCGCACATTACTACTCTTGAAACGGTTGAACGACTAACCCTTACAGGGCGTTTCGCAGAGTCGTCACTACATGGTGAAATATGAAATACCGCGACCTCCACATCCAAACCCAACGCGAATTTCCCAACAACGCACGCACCGAGGGCTTCGGCTGGCTCGTCCGCGCGGGATACCTCACGCGCGAGAATGAGTTGACTCCGCTCGGCGAATTCACGGTCAATCATCTGCGCGACCTGTTCAAAGATTCATCCTTCCTCCTTCATCTTTCGTCTTTCTTCCCCATCCTTAACTCCACTGACGAAACTTTTTTCCAAATTTCAACGGGCGATATCGAAGTCATCCACTGTCCCGCCTGTGGATACGCCGCCCGCAAGGAACTGGCGCTTTTCCAGAAGGCCGTTTTTTCGACCGAAGAGCCCCTGCCCGCGGAAAAAGTGTCCACGCCAGAATGTCACACCATCGAGGCGCTGGCCGCGTACCTGAACATCCCCAGGGAAAAAACCGCCAAGGCGATGATGTTTATCCGTGTTGCGGATGGAAAATTTGTCTTCGTTGTCATCCGAGGCGATATGACCTTGAGCGAAATAAAACTCAAGAACGCGGTCGGAGAGGTTCGTCTCGCCACAGCCGAGGAGATTTCAAAAGCAGGCGCGGCCGCGGGATACGCGTCGCCCGTTGGCCTGAGGGACGCGCTCATCGTCGTGGACGATCTCATCCCGCGCTCGCCCAACCTGGTCGCGGGCGCGAACGAAGCAGGCTGCCACCTGCTCAACACCAATTGCGGACGCGATTACCAACCGGAGATCGTCGCCGACCTGGCGCTGGCAGACGCCGGTCACGCCTGCGCCATGTGCGGCAGTCCGCTCGAGAAAGTCGGCTCCATCCTGCTCAAGGACAAAGGCGGATTCCACTTCGAGAACATGCTGCTCGCTCTCGCCGAATCCCATCACGATGACAGGGGACTGACCCTCCCAAAGTCCGCCGCCCCGTTCGACGCCTACCTCATGCACGTCCCAGGCAAAACGATGGACACGCGCGCCGAAGCGGAGAAAATCTATAACGAATTGCACGCGGCGGGCATCGCGGTCCTCTTCGACGACCGGGACGAGCGCGCCGGCGTCAAATTCAACGACGCGGATTTGATCGGGTGTCCTGTCCGCGTGACGGTGGGAGAGCGCGGGTTGCAGAATGGGATGGTGGAGGTGAAGGCGAGGAAGGCGGGGGAAAGCCAATCCATTCTGTGTTCCGACCTGATTTCTTCAATCAAGCAAATGCCGTAATATGCTCCCAATTTGGGAACAGGTGGTATAATCAGCCATGCGTGTTTACTCTCGTCGAACCTTACGCGAATTCTGGGAAAAACATCCCGACGCGCAACAGGCATTGCAGGCGTGGTACATAAGCGTTAAACATGCAAACTGGCAAACGCCTTCCGACATCAAAATCGTCTACCAAACTGCCAGTTTTCTGCCAAACAACAGGGTTGTTTTCAACATCAGAGGTAACACTTATCGGGTTGTTGTAGTCGTTGAGTATTTTCACAGAAGCGTCTACATTCGTTTTGTTGGCACACACAGTCAATACAATCGGATAGATGCCAACACAATTTAGTTATGGAGTAGAAGATGGACATTAAGCCAATCAAAACTGAAAAAGATTATGAAGAGGCTCTGAAAGAAATCGAGCGGCTCTTCCTTGCAGCGCCTGGCACACCCGAGTCGGATCGGTTGGAGATTCTTGGCGCTCTCGTCGAGGCGTATGAAGACGAACATTATCCCATCCCCCTCCCCGACCCCATCGAGGCGATTTTGTTCTACATGGAAAGCCGCGGACTCACCCGCGCCGATCTTGAACAATACATCGGCAGCCGTGCCCGCGTTTCCGAAATCCTCAACCGCAAGCGACCATTGACCCTGTCCATGATCCAGCGCCTGCACGAGGGGCTTGAAATCCCTGCCGAGGTTTTGGTTCAGCCGTATGAACTTGCGACCGACGAGTCAAAACCGTCGCATCGTCATCGCTTACCCGTCGCGGCATAGAGTAAAACAATTCCGAAAGTCCGTAAAACTTGATAATGGACACGAATCAAAAAATCTTTGAACGCGATAATCACAAAATCATTCTTGGCGACGCCCTGGAATCGCTAAAGGCTTTGATTCCAGATCAATCCATTGATTTGATCTTCGCCGACCCGCCTTACAACATTGGCAAGGACTTCAACGGTAGAAAGGATAAATGGGAATCGGACGAGGCGTATCTCGATTGGTGCTGTCAATGGCTCGACCTGTGCATCCAAAAATTAAAACCGAAAGGCAGCTTCTACGTGATGGCCTCCACTCAGGCCATGCCGTATTTCGATATTTTCCTGCGAAAGAAACTGGAAATCCTTTCCAGGATTGTGTGGCATTACGATAGTTCTGGCGTTCAGGCAAAACGGCATTATGGCTCAATATATGAGCCGATCTTATTTTGCGTGAAGGACAGGGAAAACTACACTTTCAATGGCGACGCAATTTTAGTAGAAGCAAAGACAGGCGCAAAGCGAAAACTGATTGATTACCGCAAATCAGTTCCTGCTGTTTACAACGCGCAAAAAGTGCCGGGCAATGTCTGGGAAATGCCGCGCGTCCGCTATCGCATGAGCGAATATGAAAATCATCCCACCCAAAAACCTGTGGCCCTGCTGGAACGCATCATCCTTGCCAGTTCCAATCCTGGCGATCTGGTTCTCGACCCGTTCTCGGGGACTTTTACCACTTCGTTTGCGGCAAAGAAATTGGGAAGAAAGTCCATCGGAATTGAGATCGAAGAAGAATATGTAAAAATCGGCCTCCGTCGCCTTGAAATCCTTTCCACTTACAACGGGGAAAAACTTAAGCGCCAACCGCATACCTTTGAGAAAATCAATCCCGCCCACCAAACTCTCGAATTATCATGAACACCGGCTCCTTCCCTCCCTCCCGCCGCCGCGGGTTGCTCGTGCATGGAAGCATCATCGCGATCCTCGTGGGACTCTCAGTCTGGGCCTTCCTCAATCTCTCGCGCGCCCCCGTCGGCCCAACCATCGTCTTTTATCTGCTCATCGTCCTCGCCGCGCTTCCGCCCCTCCCGTTTTTCAGTTACCGCGCCTTCGCCCTCCTGCGCGCCGATTATGTTCTCGACCGCGACTCTCTCGCCATGTATTGGGGACTGCGTGTGGAGGACATCCCGCTGACGGACATCGAATGGATTCGCCCCGCGTCCGACCTGACCTCGCCGCTTCGCCCGCCGACCTTCAGCCTGCCCGGCGGACTCCTCGGCGTGACGCGCCACCCCGACCTCGGCCCGGTCGAGTTCATCGCGTCCACACACCAGGGCCTGCTGGTGGTCGCGACCGCGAAGCGAACCTACGCTGTCTCGCCCGAAGACGCGGCCGCATTCCTCGCCGCCTTCCGCCGCGCCATCGAACTGGGAAGCCTGCTCCCTGCCGAGGCGGTTTCGCAATATCCGTCCTTCCTGCTGGCGCGCGCCTGGGAAAATCTCACCGCGCGTTTTTTATGGATCAGCGGACTGCTCCTCAACCTCGGCCTCTTCGCCTGGGTGACGTTCCTCATCCCCGCGATTCCGCGCGTCACCCTCGGCTTCGACCCGACAGGCGCGCCGCTCGAACCCGTCCCCTCGGTGCGATTGATTCTCCTCCCCTTGATCAGCGCGTCCCTCTTCGTGACAGGATTCTTCGCGGGTCTGTTCTTCTATCGCGAAGAGAAAGGACAACCGCTTGGCGTCATCGTCTGGGCTTCGAGCGCGTTGAGCAGCCTGCTTTTTTTGCTGGCAGTGCTTTTCATTGTGACCACACCCATCTAAACACAAGGGACACAAAGGTTTTCGGTACCGCAACATTCATGTTGCCTCTCGCGCAAGATAAATCTTGCGTTACAACTCAGTACTGCAACATTCATGTTGCCCCCGCGCGGCGCAAGATGAATCTTGCGGTACTCGCCGCGCATCGCGGAGATTCATTTCCGATCATCGCTCGTCAAAATCAAAACTGATGACCACAATCTTCACTCAACCCACCTTCGTCGCCTTTGTGTCCTGATATGAAAATAGGGCGCGGACTCCAACGTCTCCGGACGTTGGCGCCAAAGTCTGGAGACTTTGGACTCCGTTTTCATCCTTCGGGGTGAAACCCTTTCATGGATACTTTGTGTTTAAAAATGCAACTCTTCCTCGGATTCCTCCTCGCTATCGCAATTGCATTTCTCGCTTACCGCGCCCACAGCCTGAACAAAAGCGGAGCCATCGCCGCCGCATTCGTCGGGACGATCATCTTCGGCGTGGGCGGATGGCAATGGGCGATTTTGCTGCTCACGTTTTTCATCACCTCCTCGGCGTTGAGCCGCGCCTTCAAGAAGCAAAAATCCAAACTGGAGGAAAAATACTCCAAAGGCCACGAACGCGACGCGGGACAGGTCTTCGGCAACGGCGGGATCGCGGCCCTCTTCGCCCTCCTGCACGGCGTAGTTCCCGAAGCCGCATGGCCCTGGCTGGGATTCGCCGCCGCGCTGGCCGCCGTCAACGCGGACACGTGGGCGACCGAACTCGGCGTGCTCAATCCCCGTCCGCCGCGTATGATCACGAACCTCTCGAAGCAAGTGGAAAAAGGCACATCGGGCGGCGTCTCCCTCGTCGGCACCCTCGCCGCCCTCGCAGGCGCCGCCCTCATCGCCTCCCTCGCCATCCTCCTTTCTCCAACACCACTAATTACCAATTACTATTTACTAATTACCTTTTCAGGCCTGGCAGGCTCCCTCTTCGACTCCCTCCTCGGCGCGACCGTCCAGGCCATCTACTTCTGTCCGAAAGACCAAAAGGAGACCGAGCGTCATCCCGTCCACACCTGCGGCACGGAGACCGTCCATCTGCGCGGCTGGAGATGGCTGACGAATGATTGGGTCAATTTTGCGTGCGGGGCGGTGGGTTCACTGTTGACTTTGGTTATCGTCCTGTTGTAGAATCACGCAGAACCGAGAAAGGATCAGACGATGACCGTTTATGATACAACCATCTCCAAGATTGACCAGTTGCCCGAATCGCTTGTACAGGAAGTAAGCGATTTCGTGGATTTTTTGCTCATGCGACAGGATAGCCTCCGCTGGCAGCAGTGGAATCAGTTTACAGAAGCGATAACACTCTCCGAAGCGGATTTCCCCGATTATTTATCCAACCTCGAAGACTACGAGAATCGCCTGGCGCAAGGGGAAATCCAATGGCTGACGAACAACTAGGGCAATATTGCGTGCGGGGGGATGAGAGCAATTATCACATAGGTTGGAGTGCTATAATTGCCAAGAGAGAGACAGGTATCACATGGCAGTCGCTGAATTGACCGAAGTCATCCCTTTACGAATGGACAAAGACGGAGTATTCCGCGTCGGCAAAACGCGCGTCACGCTGGATACCATCGTGGCCGCGTTCAAGGAAGGAGCGACCGCCGAAGAGATCGCTTACCAGTATCCAAGCGTGTCGCTGGCAGATATTTACTCGGTCATCAGTTATTACTTGCACCAGAAAAAAGAAGTGAACGCTTATCTCAAACGCCGCGAAAAATTCGCCGCGGAGGTACGCAAGCAGAACGAAGCCAGGTTCGACGCGACGGGAATACGCGAGCGGTTATTGGCGAGGCGAAAAAGCGGGGAATACTAACATGCTCTTGTTGGTCGCCGATGAGAATTTCAACAGCGCCATCCTTCGAGGTTTATTGCGCGTCAAGCCGAATCTCGACATCGTGCGCGTTCAAGATGTAGGGCTATCCGCCACAGACGATCCCATCATCCTGGAATGGGCGGCATCGGAAGATCGAATCGTTCTTACCCACGACGCGGCCACTATGACAAAATACGCTTACGAACGAATCAACGCTGGGAAATATATGCCTGGCATTATCGAAGTCAGCCGAAAAGTGCCGTTGGGAACAGCCATTGACGATATTCTCCTCATCGCTGGGACAAGCCAACATGGTGAGTTAGCAGGGCAGATCATCTATCTCCCACTTTCAAAGTAAGAAGTGGCTGACGAACGACTGGGTCAATTTTGTGTGCGAGGCGGTGGGGACAGTGTTGACTTTAGTAATCGGTTTGTTGTAGAATAAATGTGGAAGGAATCAAGCAGTAAGGGGTCTAAAACCGACCAAGCAATAGCCAAAGATAAGGAGAAAAGAATGAATTGCCCATCGTGCACAAAGGCAATACCTGGCAACAGCACTTTTTGTATGCACTGCGGTAAATCTATCAATGTGCCTTCTGCAATAACGAGTGAGCCGACTCCGTGGGAATATAAACATTTCATTTGGCACTTTCCCCCAAACGGCAAAAGTATGTGGGTGAGACTCGGTTCAGGAGCATACTCTGAAGCAGGAGCGAAACTTGAGTTTTGGCAGAACTATCAACAAGAAATTTATACCGAACTGCAAAAATGGCAAGATGAAGGATGGGAACCTGTGGGAGAAGTTGGTCCAGCGTGCATTGAAATTAAAACAACGAAAGACTATCGCGATAAGAACGCGCTTTATTGGATAATGGTGGTTATCTTGACCATCTTATCAGGCGGTCTTGTATTAATTTTAGTTCTCATATTTGGCACAAGTTTAATTGCCGTACCAACGCAATTTAATTTGCGAATGCGTCGGACAAGACGTGACACGGGCATGCAAGACGCATTTGCAAAAAGTGATCAACCAGCCGTGATAAATATTAGGAGAAAATCTCAGGCAACTGGTGCATTACGAACTTTCGGGGTATTTATTGATCACAAGCAAATCGAGAAACTTGGTTCGGGGGAAACAAAGAAAATCGAGACTAAAGCTGGAAACCATACAATATTCGTGCAAATGGGCTCAAGCAAAAGCGAAGTACTTACCTTTGAACTAGAACCAGGCAAAACCATAGGATTGGTCTGTCAGATGAGCACATTAGGTGGGCGTTTTATGGCGGAGCCAAGTCTTCAGATAGATGAAAACTACAGGGGCGAATAAGAGGTGCGAGATAGAATATGAAAATCGCTTCTGTTGCAGACGTGAAAGCAAAATTCAGCGGCTATTTGAAAGCCAGCGAGCAGGGACCCGTTGTCGTGACCAAGAACGGCAGGCCAGTGGCTATGTTGCTATCCATCACGGATGAAGATGAAATCGAGCGCATGGCGTTGGCGTATTCGCCGAAGTTTCAGGGCATCGTTCAACTTGCCGAAAAGCAAATCCGTGAAGGCAAGGGGATGAAGCACAAAGATTTCTGGCGGGAGATGGAAAAGGAGAAAGAGGCGTGACATTCAAAAACCCAGGTTTCTGTCAGAAACCTGGGTTTTGTTATGTCACCTCTTCCACACCTTAAACTCCTTCAAACTCGAACCTCCCAAAAATTCACGCACGATGGAATTGGCGGGAATCAGATGCGCGTCCACGGGCAGGAACCATTCGAGGAAGGCCAGCAGTCGTTTGGCTTCGATATATTCGGGCGTGCCGTAGGGGACTTGCCGCAAGAGCGGCTCGGCCAGCGGCTTGAGCGCGGAGAGTTCGTACACCAGCGCGGAGTTGAACATCACGTCGCAGTTTTCCTGGTACGGGAAAATGTAGCGCTTCTCGCCGCGGCGGACGGATTCCCAGCGGGCGATCGTCTGCGCGGCGGAGTAGCCGCGTTCGCGCGCGTCGCGCACGATGCGCCGGATCAGGCGCGTGTCGGTGGTGGAGACGCGGTTGTGGCGGTCGAGGTTGATCTGCGTCAGGGCCGAGACGTACACTTTGAATGCGCGGCCCGCCAGAGGTCCGGGAAGGAGGCGGGGGTTGAGGCCGTGAATCCCCTCGAGAATCAACACCTGTCCCTTGTGGAGTTGGACCGCGTCCCCCGTTTCGCGCAATCCCGACTTGAAGTTGTAACGCGGCAATTGGACCTTTTCCCCGCCGACGAGTTTTTCGAGGTGATCCGCAAGCCGCGCGAGGTCGAGCGCTTCGAGGGCCTCGTAATCGGGCTGACCGTCGCGGCCGAGCGGAGTCTTTTCGCGCGGGATAAAATAGTTGTCGAGTTCGAGCGGATACGGCGAGAGACCGTGCACCAGCAGTTGGACGCTGAGGCGGCGCGAGAAGGTGGTCTTGCCCGAGGAGGTGGGACCCGCAACGAGGACGATTTCCGCGCCGCTCTCGCCGATCAAGCGCGCGATGCGCGAGACGAGGCCCTCGTGCAGGGCTTCGGAGACGAGGACGATTTCGTCGGCGCGGCCGCCTTCGATGGAGTCGTTGAGCGCGCCGACGTTTTCGATGCCGAGGCGCGTCAGCCAATCGCCATATTGGCGAAAGGCCGCCAGCAGTTTGGGATATTCGCCGATGGGTTCGATTTCGGTGGGCGCGTGGCGGCGCGGGAAGCGCAGGGTGAACCCGCCGCTGACGAGGGAGAGATCGAACCATTTGAGATAGCCCGTGGAGGGAACCATGTAGCCGTGCATGTAATCCATGCGGTCTTTGAGGCTGTAAAGCGTGAGGTAAGATTTCTGGCGATGCGCGAACAGGCGCGCCTTGTCGTCGAGTTTTAATTTCTCGAAATATCGGATGGCTTCATCAATCGGGATTTCCCTGCGCTCGAAAGGATGATCGGCCTCGACGAGTTCGCGGAGATGGACGCCAAGCGCCTCGAGCTCGAACTGCGTGAGCGGGCCGCGTCCCGCCACCTGGCAGAAGTAACCGCCCGAGAAAATGGAATGGTCTATCGTCAGTTTTGCTTCGGGATGAAGATCGGCAAAGGCCATTTCGAGGAGAAAGACGAGCGAGCGGCGGTAGATGCGCGCCCCGTCGGCTGTGTTCATCGCGACCGGGCGGACGCTGCTCTCCATCTCGATGGGATAGGTTAATTCGTGCAGTTCCTCGTTGACGATGGCCGCCACGATGGGCGCGTGGAAATCGTCCTTCACCGCTTCGAGGAATTCTCCCACCTTCGCCCCGCGCGGACCCGTGAGGGCGCGTCCATCGGGGAGGTGGAGTTGGACGGTGGGAGAGGGAGGGCTGGTTTGGATTGGATTCTTGGTCATGAGGTTTAATGGGACGCGGAAAACGCGGATTTACGCGGAGGACGCGGAGATTAACTCTTTCACCACACAATCTTCGACAACCAAATCCGCGAAATATTCTCCGACCACTTGGCCTGCAAAATAGACGGTGATCTTTACCTGCTGTTCAACCTTTAAGCCCATCTGCCGAAGGGCAATTACCATCGCGTTCTCGTACACCTTTTCGAGAAAACCAAATCCGAGAGCAGGGTATACGATCTTGAAGAACGCGTGCAAAATCTTTTCCGTAATGTCCTTGTGTTTCAAATTCTGCGCGTCTGAAGTTTTCAAATCCATAGTCATCCTTCTCCTATTTCAAAAAAAGCCTTTCCGCATTCATCCGCGTCCATCCGCGTTTTCCGCGTCCGTATTATCTCATACGGTCTAACAACTTCTCCGGTCTGCCCGCGAACTCTTCCAGTAGGATATCCTTGTTCGTCAACGCCAGCAAAGTTTCGGTCAATACTTTGTTGACCGGCGTCGGGACTCCCGCCCTCTCCCCCGCGCGCACGACCGCGCCGTGCAGGTACTCCACCTCGGATTTGCCGCGGCCCGAGTGGAGGTCAATGTGGAACGAGGGCATCTTGCCGCCGCGCCCGCTGCCTGCGGCGCGAGCGAGGAAGGGTTTCGAGAGCCAGGGCGGAAGTTTGGCTGCGAACGCCAACGCGCGGACGGGGGTCTTCGGCAGGTCAACGACTTCGATGTTTTGCGCCTTCATCACGGCGAGACATTCGCGCAGCATCTGGATTTCGAGTTTGTAGAGTTTTCGGTTCGCGAAGACCTGCGCGGCGGTCATGTCGAGGACCGCGGAGGTTGGATTTGCGATCAGATTGGTCAGCATCTTCGACCATTTCATCGCGGCCGCGTCGGGGAAAAGCAGGGCATTGAGATACGCGGCATTGAACGCGGAGACGAGTTTCGCCGAAAGCGGATTCCCATTTGCGATGCCGATGCCGCGCAGTTTCTCCAGCACGATGTCGCCCGCGCCGCGACGCCCAATGGCGGAGGTGACCGTCCCGTGGATGACCCTGCCCGCGCCAAGAACGGCGGCGATCATGGCTTCGTTGTCCACGCCGTTGGAAAGGCACAGGACGGGCGGTATTTTTTCGGCGAAAGGCTTCATCCCCTCCAGCGCGGCCGCCGTGTCGAAGGATTTGAGCGCGAAGACGGCAACGTCGAACGGCTGGAATTTCAGCGCGTCTTCGAGCGAACCCGCCGCGACAAAAGAAGGCGGAGGAAGCAGAAACGCCTCTTTCTTCTTTCTTCTTTCGTCAATCGTCAAATCGAGGCGCAGGCCGCGTCGACGCAACTCGTCCGTCACGGCGGGTTGTTCTACAAAGACGACGTTGTGTCCCGCCAGCGCGAGGGATCCGCCAATGTAGGTCCCGATGGCGCCCGCGCCGAAGGTGAGGAGGTTGAGGGGGGAGGGATTCATGTTACTCAACACTGGAATCCCAATGCGGACGGTCGAACCGCAGCAACCGCCAGTTGTGCCATTCGGGGTCGTAGGAAAATTCCGCGAAGGTGGTGTTCTGGAACAAAAAGCGCGGACCGTGGTGATGCGACTGCGGGGCGATGCTCAGGATGGAATACATCGCCATATTGAGGATGCCGCCATGCGAAACAACGAGATAACGCCCAGGCTTGCGATCCAAAATCGTCTGGATGGCGCGGCTGGCGCGCAGGAAAACTTCGAGCCGACTCTCGCCCGTCTCGCCGAAGCGGGTGTACGGGGTGAGGAATTTTGGTTCTTCGTCCCAGTCAATCTCGTCGTCGCGCAGACCCGCCAGGCGGCCGTTGTCCATCTCCATCCAGAGCGGTTCGAATTCGAGGGGAATCTCCAGCGCGGCGCAGACGATCTCGGCGGTTTCTTTGGCGCGTAGAAGAGGGCTGGCAAAACAACGGTCGAAGGTCGCGCCTTCGGAACGCCAGAGCGATGCGAGCGAGCGCGCCTGCTCGCGTCCCTTCTCCGTCAGCGGAAAATCGGCCTGTCCTTGAAAGCGATTCTCCTGGTTGCCAAGCGATTCGCCGTGCCGTAAAAATGTCACGTAATAATGATCATCGTTACTCATTCGCGTTTTCCATAGGGCAATATTGAAGGTCCGACTGAATCTGTCTCGCTTGAACCCGATCCGCTTCCGAAAGCGACTCGACCTTCTCCACCCTCTGCCAGATGGCGCACAAGGCGGGCGCAAGCGCGGGCATCTGGCGCGCGGTTTCCAGCGTCAACTTTTTCGCCTCTTTCATGCGGCCGAGACGGGCATAGGCCTCGATGAACGGCAGGCGCTCTGAAAGATTATTCGGACGGAACGTCGCGGCAAAGGCCTCGTCGCCCAGGCGCGCCACTTCGCTCCAATCGCCGTTCGCGCGCGCCAGGTCGGCCTTTTCGAAATAATAACACCATTGATGCGGAGGTTCCGTCCCAAAGATCGCTTCGGGCGGGCGCGCCGGGTCTTCGGGCGCGGCGATCACCAGGCTCACCTTCGAAAGCGGAAGCGCCTCGCGCGCGCCCGGTCTTATCAACGGGTACCCCATCCCGGCGAGCGCATCGGCCGTCGCAGCGGAAAGAGGCGCAAGCGGCAGGTGAGCGTCATAAAGCGGGTGCAAAACCCGCAGGCACGAGTTGGGTTCGAACTGCACGATCAGCATCGAGTCGGTGGTGGAAACAAAATCCGTCGAAAGCAGCCGCCACTCCACAGGCTGGCCGGGCGAGAGCAATTCGCCGGGGCGCGTGGCAAAAAAAACCTGCCCGTATGCGAGGTTGCCCCCGTCGTAATCGGGCGCGTACACCCAATTGACGGCAAAGGTCAGCGCGTCGTCGTCCGTAAAGCGAAACGGCGCGCCCTCCGAAACGATCACCGTGCCAGCCTGCAAGGCCGGCGCGCGCCAGGCCATCTGCCAGAAGTAATTTTTCTGCGCCTGCCAATCCTCGCGAAACGCGAAGGCGTGTTGCGCCTGCGCGCCGATCGCCAGCGCGGCCAGCGCGCCCGTGAGGGACGCGCGCCACGAGAGACGCGGCAACCGCTCGAGCGCGGCGGCGAGAATCAACGCCGTGCCAAGCGCGAAGGGCTGCGTAAAGCGGTCGCTCGGAAATGTCAATTTGACCTGCAGGCCCGCGGCGAGAAAGGGGATGCCCGCCAGAAGGACGGCCGCCACGCCCGAGCCGAACCATTCCCAAACAGGCCCGCGGTCAGGATCAGGGACGGCGGCTTCGGTTTCCAGACGCGTGCGCGCCACGAAGAAGCCCAGCCCCGCGCAGGACGCCAGCAGAATGAACGCGTACAACCACGTAAGGCGCGCGCCCATCTCCGGGAACGGCGGCAGGCGCACAATGTTACCCCATGCTTCAACAGACCCGCTCCACAGCGACTGCGCCGCGGTGGGCAGCAAATCCGCCGGCGACATTTCCTGCCCCACCGCGTAGGCTTTGGATTGGAATCCGAAGAGCCGCCAAAGGGCATAGGCGATCACCACCGCGCCAAACGGCAGGTAGCCGCGCAGGGCGCGGACAAGGCGCGTCCAATCCTGGGCGCGCCCGCCCGCCGCGACCCACATCAAAACGGGACGCAGCATTTCCAACCCGAAATAGTATTCCACGGAAAAGAGATGCAGCGCGGAGAGCGCCGCCCCGCCGAGGAGCATCAGCCAGCCGAAACGTTCGGCGCGCATCGCCAGGAATCCCAGCGCGAGCGAAACGAAGAAAACCGCGAAAGTCAACGAGTAATGTCCATAGACCAGCGCGATGGAATGCTGGCTGAAGCCCGGGTACACCAGCGCCAGCAAGGCGACCGTGAACGCGAAACGCGGCTGTCGAGGCCGCGCCAGGCGTATCGCCCACCAGAGGGCCACCGCCGCCAGCCAGCGCGCCGCCAGAGCGAAAACCTGCCATTCGAGCGGGTTCGGCCCGATAAAGGAGGTGGTGGCGACAAACAGATTCGACCAGACCGGGCGGGTGATGGCGAAATACGCCTCCAGCCCCTCGCGCCCGATGTAATGACCCACCCAGGCAAAACCCCAATCGTCCCAATGATAGCCCTGCTGCGCGGCAAACAGGCCGTAGGCCGCCAGCGTGACCGCAAGCAGAACGAGCGGAACAGTCCAGGAAGGGAAGAAAAGCCGCTTCGTCATTCGCTGTCGTTTTCCTCCTCATCGTTTTTTACAATATATACCGGCCTGCGCTTCACTTCCTGGAAAATATAGCCCACGTACACCCCGATGAAACCAAGCAGGATCATCACGATACCACTGGCGATGAGCAAGACCGCCATGAGCGAACTCCAGCCAGGCACGACGCGCGCCGTTTGCCCGGTGAGCCAGAGATAGGTCACCCACAGCAATTGCAAAATGGCGAGGCCGATAAATCCAACGCCCACGCTCAAACCAATGTAAAGCGGCATGAGCGAAAACGAGAAGACCGCGTCGGAGGCGAGGCGGAACATTTTTCCAAGCGAATACTTCGAAACGCCCGCCGAGCGTTCCTCCTGATGATAGGGCAGGATGGCAGTTTTGAACCCGATCCACGAGACCATGCCGCGCAGGAAACGGTGATATTCGGGCATGGATTGGAGCGCGTCCACGGCGCGGCGCGACATGGCGCGGAAATCCGCCGCGCCGGGCAGGACGCGCGTCCCGGAGATGAAATTCAGGAGGCGGTAGAACCAGCCCGAGGTCCATTTTTTGAAGCGCCCGAGTTGCGCATCCTCCGCCCGCTGTCCCTGCGCGATGTCGTAGCCCTGGGCGATCAGGTCGAGCATCTGCGGAATCATCTCAGGGGGATGTTGCCCGTCGGCGTCGAGCGTCACCACGGCGTCGCCGCGTGAGGCGTCGAGACCGGCAGTCAGCGCGGCCTGGTGTCCGAAGTTGCGCGAGAGCGAGATGACGCGCACGCGCCGGTCGGATTTTGCCAGGGCGATCAAATCGGATTCGGTTCCGTCGGAGGAGCCGTCGTCAACGTAGATAAAGGTGAACGCGTACGACAGGCCGTCCACAGCCGCGCGGATGCGGGCGTGCATCTGCGCGAGGACGCCTGCTTCGTTGTAGACGGGGATGACGAGGTCAACGGTCAATTTTTTTTGGGGGGACATTCAGCCTCTGGACGGGAAATTCTACCACCCTTCGCATCACAAACGGACCTCGTGGCGGGTTGCCAGCAGATCGAGCGTGCGCGCCGCTTCGGCTTTTTTCTGCGCGTCGTCCCAGCCCAACGCCTCCCCCGCGACTTTGGCAAGTTCGTCCACGGCCGCGCGCGTCAGGCGGCCGAGCATCGCCAGCATGGCTCGGCGCAAAATCAAATCGTCGAGATGGATGACCCTCTCGTTCATGCAAAGGAAAGAAATCTCACGGCGTGAATATTCGGGCAGGGATTCCAGGGGTTGGTCAGCCTGCTTGGAAATGAACAGAGCGATGCTCTCGGCGCGCGTGCCGTGGCGCTCGAAGAGGGCGCGCACGCGTTCGGCGGAGAAGCCCGTCCATGCGGCGAGACCGTCCACGTAACGCTTTTGCTCCTCGGCCGTGCGCGGATAATTCTTCCCGCCGCCGATGGGAAGTTCACGCGTGGATTTTCCCCGCGCCTCGCCAAGAAACGCCAAAGCCTTGTCCGTCACCTGCTCGGCGAAGGCGCGGAACGAAGTCCACTTGCCGCCGACGAGCGAGTAGACGGGATACCCCAGTCCCGTCCACTCGCCCTCCACCACCTGAATGTAATGGTCGCGCGTGATCTGGCCGGTCGTCTTCGCGGAGCCTGTGTGCGCCAGCGGACGCACGCCCGAAAACCGAAAGACGATATGCTGGCGTCCCACTTTGATGTCGGGAAAGACGCGGGCGATCATGCCGAGGAAGTAATCCACTTCGTCTTCGGCGCAACGCGCGTCGTCGGGATTCTCGATGGGGATGTCCGACGTGCCGACGAGAACTTTATCGAATAATGGAAAAATCAAAACAATACGGCCATCCTTGTTTTCGAAGAAGAATTCGTTTTCGCCGATGGCCTGCCATAGTTCGGGATGGTTCAGCACGAGATGCGAGCCTTTGGTCCCGCCGATGAAACGGGTGGACAGGCCGAGCGTCCCGTTGGCGGCGTCTATCCAGGGGCCTGCGGCGTTGACGAGGAGTTTGGGTCGAAGGTCGAAGGTCGCGCCCGTCAGTTCGTCGCGGAGCGTGACGGTATCGCTTTCCCCATTGACGAGGGAAACGTAATTGAGCGCGCGTCCGCCATCGGCTTCGCCGTCCAGCAATACTTCCAGCGCGAGGCGTTCAGGGTTGAGTATTGAACCGTCGAAATAGGTGGCCGTGCTGCGGACGGCGGGATTCAGGCGCGGCCAGAGTTCGAGCGAAGCGGCGCGGCCGCGAAAGGTGTGACGCGGCACTGTCCTGGTTTTTCCCGTGAAGGCGTCATAGAACATCAGGCCGATCTTGATGACCAGCGAGCCGCGTTCGGAAGGTTTGTCCAACAGGCCGAGGAATTTGAAGGGGGCGTTGAACAGTCCCGAAAAATGCTTGAACATCGGGACAGTGGTCGGCAGGGGCTTGACGATGTGCGGCGCGTTCTGGATCATGCGGTTGCGCTCTCCCACCGCTTCACGGACGAGTCGAAACTCTCCGTTTTCGAGATAGCGAATCCCGCCGTGCGCCATGTGCGAAGACGCGGCCGACGCGCCCGAACAGAAATCGCCGCGATCCACGATGAGAACATCCACGCCGTTGAGCGCCAGGTCGCGGAATGCGCCGATGCCGTTGATCCCCGCGCCGATGATCAGCACGGATACTTCTGGATTGGTTTCGAGAGAGGAGAGAATTTCCTGTCGGTTCATGTTTCAAGTTCCATGTTCCAAGTTTCAGGTGTCACGTGGCAGGTGTCAGGTTCCAAAAAGATGTGGAACGTGGAACCTGAAACGTGGAACGCTACACCCAATCGAACGTCCTCATAACCGCCTTCTTCCAGCCCGCGTACAATTGCTCGCGCGTGGTGGAATCCATTTGCGGCTTCCATTCGCGGCCGCGTCCCCAGTTGGCGCGCAACTCGTCGAAGTCCTTCCAGAAGCCGACGGCCAGTCCTGCCGCGTAGGCCGCGCCGAGGGCGGTCGTCTCCGCCACTTTGGGACGCACGACCGGCACATCGAGAATGTCCGATTGAAATTGCATGAGCAGTTCGTTGAAGACCATCCCGCCGTCCACTTTGAGCGCGGTGAGTTTGACGCCCGAATCCTTTTCCATCGCGTCGAGAACTTCGCGCGTCTGGAAGGCGGTCGCTTCGAGCGCGGCGCGGGCGAAATGTCCTTTGTTGACATAACGCGTCATCCCGACGATGGCGCCGCGCGCGTCGCTTCGCCAATACGGCGCGAACAATCCAGAAAACGCGGGGACGAAGTAGATGCCTCCGTTATCCTCCACCGTCTTCGCGAGCGATTCGACCTCGGACGATTTTTCGATCAATCCCAGGTTATCGCGCATCCACTGGACGAGCGCGCCCGTGATGGCAATCGAGCCTTCGAGCGCGTAGACCGCGTTTTGATTTCCGATTTTGTAGCCGAGCGTGGTCAATAATCCCGATTTTGACGGGACGGGTTTCTCGCCCGTGTTCATCAGCATGAAACAGCCTGTGCCGTAGGTGTTCTTGGCCTCGCCTGGGGAATAACAGGTTTGCCCAAACAACGCGGCCTGCTGGTCGCCGAGGTCGCCGGAGACGGGCACGCCCTGAAGGGGGATGCCCTGGACGGGGGCAAGCCCCGTCCCTGCGATGCCATACACCTCCGAGGATGATTTGATTTTCGGCAGCATGGCGCGCGGGATTTTGAGAATTTCGAGGATTTCCTCGTCCCAATCCAGCGTTTCGAGATTCATCAGCAGCGTGCGCGAGGCGTTGGTCACGTCGGTGACGTGCTCGCCGGTCAAATTCCAGATGAGCCAGGTGTCAATGTTTCCGAAGAGCAGTTCGCCGCGTTGCGCTCTGAGTTGCGCGCCGTTGACGTTCTCCAGAATCCACTTGATCTTCGGCCCCGAAAAATACGTTGCCAGCGGCAGGCCGGTCTTGGCGCGGAAGCAATCCTGTCCCCCCTTCTTCGCCAACTCGTTGCAGATCTCGTCCGTGCGCGTGTCCTGCCAGACAATCGCATTGTAGATGGGCTGGCCGGTCTTCTTATCCCAAACGACCGTCGTCTCACGCTGGTTGGTGACGCCGATGGTCGCGATCTGCTCGGGCAGGATGCGTCCCTTTTCGAGCGCGCCCGTCATCACTTCGATAGTGCGTTCCCAAATCTGGATCGGATCGTGTTCCACCCAGCCCGGCTTGGAATAAATCTGCTGGTGTTCTTTTTGATCCACGACCACAACATTCCCCGCGTGGTCAAAAACGATGAAGCGCGTGCTGGTGGTTCCCTGGTCAATGGCGGCGACATAATCATTCATGGAGACGCTCCGTAGCGGGAATTTCCCCAATTGTAAAACAAAACAGGACGGGCGCGCGTCCGTCCTGTTACGACTAAAGACGTCACTACGCGGCGGATTCCACTACTGCAAAAGCACGAATTTTTCAGCCTTCGCGCCGCAAATTTTGCACGACTCAGTGGGCTTGCCAATCTCGATATTGCCGCAGACGGGGCAAAGGTAGAACTCCGCATCCAAATCCTTCCCTGTTTTCACCGCCTCCAGCGCCATGGCGTACAGTTTGGCATGGACGGCTTCCGCATCCAGCGCGTACCCGAACATGCGCTTGGCCTTGTGCGCGTCGGCTTCGGCCTGCGCAAGCATTGGCGGATACATTTCCTTGTACTCGTAGGTCTCGCCGTCAATGGCGGCTTGCAGATTTTCGGAGGTGGAGCCAATGGCTTCCAGCGCCTTCAGGTGTCCCTCGGCGTGGATGCGCTCCGCTTCGGCGGTGGTGCGGAAGAGGCGCGCGATATTCGGGAATCCGTCCTGCTCGGCTTTCCTGGCAAAAGCGCGGTATTTCTGGTTGGCCTGGCTCTCGCCCGCGAAGGCTTCTTTCAGGTTGTCAATGGTGGTGGGCATGGTTCCTCCTCAAAGGGGAAAATAATCGAGGCGACAATTGTGAAACTCGACTCAATTATATCGCCCCTTCTCAACCCATAACCAGTTGCAAATGTCACATTTCCCAGCTGCGCGCCCCCGCCAGAAAGGACTTGCCGTCCATGATTTTTTTCCCTGCAGGCTGGACCTCATTGAGCATCAACGCGCCGTCGGAGGTCATCACGGCGGGCGCGTTGCCAACAATGAGGCGCGCGCCGGGCGGCTGGACAATGTAGGTGAAAACGATCTCCACGTGCGCTTCATGGACTTTGAGCGGCGCCCCGTCCCACTCGAACCACGCGCCCGGCCAGGGATTCATGGCGCGCACGCGGCGCTCCAATGCAGCGGCGGAATCGTTGAAGTCGAGGCGGCCATCCTCCTTCTTCAGCATCGGCGCGTAGGTGACGCCCTGCGCGGGTTGCGGAGTCGGCGTCAGTTTGCCGCTGAGGTAATCGGGCAGGGAGGCGAGGAGCAGATCCGCTCCGAGCGTGGACAAGGCCTGGGAGGCCGCGCCCGCCGTAACGTCGGGCATGAGGCGGAGGGCGCGCTGGGTCAGGATGTCGCCGGTGTCCAGTCCCCGATCCATCTTCATGATGGTCACGCCCGTCTCTTCATCCCCCGCGAGGATGGCGGCCTGAATCGGCGCGGCGCCGCGCCAACGCGGAAGCAGCGAGGCGTGAACGTTGATGCAGCCGAAGCGCGGCAGGTCGAGGACCTCGGGTTTGAGAATCTGCCCGAACGCGGCCACGACGATGAGGTCGGGATTCCACGCGCGCAGTTGATCCATCGCTTTGGGCGCGCGCAGTTTTTCGGGTTGGATGACAGGCAGGCCGAGTTCGAGCGCGAGCGTTTTGACGGGAGGCATTTTGATTGCGCGCCCACGTCCCGAAGCGCGATCGGGCTGCGTGATGACGCCGACAACCTGATATTGCAAGGCGAGCGCGCGCAGAGACGGGAGGGCGAAATCGGGCGAGCCCATGAAAACCACGCGGGGGGTCATGTGTCCTATTCTAGCATTGTTTGTTTTAAACAGACGATTTTGGAGTAAAATACGGGGCATTAGCCAAACCCAGAAAAGGAGAATCGTATGTCCGAACAACCCGTTAGTCCCGATGCCACCAGCGACGATAAACTGTGGTCCGCGCTGGCCTACGTTTTCGCCCCCATTGTCGGAATCATCGTCCTGCTGATGGAGGACAAGAAATCCCGTCCCTTCATCAAGTTCAATGCCGTGCAGTCCATTGTCGCCAGCATTGCATTCTGGATCGTCTCAACTATTCTCATCACTGTCACCATCGGTTTCGGCGGCCTGTGCGTGCCGCTGCTGTGGCTGGTGTTCCTGTATTGGGCGTACCAGTCCTATCAGGGACAGAACGTGAGGATTCCCCTCGTTTCCGATTTCATCAGGAATCAGGGCTGGGCGTAACATCACAGAAATTCAATCCCGCAGGCTCACAGTTTATACTGTGGGCCTTTTTTTTGTTTTTCCGATAACCGTGATAGACTTGCGTCACGGCGCCAGTCGGCGCGTGAAAACAGGAGAATTCAAAATTCGTCACATCGAAACAGGAGGCATCCATGGATATCGGAAAGTCGTTTTCATATCCTTTCGAGGATAAACAATGGGCGGCCAAACTGGGATTGGGAGGATTGATCGCGCTGGTTCCCATCCTGAATTTCGCCTGGTCCGGCTACATGATCGAGATCGTGCGGAGGGTGGTGAGGAACGATCCCGAACCCCTGCCCGATTGGAGCGACCTCGGCAAAAAGTTCATGGACGGCTTGATGCTGATGCTGGCCGGGCTGGTATATTCGCTGCCCATGCTCATCCTGATCTGTCTGCCGCTGGGCTTCATGATCCTTCCCGGCATCCTTGCCGGCAGCGGCGATATGCAGGAACTTACCGAAGTCCTCGCCGCCGCAGGAGGCTTCCTGGCGCTCTGCCTTTCCTGCCTCTTCGTTGTGTACGCGCTGGCCTTGTCGGTGGTCTACCCTGCCATCACCGTCCAGTATGCGCGCGAAGGCACATTCGCCGCCTTCTTCCAGTTTCGTGAAATTCTCGCCCAAATCAGCCGCAACGCCGGGCAGTTCTTCACCGCCTGGGGCGTCTATCTTGGCGCGGCGCTCGGCCTGGGATTCGTCTCGGGCATCATCATCATGCTGCTGGGTTGGATTCCCTGCCTGGGACAACTGGTCGTCATTGTCATCGAGGTCGGACTGGCGATTTACCTGTTTGCCCTCTACGCACACCTGTTCGGCCAATTTGGTCGGGCGGCTTTCGAGCAGGCAGGCGATCAAACGGTGCGGTGAAAGATCGCAACCAATCCACATTCGCGCCGTATACCATTTCAGAACAGGAGACTGAAATGGAAACCAATACGCAAACCAAACCCTCGCTCGTCATGGCGATTGCGTTGATGACGCTGGTCAACGGTATTGTCAACATCATCTGGGGCATCGGCATTATTGTCGGCACGGCCGGCCTGAGCCTGCTGTGTTTTCCCATACCGCTCTTCCCCATCGTGTTGGGCGGCTTCGAGATCGCCTACGCCATCAAACTGCTGGCCACCCCGCCGCAGCCCGTCCAGCCTTCGCAGGCCATCGCCATCTGGGAGATCGTCGCCGTCTTCGTCGGCAACGTCTTCTCCCTCATCGTCGGCATTCTGGCGCTCATCTTCTACAACGACTCGACGGTGCGCGGCTACTTCGCCCGATTGAATGGGACTCCCGCGCCCGCGCCGGCTCCCGTCCCCGCGC
Source organism: Anaerolineales bacterium (assembly GCA_034411715.1). GTDB lineage: Bacteria > Chloroflexota > Anaerolineae > Anaerolineales > Villigracilaceae > Denitrolinea. The sequence goes on along the minus strand of DAOUMJ010000276.1, from coordinate 22,125 downwards.
CTTCGCTTCCCGTGGACCCCGCGCCGCTTCCCCCTCCCCCGGCGGAATCCACGCCCGAGCCTCCCGCGCCGGTCGAGCCAGAGACGCCCGCCAAACCCAAACGGCGTCCGCGCAAGGTGGCGTGAACAGAGAACCCCGTTTTCTTCGAGAAAACGGGGTTCTTTCTTAGCCAATTCGCGGCAAAAGGGACTTGTGGGTAATCGCCGGTTCGCTCTTCGACCCAACAGGCTTGACATAGTTCTGATTTATGCTTATTATGACAACGCCAAAGGAAAATGCGGGCCGGTTTTTGTTTCCTGCATCCCCATTCCCATTTTCCGCACATTCGAATAGCGCCATCATCACACAACGCATCCGCAGGCAGAGAACCGATGAGCATGAATAACACGCATATAAGCGTTGAAAACGTTTCATTGAGTTTTGGGGGCATCATGGCCTTGAACGACATCGGTTTCGAGGCGCGGGAAGGCGAGATCCTGGCGATCATCGGGCCGAACGGCGCGGGGAAAACTTCGCTGCTCAATTGCCTCAATAACTTCTACCATCCTGACCGGGGGAAAATCCTCTTCAACGGACGCGACCTGACAAAACTTTCTCCCTACCGAATCGCTCGGCTGGGCGTGGCGCGCACCTTCCAGCACACCGCGCTCTACACCGGCCTGAGCGCGCTGGATAACCTCATGGCGGCGCGCCACATCCACATGCGCGCCGGGATGCTGGATTGCCTCCTCTACTACGGCCGCGCCCGCCGCGAAGACATCGCCCACCGCCAGGTGGTGGAAGAGATCATTGACTTCCTGGGAATGGAACACATCCGCAAGACCGTCGTCGGCGCGCTGCCGCACGGACTCCGCAAGCGCGTGGACCTGGGCCGCGCCCTGGCCATGGAACCCAAACTGCTCCTGCTCGACGAGCCGATGACCGGCATGAACCTGGAAGAGAAGGAGGACATGGCGCGCTTCATCCTGGACATCCACGACAGGCGCGGCGTCACCATCCTGCTGATCGAACACGACATGGGGCTGGTGATGGACATCGCCGACCGCGTTATCGTGCTGGATTTTGGGACGAAGATCGCCGAAGGCGCGCCGGATGAGATCCAGCGCAACCAGGCCGTGATCAACGCCTACCTGGGAAAAACGGACGCCCAATGAAAGAACTCAACACCCTTCCCAAGAACCTGGTCGCCGCCTGGCAGAAATACGGGGATCGAAAGATCGCCATGCGCCAGAAGGACCTGGGCATCTGGCGTTCCCACACCTGGGAGGAATCCTACCGCCAGACGCGGCAACTGTCCCTGGGACTGATGCGGCTCGGCCTGGAACGGGGCGACAAGGTCTGCATCATCGGCGATAACGACCCGCAGTATTTCTGGGCGCAACTGGCGATCCAGGCGGGCGGGGGCGTGGCGGTGGGCATCTTCACCGACAGCGCGCCGCAGGAGATCCAGTTCATCGTCGAACATTCGGACGCGGCCTTCGTCTTCGCCAAGGACCAGGAACAATGCGACAAATTGCTCGAAATCCGCGCGCAGGTTCCCAAAGTCCGGCGCGTCATCTACTGGGATGAAAAGGGGCTGTGGAACTACCGCGAACCCTGGCTGATTGGATTCGACGAATTGCGCTCCCTCGGCCGGGAGTTGGATGAGGAACAGCCGCGCCTTTTCGATCATTCCGTGGAACAGGGGCGCGGCGACGATCTGGCCGTTTTCTGCTACACATCCGGCACCACCGGCCTTCCAAAAGGGGCGATGATCACGCACCGCAACCTGCTCGCCGGCAGCGACAGCGCCCAACTGGCCGATCCCCGCCTGGAGACCGACGAATACCTCTCCTTCCTGCCCCCGGCCTGGATCACCGAGAACGTGCTGGGCTTCGCCATTCACCTGCGAACAGGGATGGCCCTCAACTTCCCGGAATCGCCCGAAACCGTCCGCGAGAACATCCGCGAACTCACGCCCCACGCCATGCTGTTCAGCGCCCGCCTGTGGGAAAACATGATGGCGCTGGTGCAGGTCAAGATCGCCGAAACGTCGCGGATCAACCGCCTGCTCTACAGGATGTTCATGCCGGTCGGCTACAAGACGGCCAGCCTGCGCTACGAACAACGCAAACCGCCAAACCCGCTCTGGCGACTGCTCTACGCCCTGGGAGATTTCGCCCTTTTCCATCCGCTGCGCGATAAACTCGGGCTGACGCGCGTCAAATCCGCCTTCTCTTCGGGCGCGGCGCTCAACCCGGACGTGATCCGCTTCTTCCGCGCCATCGGGGTGAACATCAAGCAGTTGTACGGCTCCACCGAGGCGCAGGTGCATACCCTGCACATCGGGGACGACGTCAGGTTCGAAACGGTCGGGGTGCCGCCGCCCGGCCAGGAGGTCCGGATTGCGGCGGACGGCGAAATCCTCGTCAGCGGCGGGACGGTCTTCCGGGGATATTACAAAAATCCCGAAGCCACGGAAAAGGCCATTCACGCGGACGAGGACGGGCGGCGCTGGTTCCGCACTGGGGATGCAGGCCACCTGGATAAGGACGGGCATCTCATCTACCTCGACCGCGTCAAAGAGATGATCACCCTGGCGAGCGGCGAGAAATACTCGCCCCAGTTCCTGGAAGGCCAGTTGAAGTTCAGCCCCTACATCCGCGATGTGATGACGGTGGGCGGGGAAGAGCGCGCCTTCGTCGCCGCGTTGATCAACATGGATTTCGAAAACGTGGGCCGCTGGGCGGAAAAGCGCGGCGTCCCGTACACGACCTTCGTAGACCTTTCGCAAAAGCCCGAAGTGTACGACCTGATCCGCCGGGACGTGGAGCGCGTCAACCGCGCCCTGCCGCCCGCCGCGCGGATACGCAAGTTCGTGCTACTGCACAAGGAATTCGACGCCGACGAGGGCGAACTGACCCGCACCCGCAAACTGCGCCGCAGCCTGCTGGTCGAACGCTACCAGGACATGATCGCGGCCATGTACGGCGACCAGGAAAGCGTCAACGTGCGCGCCGCGGTCAAATATCGCGACGGGCGTGAGGGCATCGTCGAGACCACCGTGCGGGTGGAGGATATGGGAACGGAGGAAACCCGGGTATGAACTGGCAATTGCTGCCCCAATTTTTGATGACCGGTTTGCTGGCCGGCGGGCCGCTGGCGCTGACGGCGCTCGGCCTGGTGTTGATCTTCAAGTCCACCTATATTTTCAACTTTGCCCAGGGACATCTCCTGTTGCTGGGCGCGCTGTTCACCTGGTGGTTCGCGGTCGAAGCGGGATTTCCGCTCTGGCTGGCCATCGTCCTCGCGCTGGCGATCTCCACCCTGCTCGGTTTCGCGATCGAACGCTTTGCCCTGCGTCCCATGACCGGCCAGCCCCTGCTGTCCATCGTCCTGATGACGCTGGGACTGAGCCAGGTGCTGCACGGGCTGGCGCTGCTGGTATTCGGCGGCGCGCAGCGCAATTTTCCGCAAATGTTCTCGGCGGCCAATCCCTACAAGATTACCACGCCCTTCCTCCACGAGGGCAACCCCATCGTCATCATCCTGAAACAGAACCTGGTCTGGTCCTTCGTGGTCGCCATTCTGGGCGTGCTGGTCATCGGCGCCTTCTTTCGCTACACCCACGCCGGGCTGTCCATGCGCGGCGCTTCGGAGGATCACGAACTGGCCCAGAGCATCGGGCTGCGCATCCATCGCATCTTCGGCGTTTCGTGGGCGCTGGCGGGCATGGTCGCCACCATGGGCGGCGTGCTGCTGGCGACCTCCAGCGGGCTGGACCTGAGCCTGTCGGTGGTGGTGCTGGCGGCCTTCCCGGTGGTGCTGCTGGGCGGGCTGGAATCGATCCCTGGCACCATCGTCGGCGGGCTGGTGATCGGTCTCTCGCAGGGACTCGTCTCGGCCTCGCGCCTTTCCATGGTCCGCAACATGAGCGAGATCATGCCCTACATCGTGCTATTGATCGTCCTGCTCATCCGCCCCGAAGGATTGTTCGGGCAAAAACGCATCGAAAGGATCTGAGATGGGAGTCCCTCGTCCTGCCGGTGAATTCGACACCACCTACGCCTACGATATGGCCACCATCCGCCAGCCCTGGCAGTGGGGGCTGCTGATCGCCTTCATCCTGTCGTTGTATGCGCTGCCGTACTATGCCAGTCAGAGCGTGGTTGCGCTGGTCAATCGCATCGCCATCACCGTCATCGCCGTGCAGGGCCTGAACCTGCTCACCGGCTACACGGGACAGATCTCCCTCGGTCAGGCGGCCTTTATGACGACCGGCGGCTACATCTCGGCCCTGCTGGTCAACCGGGGCGGATGGCCGTTCCTCGCCGCGCTGCCGGCCGCCGCGCTGGGCGCGGGGCTGGTCGGCCTGGTCTTTGGGTTGCCCTCCCTGCGCGTCAAGGGCTTCTACCTGGCCATGGCCACGCTGGCGGCGCAGTTCATCATCCCCTGGTTCACTCGCAACGTGTTCCCTGAAATTCTCAACGGCGCGCAGGGATTGAACGTACGGGTGCCGGTCCTGTTTGGGATCGAATTCAACACACCCCAGAAATATATTTACCTTTCGCTCACCGCTCTCATCTTTACCACCATCCTCGCCCATAACGTCTCCCGTTCCCGCCTGGGACGCTCCTTCCTCGCCATCCGTGACCATGACCTGGCGGCGGAACTGCTGGGCATGAACCTCTTCAAATACAAGTTGCAGGCCTTTTTCCTGGCGGCGGTCTACGCGGGCATTGCGGGGTCGCTGGCCGCCCACAACATCCGCCACCTGAACTCGGAAACCTTCAACCTGATCGATTCGGTGATGTTCCTCGGCATGTTGGTCATCGGCGGGCTGGGATCGAACCTGGGGCCGTTCTTCGGCGCGTTCGTGGTCGAAATGCTGATCGAGTTCGCCACCTTGTTCGGTCCTTTCTTCATCAATCTGTTCCCGTCCACGGCGGCCGGGGCGGTGCAGGCCCTCCGCCCGTTGTTCTTCGGGATTACCCTGATGCTGTTCCTCATCTTCGAACCGCGCGGGCTGGCCCATCGCTGGCAATTGCTCAAGGCCGCCTGGCGATTGCGGCCCTTCTCGCATTGACGATATCCGCTTCACCCGGAAAGGAGGTGATGCCTGGCGCGTGATGACGTCCCTACGGCGATTCCCAACAAGCCAAAAACGATCCAACCCCAAAAGGAGGAGGTTCCCATGCGTAAGACCCTGTTCGTCCTGATGGTCATCCTGCTGACCGCTTCGCTGGCCGTGAGCGCCTGCGGCCCCAAACCCACGCCAACCCCCACGGCCGCGCCCACAGAAGAGCCCACCGCAGAGCCGACAGCGGAGCCAACCGAAGAGCCGTCAGGCCCCCCCGACCTGACCGGTAAGACCATCACCATCTATCACTTCGGCGACCTGTCCGGCCCGTACGCCTCCATCACCGCTCCGCTCATCCACGGCGCGGAGGACGCGGTGAAAGCCGTCAACGAGGCGGGCGGCATCTACGGCGCCATGCTGGAGATCAAATTCGCCGACGACGCCGGTTCCATTGACGAGGCCGTGGCGGCCTACGACCGCTTCACCGGCGAAGATCCAAACGCCCTGGTCATGATCACCTATGGCTCCGGCGAGGCCGAAGCCCTCGCCCAGCGCTTCGCCGAGGACAAGATCGTCAACATCACCGCCGGGCTGAGCGCCAAGGCCTTCTACGGCGCGGGTTCCGGCTACACCTTCGGGCTGGGCCCCATCTATCCCGACCAGTTGGGCATGACCATGAAATTCCTGTCCGAGAATTGGGCCGAATACAAACCGGCCAGCGCGGGCGATGAGATCAAACTGGCCTACATCTCCTGGCCCACCGCCTTCGGACAGGGCGGATTGACCACCGAAAGCCGCGCCTACCTGGCCGACCTCGGTATCGAGATTGTCGCGGAGGAGACCTACGATCCCGCGCCGACGGCCGACACCACCACTGCCATCCTGAACGCCCAGGCGGCCGGCGCCAACGTGATCTGGACCAACACCCTGGCCTTCGGCCCGGCGGCCATCCTGAACGACCTGAACTCTCTAGGTCTGCGCGACCAGTTCCTGGTGGCGGGCGACAACTGGACGATGGACCTGGCCACCTACGCCTTCCTGGCGAATCCAGCCTATGGCGTCGGTCTGGTGGCGCCCTTCCCCTACCTGTGGTGGACGGATACCGACAACCCCGGCATCCAATACGCCCAGGGGCTCTTCGATGCCAATGAGCGGCCATCGTCCGAGCATAACGTCGGTTACCTGCTCCTCGTGGCGGGTGTGGACATGATCGTGAAAGCCATTACGCACGCCATTGACACGGTGGGCTACGAGAACCTCACCGGCGAAGCCGTGCATAACGCGCTGGTCGAGATGAGCCCCTTCGACGTGCTGGACGGCGTGCTGAAGGTGGACTTCTCCGGCGGCAGCCGCTCCCCGCACATGTCCCAGATCCGCATGATCAAGGGCGGACCCGACGCCTTCATCGTCATCCAGGACTGGGTCGAAACCCCGGACCTGCGTCCGCAAGAGTAACGAAAGCGGAGGGGGATGGGTGGAGACATCCATCCCCCCTCCCTTTCATCTTATGCCATGCTTCTTCTCAACAATGTCGAAGTCATCTACAGCGACGTAATCCAGGTGCTGAGGGGGGTCTCCATGCAGGCGCCGGATGGAAAGATCGTCGCCCTGCTCGGCGCGAACGGCGCGGGCAAAACCACCACCCTGCGGGCGATCTCCGGCCTGCTGCGCGCGCGGGAAGGGAAGGTGACGCGCGGCAGCATCGAATTCGACGGCCGTCGCATCGAGACGCTCGACCCGGAGAATATCGTCCGCCTGGGCATCGTCCAGGTGCTGGAGGGACGCAGGCTGTTCCAGCACCTGACCGTGGAGGAGAACCTGGCTCTCGGCGGGATCGCCCGCGGCCGAACCGCCTCCCGCTCGACCGTCAACCGGGACCTGGAGCAGGTCTACCAGTACTTCCCGCGTCTCAAAGATCTCCGCAAACGCGTCAGCGGCTACCTTTCCGGCGGCGAACAGCAGATGCTGGTGATCGGCCGCGGACTGATGGCGCATCCCAAACTGATGCTGCTCGACGAGCCGTCGCTTGGGCTGGCCCCGCTCCTCGTTCAGGAAATTTTCGAAGAGATCCGCAGGATGAGCGAACAGGAGGGGATGGCCATCCTGCTGGTGGAGCAGAACGCCCGCGTGGCGTTGAAGATCGCCGATTACGCCTACGTGATGGAAAACGGCCGCGTCGCGCTGGACGGCCCTTCGGCGCAACTGGCCGAGAACGAGGACATCAAGGAATTCTACCTGGGGCTGACGCAGGTCGGCGCGCGCAAGTCGTACCGCGACGTGAAGCATTACAAACGGCGCAAACGCTGGCTGGGGTGAGGGGGGAGGGTATTGTGTGTTGCGTGTTGCGTACTGCGTAGTGCGTATTGCGTACAGGAGACATCATGCCAAAACTACACATTCGCGACATTGATATTTATTACGAGATCGCCGGGCGGGGACAGCCCATCCTGTTCATTCACGGCCTGGGTTCCAGCGCCCGCGACTGGGAATTGCAGGCGCAGGAATTCGCCAAATCGTACCAGGTCATCGCTTTCGATCTGAGGGGGCATGGACAGTCCGATAAGCCTGCAGGGCCGTACAGCATGGCGATGTTCGCGGCGGACACGGTCGGTTTGCTGAAGGGATTGGGGATCGACTCGCCGCACGTGGTCGGCCTGTCGCTGGGAGGCGGCGTCGCGTTCCAAATGGCGGTGGACGCGTCCATCGCGCTCAAGTCGCTCACCATCGTGAACAGCACGCCCGAATTGCTGGTTCGCACGTTCAAGGATCGCCTGATGGTTTGGCAGCGCATCGCCATCGTCAAACTGCTGGGGATGCGAAAGATGGGCGAAGTGTTGAGCAAACGGCTGTTCATTAAACCCGAGCAGGAGGACATCCGCAGGATATTCGTGGAACGCTGGGCGGAAAACGATCAGCGCGCCTACCTGAACGCCATGCGCGCCCTCGTCGGCTGGAGCGTGGCTGACCGCCTGGAGACCATCCAATGTCCCACGCTGGTGATCGCCGCAGACGAAGATTACATGCCTGTGTCCGTCAAGGAAGCGTACACGGCGCGGATGCAAAACGCCGAACTGGCGGTCATCCGCGATTCGCGCCACGCCACACCCGTGGAACGGCCGGAGCAGTTCAACCGGACGCTGGCGGCGTTCCTGGCGAAACAGGAATGAAAGGAATCACACCATGACCGATCCACTCGCCGATAAACTCACGCGCATCCTGCGGCACGCCTACGCCAACGCCCCGGCTGTTCGGGCGATCTTCGACGGGGCGGGATTGAAACCGGAAGACGTGCGCTCCATCGCCGACCTGGACAGGGTCCCCGTCACCGGCAAGGACCGCCTGGTCGAGATGCAAGGGGCCAGCCCGCCCTTTGGCGGATTCCTGGCCGTCTCCCCGGAAAAATTGCAGCACGTCTTCTTCTCTCCCGGCCCGCTCTACGAGCCACACGCCGGGGAAAGCGCGGTGACGGACACCATCCGAGAAATGTTCACGATTGCGGGATTCGCGCCTGGAGACGTGATCCTCAACACCTTCGGTTACCACCTGATCCCCACCGGGCTGGCGCTCGACCAGGCGTTCAGGGACATGGGCGCCACGGTCATCCCGGCTGGGGTGGGCAACGCCGACCTGCAGATCAAAATGATGCTCGACCTGAAAGCCAGCGGCTATGTCGGCACGCCCTCCTGGCTGATGGCGTTGATCCAGAAAGCCGAAGAGGGTGGGCTGGACTTCCGCAAGGCGTTCGCGTTGAGGAAGGCGCTCGTCTCCGCCGAACCCCTGCCGCCCACCATGCGCCAGGCCTTCGTCGAAAAATACGGATTGCAGGTCGCCAACGCCTACGGGACGGCCGAACTGGGCTTTTTGGCGTACAACCTCGAAGGCGGACTGGCCATGCGCCTGCTGGAAACTTCCATCGTGCAGGTGGTCAACCCCGAGACGGGACAGTCGGTCGGGGCGGGCGAGAGCGGCGAGGTGGTCGTCACCACCTTCAACGAAACCTATCCCCTCATCCGCCTGGGGACAGGCGACCTGGCGGTAAACGTGGACCCGGCCCCAGGTAAAAGCCGCCAGGGGGAACGCGCCGTCATCCTGGTCGGGCGCGTGGGCGATGCGGTCAAGGTGCGCGGCATGTTCGTGCATCCCAACCAGTTGCGTTTCGCCGTCGGGCAGGTCGGCGGCGTGGGAAAATTCCAGGCCGTTGTGACCCGCCCAGAAAACCGCGACGAGTTCACCCTGCGGATCGCCCTGTCCGACGAATCGGCCGACCGTCAGGCGTTGACCGAATCGCTGACGCAGGCCGTCCAGTCCGCGTGCCGCGTCAAAGCGGATCGGGTCGAGTTCGTTGCCGCGCAGGAGATCGGCGACGAAGCCAGGCTTATCCTCGATCAGAGAACCTGGGAGTGAGTCCCCGCTCGAAAGAGCTCACGGGGAACGTAGAGAGTTTCGCTGGATAGTCTCTGCGAACTCCCCTGGCACCGCCCGCCACTATAGTCCCCGAAGCGAAGCGGAGTGGGAGGGCAGGTGTGCGCGCCCTGAAGTTGGGCTTTTTGGTGAAGATGGCGGTCAACATCGAGCGACTGTCAAATGGCGTTAACGATGATGAGCGCCATCCCCGCCAGCGCCAGCGCGGCGACCAGGCTGAAAACGATGCCGATTAGAAAGCCCTTGAAGTGGAAGTAGTAATCCTTGTACCCCGCCATTCCCTCCGTGCCGGGCAGGAAGATGAATTTGGGCTGGAGGGTGTTGAAAATCAGCCAGTCCAACACAAGCAGGTCCCACAGGTTGAAGGTGAAGACCTCCACGAAAACCAGCGTGAATAGAATGAGGAAATTCAATTCAGCGGAACGTCCCAAGTCCACCATCGAATAGCACAGCACGCCGAACAGCACGGCGAGAAAAAGCAGGCTGAAGATGCGCCGCTGCCCGCGCGTTTTGGGATTCCGCTCCGCGCCGTAGGCTTTCTTCACGTCGGGCGGATAGTCGTTGAGCATGATCTCGGTATTGACGAACACCGCGCCGAGCAGAACCAGCGTGAACAGCGCGCTCAAAACCAAACCATAAAGAATTCCATGTTGTATGAGCGTAAAATAATCCATGTTTAAAGTTCCAGCAACAGCAAAAAGAGGGCCAGCCCGCATAATGCCGCGGCCATCGCCGCCGCAAGGATGACGACTCCGCGTCGGTTCAGGGCGCTGCCCCCGGCGAAGGGATCGCCTCCGATGGCCGGTTCGCCGGGCATGCCCGCAGGCGAGGCTTCGCGCCGCATGGAGGCTTCGATGCGATCCACGCGATCCTTGGCTTCCTTCAGACCGATGCCGTATTCCTCGCGGTAGATCTGGACGGCGCGGATCTTTTGTCCGCGGGCGAGCAGGGAGCGGATCTTGTCATCGAGAACGGGGTTATCGTAATCCCTGCGCGAGACGAGCGGGGCGGCGGGATTTTCGCCGCGCCACATCGCCTCCACCGCGGCTTTGGCCTCCGCCAACCCGACGCCCGTCGCCTCGCGATAGGCTTTGATGGCGTGGATCAATTGCCCGGCGCGGATGTATTCGTGTATTTCTTGTTCCTGGAAAGCAGATAAATTGCGCATGGGGAACTCCTTCCAAGGGTTCGTAAAAAAATCAACTTCCAGAATTCCATCATTGCGAGGAGGGCGCGCTTCCCGATGAGGCAATCTCCCAGTCGCAGGAGGGGATTGCTTCGAGAAGAACACCCTCGCAACGGCGAATACAGCAGTTGACAAGGAAAGTTAATAATTACAAACCCCAACTTCCTCACCCTTCCTTCCGCAAAGCGGGGAACAAAAGAATTTCGCGGATATTGTGCTTGTCCGTCAGCAGCATCACGAACCGATCCACGCCCATGCCGAAGCCGCCGTTGGGAGGCATCCCGTAGCGCATGGCGCGCAGGTAATCCTCGTCCATGGGATGGCGCTCCTCGTCGTCGGCCTGGTAATCGCGTCCCATTTCGAGGAAGCGCGCCTCCTGGTCGAGCGGATCGTTCAACTCGGTGAAGGCGTTGCACAGTTCGAAGCCCGCCGCGTAGACCTCGAAGCGTTCCACCGTCAGCGGATCGCCCGGCCTGGACTTGGCCAGCGGCGAGATGTCGCGCGGGTAGTCGTAGAGGAAGGTCGGCTGGATGAGCGTCGGTTCGAGTTTCTCGGAGAGCATCCAGTCCACCAGTTTGCCGCGCGTCACGCCGTCGGGTGGATGCAGGCCCTTCGCCCGCAGGGCCGCCGCGAGGGAGTCCGAATCGGGATGGGCGTAGATGTCCACGCCGGTCACGTCGAGCAGTCCCTTCCGCATCTCCAGCCGCCGCCAGGGAGGGGTGAAGTCCAGTTCGTGTTCGCCGTATTTGACCTTCAGCGTGCCTAGCACATTCTGCGTCACCGTCGAGACCATCCGCTCGGTCAGTTCCATCACCTGCAAATAATCGGCGTAGGCCCAGTAGAACTCGAGTTGCGTGAATTCGGGGTTGTGCTTGAACGAAACGCCCTCGTTGCGGAAGTCGCGGCCGATCTCGTAGACCTTTTCGAGGTTGCCGACCAGCAGGCGTTTGAGATACAACTCGAAGGAAATCCGCAGGTACATATCTTGGTCGAGTTCGTTGTGATGCGTGACGAAGGGACGCGCCGCCGCGCCGCCATACAGCGGCTGGAGGATGGGCGTCTCCACTTCGAGGAAGCCGTGACTATCGAGGAACTCGCGCAGGGACTTGATGATAGCCGCGCGCCTGCGGAAGACCTCGCGCACTTCGGGATTGACCGCCAGGTCGGCATAACGCTGGCGGGCGCGCAGTTCCACATCTTCGAGCGCGGCGTGGCGGACGACCGTCCCGTCTTCGAGCGTCTCGTCCTTCGCGGCCGGTAACGGGCTGACGGCCTTCGCCAGCATCCTGAAATCGTGGACGAGGAGGGTCGCCTCGCCCGATTTCGTCCGCATCATCACGCCGCTGGCCTGGATGAAATCGCCGAGGTCGAACATGCGGTTGAAGAAGTCCACCTTGTCCTGCCCGAGCTCGTTGACGCGGAAGAACAACTGGATTTTCCCGTCGCCGTCTTCGATGTGTGCGAAGGAGAGTTTGCCCATCGGCCGCGTCGCGCGGATGCGTCCCGCGAGGATTGCTTTGACTTCGCGATCTTCCTTTTCAGCCGATTCGAATTCTGCGATGGCCTGCGCACTGGTGTGTGTGCGCTCGGCGCGGGTGGGATACGGCTCGATCCCCTCGGCGCGCAGTTCCTCCAGTTTCTGGAGTCGAATTTTTTCAAGCGAGGAATATTCTGGCATGGAACGAACCTTTCTTGCGATATTTTACACCCCGCCCAGTCTATTTCTCACCGCGAAGATGGGGTTTCTCCCTCCCCCATTTTCGCTCTTTGAAAATGGGGGAGGGCCGGGGAGGGGGTACAAAAAGCCCCGCGCAAACGCGTTGCGCGGGGCTGCGAAATAACGAAGCCCCTGTCACTTCACCTTCAGGATCTTGACCTTGAAGTGGCCGCCCGGCGCTTCCACCGGTAAAATATCGCCAGCCTTGTGGCCGAGGATGGCCTTCCCGATGGGCGACTCGTTGGAAATCTTCCCCTCGCGCGGGTTGGCCTCCGCCGCGCCCACGATGGTGTACGTTTCCGCGGGCGAGCCCTCCTCTTCGATGGTCACGGTCGAGCCGACCTGGATTAGGCCTTCCTTGCTCTTGTTGTTCCCTTCGATGATGCGCGCCGTGGCCAGCATCACCTCCAGTTCCTGGATGCGGCCTTCCACAAAGGCCTGCTCGTTCTTGGCGGCCTCATACTCGGCGTTTTCGATCAGTTCCCCGCCTTCCATCGCCTCGTGCAGGCGGTCGGCGACTTCCTGACGTTTCACCGTACGCAGGTAATCCAGTTCTTCCTGAAGCTTCTGGAAGCCTTCTTTGGTCAGGAATGTTGTTGGCATAGTCTTTCCCTATAGATAGAAATTTGCATCTCGAAAGAGATGCACGGATTGCCCACCGGGGCTGAAAGCGGGCATACTATATCACGATTTGGGGCGGTTTTCAAGTGAGATTTTCTGGTGATTACACAAGTCGAATTCCCCGCCCAGAGCAAACATTTTCTCCCGAAGGACATCGGGACGATGTGGTCGTCCAGCCCAGAATCGCCCACAACTGTATTTTTCGCTCCGGATACAGCCGACGGGAGTCGCTCTTCGAGCGCATCGTCAATGCTACGCCCGAAGGGGGGCTTGCGTGCCTGCCACTTCGGAATATACCTGCCCCAACGGTCGAGTCCGCCGAGACACTGCGCCCTTGTTTCTCTCGCGCAAAATGATGACCCGCCCATCACTCGGGCGACACTTGCACCTGGCGCAAATGCAGGTGTCATGTGTGCGGTAGCCGCTGTCGCCTGTGCTTTGTCCAGCCTGCCGCGCAATCTTCGGTAGAACGAACCGGAGACGATTGTGGTCACGGATGCCTGCAATTTTCGCTGTCCCATGTGTCATCATGCCTGTTCGGTTTCGCCGGGGTTCCGCCTGAACCGGATCGGCCACATGGAACCGCGTTTGTGAGCCTAATTCTCTAACAATCCTCTTATTCCCTTTCCCTTGACCAAATCCCGCCTCGCGCCTATAGTTTAGCGCGCTTAACTAGTTTACTATGACCAAATCCCAAGTTTTCCCCTCCCTGCGCGCCTGGATGGACGTGTTCATGCACCGTTCCATGCGGAACTGGCACAACTTCGCCAAGTCCGCGGGACTTTCGATGCCGCAGTTCAGCATCCTCATGCAATTGCATCATAAAGGCGCGTGCGGCGTATCGGACATTGGCGCGCGTTTCGACATCACCAACGCGGCCGCCAGCCAACTGGTGGAAAAACTCGTGCAGGCGGGTTACATCGAACGCGCCGAGGATCCGTCCGACCGACGCGCGAAGGTACTGAAACTCGCCCCCAGCGGACAGGCGCTGATCGAGCGCGGCAGCCAGGAGCGCTACCGCTGGATGGAGGAGATGGTGAAGAATCTTTCCGCTGAGGAGCAGAAGAAGATTGTTGAGGCATTGGAAATTTTGACAGAAGCCGCGGGGAACGTAGACACGTAAACAGGTACACACGTAGACACGTGATACCTGTTTACCTGTTTACCTGTGTACCTGTGTACCTGTCTACTTGTGTACCTTCCCCCCGAAAGGAACCCATGCACGCCACCCTCACCCACTCCCGCTCCCGCCACCGCTCGCGGACAAAGTCCAAAGGCGGGATGAAGCGCGCCATCCGATATTTAATGAACTACAAGCGGCAGGCCGCGCTCCCGTATGTCTTCCTGCTCATCGCAACGCTCTCGCAACTGGCCGTACCGCGTATGATCCGCAACGTGATCGACGCGGTGACGAGCGGCTACATTGCCGATCAAATCCTCGGCGCGCTCGAGCAGATCCCCGCCGCGTTCCTCGGACAGGCGCTTCCGCAGATTCTCGCCGCGACGGGACGCGACGCGTCCATGACGCTGGATCAACTCAAAGTCCAGTTGGAAGCGGACGTGACGAACGCGCCGCAGGCGTTGGTCACTGCCATCGTCGCGATCGTCGCGTTCGCCGTCCTGCGCGGACTGTTCTCCTTCCTGCAAGCGTTTTGGGCGGAGAAAAATTCGCAGGCCGTCGCGTATGACCTCCGAAACGATTTGTACGCCAAGATCCAAAACCTGTCGTTCTCGTACCACGATAAAAATCAGACAGGGCAGTTGATGATCCGCGCCACCGACGATGTGGAGAAGGTGCGTTTGTTCATCGGGCAGGGACTTCTGCAACTCGTCGGCGCGGCGATCCTGTTGAGCGGCACGGTCATCATTTTGTTCACGTCGAACGTGTCGCTGGCGTGGACGGCCATGCCGATCCTGCCGATTGCGATTGTGATCTTCATCGTGTTCGCCAGCCTCGCCCAGCCGATGTTCACGAAGGTTCAGCAAAAACTTTCGCACTTGAACACGGTCTTGCAAGAAAATCTCGCGGGCATCAAAGTGATCAAGGCCTTCACGCGCGAGAAGGAACAGCAGAAAAAATTCCACGCCGCCGCGGACGACACGATGGCGCAATCCATCGCGGTCTCGCGGTTGTTCACGTTCATGTTCCCGTTCGTGTTCATGATCGCCAACCTCGGTCAGGCCGCCATCCTCTACGTCGGCGGCAAGCAGATCATCCTCGGCGCGCTCTCGCTCGGCGCGTGGCAGGAGTTCTCGTTGTATTTGATGTACCTGTTCTTCCCGATCATGATGTTCGGGATGATCGTCACGCAACTCGGACAGGCCTCCGCCTCTGCCGACCGCATTTTCGAAATCCTGGACGCGAAAAGCGACATCGCTGACAAACCGAACGCGATCAAACTCCCCGCCGTGCGAGGCGACGTGAAATTCGAGAACGTCACCTTCCGTTATTTCGGCGGCGGCGAACCTGTGTTGAATAAAGTTTCGTTCGAAGCCAAGCCAGGCGAGACGATTGCCCTGCTCGGCGCGACGGGTTCGGGCAAGACGACCATCATCAACCTTCTGCCGCGCTTCTACGATCCAAGCGAAGGACGCATCACGATTGATGGTCACGACCTCCGTAACGTGACGCTCGACTCGCTTCGTTCGCAAATCGGGATCGTCTTGCAGGAAACGACTCTCTTCAGCGGAAGTATCCGCGAGAACATCGCCTTCGGCAAACCCGACGCGACCCTCGAAGAAATCCAAAATGCCGCGCGCGCCGCGGCTGCGCACGATTTCATCCTCGCCTTCCCCGACGGTTACGACACGCACGTCGGCGAGCGCGGACAGACCCTCAGCGGCGGACAGAAGCAGCGCGTCACCATCGCCCGCGCGCTGCTCCTCGATCCGCGCATCCTCATCCTCGACGATTCCACTTCGAGCGTCGACCTGACCACCGAAGCGCAGATCCAATCCGCGCTCGATACGCTCATGCAAGGCCGCACGTCGTTCGTCATCGCGCAGCGCATCAGCACGGTGATGAACGCAGACAAGATTCTCGTCCTCGACAAAGGCGAGATCGTCGCGCAGGGCAGACACGCGCAACTCATGGAAGAAGAACCCATCTATGCCGAAATTTACAACTCACAGTTACTCCCCGAAAGCGCGGTGCAACATGTTTAGCGAAAAAATTTTGAAAGCAGTACTGCAACATTCATGTTGCGCCTCTCGCAAGATAAATCTTGCGGTACATGAGGTGGCGCGATGATGCACGGTGGACCTGGCCGCTTCGGCGGCATGTTGAATCAGGAAACCGTCAAACCGCGCAACCTCGGCGAGACCCTGGCGCGCCTCGGCGGATATTTCAGCCGCTTCTGGTACATGCTCCTGCTCGCCCTCGGATTCGTCGTCGTCTCCACCTGGACTCAAGTGACGACTCCCGAACTGACGGGCCAGGCCACCGACTGTTTCCTCGTTCCCGCGGGGCAATCTGCTTTCGGACAATTCGCTTCATTCGGACCTTCGAGCGGATCGGACTCCCAGGCCGCGTCCACCTGCTGGCTGACCGCGTCCGACCCCGCGTCCCTGACGTGGACGCGCCGCCTCGTCTACAACGCCTTCCACGCGGGCGGATACGAACTCCCCGCGGACCCAACCAACGATGACCGCGTCGCCGCGCTGGGACGCCTCATCGGCATCGTCATCGCGCTCTACGTCACTGGCTCCGTCCTCACGGGCGCGACCTTCTTCACCATGGCGTGGACAGGCCAGCACGTTCTGCGCGTCCTGCGCGTGGAAGTGTTCGAGAAGTTGCATCGCCTCTCGCTCAGTTACTACGCGGAGCACGAAGCGGGCGACCTGATGAGCCGCATCACCAACGACACGACCGCCATCGAGCAGGCCTTTTCCTTCGCGCTGGTCAACGTGTTGAGCGGAATCCTTTTGCTCGTGTGGGTGGCCTACAACATGCTGACCAACAACCTGCCGTTCGCGTTGCTCTCGCTCTCGGTCTCTCCGCTGATGTTCATCGCCACGTTGTATTTCTCCAATCAGGCGCGCAAGGCGTTCCGCAAGAGCCGCGAAAAGATCGGCGACGTCAACGCCGAGTTGCAGGAATCCATCGCGGCGGTGCGCGAAGTGCAAGCCTTCAACCGCGCCGACGAGAACATCGAGCAGTTCAGGGAAGTCAATGCCGCGAACCGCGATGCAAACGTGCGCGCCGTCGCGTACACCTCCGCGCTGGCGCCCACGCTCGAAGCGTTTTCCTACGTCGGCCTCGCCATCGTCACGGGCGTGGGCGGATGGTACCTGCTCAAAGGCCAGGAACTTTTCGGAACTGTTGTGACTCTCGGTCTCGTTGTGACCTTCCTCGCCTACGTTCAACGCTTCAATCAACCTATCCAGCAGATCGCCGTCTTGTGGACGAACATCCAGAACGCCATCGCGGGCGGCGAACGCATCTTCAACATCCTCGACGAACAACCCGCCGTCACCGACAAATCCGCCGCGAAGGAAATGCCGCAGATTCGCGGCCACATCGAGTTCAACGAAGTCTCGCACGAATACGAAGACGGCGTGCCAGTTTTGAACAAGGTCTCGTTCACCGCCGAGCCCGGCCAAACCGTCGCCATCGTCGGACCCACCGGCGCGGGCAAGACCACCATCATCAACCTGCTCCCACGCTTCTACGATGTGACTCACGGCTCGGTCAAAATTGATGGGATTGACGTGCGCGACGTGACCGCCGAATCGATTCGCAGTCAAATTGGCATCGTGCTTCAAGACACCTTCCTCTTCAGCCAGAGCGTGATGGAAAACGTCCGCTTCGGGAAGCCGACCGCGACCGACGAAGAAGTGATGGCCGCGATTCGACTCGCCAACGCCGACTCGTTCATCGAGCGACTCCCCGAAAAATATCAGACCGTCCTCGGCGAACGCGGCTCGGGTCTTTCTCAGGGACAGCGGCAACTGCTCTCCATCGCCCGCGCCGCCCTGGCCGACCCGCGCATCCTCATCCTCGACGAGGCCACCTCCTCGGTTGACACGCGCACCGAGCGCCTCATCCAAAAAGCGTTCGATCAACTCCTCGAGGGACGCACCTCCTTCGTCATCGCGCATCGCCTCTCCACCATCCGCAACGCGGATATGATCCTCGTCCTCAAAGACGGCCAGATCATCGAGCGCGGCCGTCACGAGGAACTGTTCAGTCAACGCGGCTTCTACTATGACTTGTATATGAGTCAGTTCAAGAAGCAGGAGGAGGCTAGTGTTCAGTTGCCAGTGTTCATTGAGCAGTGATTGGTAAGCGGAAGGCCCTCGCCATCTCTGGCGAGGGCTTTTTACTGGAAACATGACACGACATCGGCGGAATATCGGCGCTTTATCGGCTGAATAATGGCAGCGATAAACACCTGTGTTCATCTGGATTCATTCATAGTACGAAGAGCGTATCCGGGGAAAAGAAGATTGTGGTAAATTTGCGGCAGGCATATCTGCACCGGATCGTCAGTTTATCGGTTAGTTCAGGAAAAAGGATCCAAATGAAAAAAATCATCCCGTTCCTATGGTTCGACACGCAATGCGAGGAGGCGATGAACTATTACATTGACACGTTCAACGGCGCGCCTCACAAGAAGCAGGAATCCAGGATCGTTGACATCACCCGCTACGAAAAAGGCATGGAAGCGCCCGGCGCGGAAGCCATGGAAGGCAAGGTCATCACTGGTATTTTCGAGTTGGCGGGTCAGCGCTTCATGGCGCTCGACGGCGGCCCAATCTTCAAATTCACCGAAGCAACTTCGTTCTACGTTGAATGTGAAGACCAGAAAGAGGTGGATTACTTCTGGAACAAATTATCCGCCGTTCCCGAAGCCGAACAATGCGGCTGGCTCAAAGACAAGTACGGCTTGTCCTGGCAGATCATCCCAAAGCAATTGGGCGAGCTGATGGGTGACCCTGATCCTGTCAAGGTAAAGCGAGTAATAAACGCCATGCTCAAGATGCGCAAGATCGTTGTCGCCGATCTGCAAAAGGCGTACGACGGCCACTGATGCAGCGCGATCCGCCCCTACCGATCTCTTCGTACCTTCTCGCGCTCCTGTTCCCATAACTTTGTAAATCGTTCAAAGACATCGGAAATGATCTCAAGTTCTTCTTCCGAATAACTTGAGATCAATTCGTCTTGCGCCTTTCTCGCCGATTCAAACCATGACGCGGCTATGTCAGTAGCTGCTTTCGCGGGAACGATCAGAGTCCCGCGGCGATCATCGGGATTCGGTCGCCGCTCGATCAAGCCTGCTTTTTCGAGCCGGTCGAGCATGGCGGTCGTCGCGCCGGAAGTGAGACCCGTGTGTCTGGCAAGTTCAGTAGGTGTGGCAACGCCTCTGAGGAATAGAAGCCGAAGACATTCCATATCGGTTACGTTGACGCCCGCCCATTCGCTAACCGTGTTTCGGAACAGCGTCAAATGAATGCCATAATCCCTCACTGCCGCCAAAGCCCGTTTCTTCAAGTCTGCTTTTGTGGATTGCGTCATAGAGATACCCTTGACATTATCTTTATTTTCAAGTATCTTTATTATATAACTAAATGCCTCTTGATGCAAGAGGAACTTCTTACCCAGGTCACTATAAGGAGATTTCTATGAGCCCAAAGAAGGACACGCAGAAGTCCACGGGATTCACGGCAGAGGAAAAAGCCGCGATGAGGGAGCGCGCCAAAGAGTTGAAGGCGGAAGCGCGCGCGAACAAGGACAGGGCGGCTGGGGAAAAGGCCGTGCTTGCGGCAATCGCGGCGATGAAAGAACCCGATCGCTCCATGGCGAAACGACTCCATGCGATCATCACCGCCAGCGCGCCAGCCCTCATGCCGAAGACATGGTACGGGATGCCCGCGTACGCCAACAAGGAAGGCAAGGTTGTTTGCTTTTTCCAGGCGGCGAGCAAGTTCAACACGAGGTATGCCACATTCGGCTTCCAGCATGATGCGAATCTCGACGAAGGTAACATGTGGGCGACTGGTTTCGCTTTGGTAAAGTTGACCGCCGCCGAAGAGTCAAGGATCAGCGCGCTCGTGAACAAGGCGGTGAGCTGAGGGCGCCTGGAAAGAAAAGGATTTAATGGATTGTCATTCCGTCAGACGAAGAAGGCAGGTAAACGAATGGACAAAACAATTCGCGCCCATCTGGATGACATTCGCCCAAGCGATGGCCAGGTACAAAACAAACGGTGTAAAAAATCCCCGCATCACGCGGGGATTGTGTGGGCGCAAAGGGACTCGAACCCCTGACCTTCTCGGTGTAAGCGAGACGCTCTAACCAACTGAGCTATGCGCCCGACGGCCTGGATTATACCGTTGCAGGTTGAAAAGTTGAAGGTTGCGGAGTACACTTGCGATGAAACTTTCAATCTGCAATACTCAACGGAGACGCCATGCGATTCGTTCGTTTTCAAACCGGGGACGAAGATCCTCAATACGGCTGGCTGCACGGAGACAAGGTCGGCAGGCTGGAGGGCGACCTGTTCGGCGCGTACAAACGCCTGAAAGCCGAAATCCCGCTCAAGGACACGCGCCTGCTGGCGCCGTCCACGCCGAGCAAGATCGTGTGCGTGGGGCGCAATTACGTGGAACACGCCAGGGAACACGGGGCGGAGGTTCCCAAAATCCCGCTGATCTTCCTCAAGCCGCCCTCGTCGGTCATCGCGCCGGGCGAGGCGATCCTCCTTCCGCCGCAGTCCGCGCAGGTGGAGCACGAAGCGGAACTGGTGATCGTCGTCGGCAGGCGCGGACGCAACGTCACCGCCGAGTCGGCGCGGGACTTCATCCTGGGCTACACCATCGGCAACGACGTCACCGCCCGCGACCTGCAACAGACCGACGGCCAGTGGACGCGCGCCAAGGGCTTCGACACGTTCTGTCCCTTC
The DNA here is from genome assembly GCA_034411715.1 of Anaerolineales bacterium. Classification (GTDB taxonomy): domain Bacteria; phylum Chloroflexota; class Anaerolineae; order Anaerolineales; family Villigracilaceae; genus Denitrolinea. The sequence continues at coordinate 1,216 of DAOUMJ010000276.1, read as the reverse complement.
GGCCCATGGATAGACACCGACTTCGACCCCGCCGACGCGCTCATCACCTGCCGCGTCAACGGACAGATGCGCCAACTGGCTTCCACGCGCGACATGGTCTTCAACATCGGCGTGCTTGTGGCCTACATCTCCTCCGTGATGACGCTGGAACCCGGCGATCTCGTCTTTACCGGCACGCCGGCCGGAGTGAGTCCGCTGCAGCCCGGAGACATTGTGGAGGTGGAGATTGACGGCCTGGGACTGTTGAGCAACCCTGTAGAGGCGGAAAAATAGGAGAGCGCCTGAAAATAAACCGCAGAGACGGCGAAGTTCGTGGAGAAAGACAAGGGAAAATCCCTGCGCTCTCCGCGCGCTCTGCGGCAAAAACCCGGCACGGCACACACTGCCGACCATATCCAGGGGCAAAATCGGGAATCCATTTCAGTTTCCGCGTGTTATACTTCACGTATCGTCAACAGGGGTTTGGCTGATTCTCGCACGAGGTCATCGAACGCCTGCATTTTCGCGGCCTGTAACAGGCCAATGAGGAGAATATGGAATCGAAGTTGTATGTTGGAAACCTGCCCTACTCGGCCAGCGAGGAAGAGTTGAGCGCGTTGTTCGGGCAGGCAGGCACGGTGACTTCCGTGGCGATCATCAAGGATCGCGAGACCGGCCGTTCCAAGGGCTTTGCCTTCGTCGAAATGAGCACGGCGGACGAGGCGCAGAAGGCCATCAGCATGTTCACCGGTCATATCCTGGGCGGACGCGACCTGCGCGTCAATATCGCCCGTCCGCGCGAAGAGGGGGGCGGCCGTTCGTTCGGCAACCGCGGCGGCTATGGAAACCGCGGAGGCGGACGCCGTCGCGAGTACTAGTCCAAATTTTCACCCGCATAATTCCCAGCCTTTCACGGCTGGGAATTTTGGTAGCGGTAAACAGGGCAGATGGTTTTTCGCCCTCCTCGCGTTACCTCAGGTCGCCCTCTTTTCGCAAGGGGAAGTAGCGTTCTTTCAAATCCAGGATGGGTTTTTCGAGATATTTGTAACTGAGCGATGCGACGATGTAAAGGATAATCGCCGAAATGACCAGCGTGAGCGGCTTGGCCGCAAGTTCGTGAACGCCGATATCGCGGATGCGCCGCACGAACCAGACGATGGCAAAATGATACACGTACAGCCCGTAGGAGATCCTGCCGAGGTAACTCAGGAAGCGGTTATCCAGGAAGCGGACGAGG
>DAOUMJ010000275.1:0-6195 GCA_034411715.1 Anaerolineales bacterium | reverse complement strand
CTCCCCGCTTTTCACCAAAAAGAGATAGGACCACACGTCCCCATACAGGACGACCTTTTCGCCTTTCAGGTAGGAACGGGTGGAAGCCAGCCGCGCCGCCTCCTGCAGATCGGGGGCGGAGAACGCGGCAAAGACGGGATTTTGTACGAGGAAAGCGGAAAGGTTCATGGGCGCTTCCTTCCTCCTTTGGAGATTTCCGTTTTCACAGAGATGATTTTACTCCACCCCAACCAACCGTTCCAGCGAGGCGCGGTCGCGCAGGGTGATGCTGGCGCGCGTCACCTGGAGCAGGCCGTCTCGCTGAAGTTGATAAAGGGTGCGGCAAACCACTTCGGGAGAGGAAGCCACCATGGCGGCGATCTGGTCGAGCGTCAGGTCGCGCTGCGCGGAGCTTTCCGAAGCGGGCACCTGTTCCAGCAGCAATTTCGCCAGGCGCCCTGTTACGGGCTGGAAGGCGAGATCGTAGATCGTCTCGCGCCGTTTGCGGATCAGTTTTATCTTGCGGCGCAACAGGGCGCGAATGGCATCGGAATTCTCGAACAGGACATGAAGAACCTCCTCGCCGTTCCATTGATAAACAATACTTTCCTGAACCGCCTCCATGGTGGACGGCATGGGTTCGCCGTCGAAAAGCGTATGCGCCCAAAATTCCTCGCCCTCCTCCCAGGTGGATACCACATAACTCCGCCCACCCGGTCCATAGAGGACGGATCGTAACCTGCCCGACAGGATGAACAGGACGTTCGTCCAGTAATCGCCCTGCCAGAATAGCGTCTCATCGCGTTTCAGGGTCCTTCGAATGGCAAGGGAAGTCAGTTGGTCCATCTGGCGGGATGTGAATTTCCCCAACACTTCGGCATTCTCGAGCAAAGTCATCAAGTCGCGCATGGCTTCATTCCTTTCACCGTTCGGGAAAACCGTCACAAATTCTTGACAAAAGTCAAGGTGAATCCGAAGGCGCCAGAGTATAAAGAACGTGAAATTTATCACACTCCAGGGCTGTAAGAATATACGCCATGGAAGTATAACCTCCAGGAGGAAGGTATGTCATCCGAAACATCTGCACGCACCCGTTTGATCATCACCGTTGTGATGGTCGTCGCGGCCCTCGCAATCCTCATCGTCGAGCCGCTGCTCGTCAAGCAGGTCCTGCCCCAGGTCATCGCCGTACAGCAGGCGCGATACGAAAAAGGGATCGCCTCGGAAGACCCGGCAGCACAACTCCAGGCGAAATTGATCGAGGACGCGCCCTACCTGGTCAGCCTGTTCTTCCCGATCTGGATGGGACTGGGCGTGGCCGCAGCGATGGTGGTACTGGTCATTGCCCGCGCGTATTACCGGGGTGAAAAATGGGCGCGCGGTGTGGCATTGCTATGCTTCGCGTTCCCAGCCATGGGCGGCGCCTACATGATGGTACCGTCAATCAACTTCACCGGCTTCGGGACGAACGTCGTCTATACGATGATCATCGCGCTGCTGGGACTGATCCCTTATTTCACGATCCTGCTGGCGGAGAAATCCGATGCCATGCAGAAAGCGGTCAACTTCTTCGTCTTCCTGTTCCTCGGCGTCCAGGCCGCGCACAGTTTCTCCAACGCCCACGCTGCCTTACGCGTCCAGTGGATGCACCCGGCTCGGCCCGCCTGGCCCGAAGGAACGTGGGTGCTATGGCTCGGCCCGCAGACCATGTGGTGGGGCACTATTGCCCTGATCCTGGCGATCTATTTCCTGGGCATACGTAAAAAGGCCGGCTGGTATCTGGCGCTGATCGGCGGCCTGATCACCATGTTCACCAACTACTGGATCCACCTGGTGCGCGGCACGACCAGCGACTACATTCTGGGCGGCAGCCTGGGGTTGATCGTCGTCGTTCTCATGCTGATCCCGGCCATCAAGCAGCGGTTGTTCGACGAGCCGGCTGCATAGCAAATCAACCTCGTACATAACTGCATTCTCCTTTGCAATCCGAGGCCGGGGCTTCCGGCCTCGGATTTGCGTTGCGCAGGGGTCGCAACGCATCCATTACAATCCATCATCGCTTCCAAGTCATCGCGATAGTCAACCTGAAAGTTCTGTCATCTTTCGCTCTCTCCCGCGATCTTTTCCAGCGCCTCCCGGTCGAACAATTCCAGGTCGGTGCGGGAAATCCGAATCAGCCCGGTGTCGGCAAAAGAGGACAGAATCTTGCAAACCATCACGGGGGTCGTCCCAAGCAGGGTTCCCATCTCTTCGAGGCTGACGCGGCCGGCAATTTTGGACGCGGCCAGATCGAATTGACTGAGAAGATAGCGCGCCAGCCGTTTGCGGAGGGGGTGAAAGGACAACTCCTCCACGAGCCGGCTCGCCTGGCGAATCCGTTCCATCAGCAGGAGACAAATCTCCCACAGGGCATCCGGATTCTTTTGAACAAGGGGCAGAATCCGCTCCCGACTCCAGAGAAAAATGCGGGTCGGTTCATCCACGATCAACGATGCGGGTAACGGACCTAGATCGAAAATGGAGGGGCTCCAGAAGTCTCCGCCGGATTCCAGCCGCAGCGCGCCCAGCATCCTCCCCTCCGCTGAAATTTTCACCACCCGGATGAGTCCCTTTTCGACCAGAAAGACAAAAGGCCATACGTCCCCATAATGGGCCAGATATTCATCTGCGGCAAGTTTCCTCGACAGCGCAGCCGAGGCCAACTGCTCCCGCGAGGTTGCGTCCAGCGATTTGAACACGCGGCTGGCTGCCAGAAGTCGAACAAGGTCATTTTTCATCCAAAACCTCGATCAAGAAGTTTCCTTTTGGAAATGACTGCGGCGCGTTTATTTGTTATAAAAAGTACAAATCAATCATAACATGTTCTACCCGAAAGGAGAAACGCTATGAACGAGAATCACTTCTCTCCGAACGGTCGCACGACCCTGGCTGTTCTGGCCGTTCTGTTCGGCCTGTTCGTCGCCTTCTGCGCGCCGTTCCTGATCCAGCGCATGTTGGACGAGACGCTTGATTTCATCGTCCAACACCAGGCGGCCGAACCGGGTTTTGTGGTGGCCTCGATCCTGCTTCCCATTTTTGTCTTCCTCTTCCGCGCCATCGGCGCAGTGGCGGGGATCGCCCTGATCGTAATCGCCTACCCCCTCTGGAAGGGCGAGGAATGGGCATGGCCGGCCGCGCTTGCCTGCATTTCCCTGCCCACCATGTTCTCGGTCTTGTTTGTGCTGCCTTACCTGGCTGAACTCGGGAAGCCGCCTATTACCGTGCTGGTTCTCCTGACGGGACTGGCCGTGTATCTCGCGTTCATATTTCTCAAGCGAGGCAGTGGAATGGATAAGTTGGCGCGTTTCATTGTCCTCACACTCCTGGGCATGTTGCCCGGCCACGCAAGCATCCTGGTCATCCACAGCCTGCGGTCCCTCTTCACCCGCCCGGAGAAACCGCTCTTCACCGATCCCAAGATCACCATCTTTGGTTTCGAGGGGCCGGTCAATTTCATCGTGATGATCCTGTGCATCATCGCCATCCCCCTCGTTGCCAGCCAGAGGAGGTCCGGCTGGTACCTGGGCCTGATCGCGGGCATTGCCGCTGTCGTGGCAGACTACCCCACCCATTTCATCCGGCTGGAAACATCCGATTTCTTCGTCGGAGGAACCCTCGGCCTGCTTTTGGTAATTTCCCTTTTGATCCCGGCCTTCAAGACCCGCCTGTTCCCAAGTCAATAAGCGCGGAACATTCTCCTTTGCCGCCCGGGATCGAGGAAGTTCGGTCCCGGGTTTGCTTTAAGGCAAAGACTTTCCGCCTCCGTTTGTGATAATTATCACTTGACGAACGCGTCCGATGCCCAAATCGGGCATCCCAAACACTCTTTCAGAAGGAGAAAAAGATGAAACGCTTTTTCCCCGTCCCCGCGGTATTGATCGCCGCCGCGATGATCCTGGGGGCGTGCGCGCCGGCGTCCACGCCAGCCAGCCCGCCGCCCGCGCCCGCCACCGATGTCCCGGCGGCGGAACCGACCGAGGTCCAGGAGGAAGCGCCGCCCGTTGAGGAGCCCGGTCTGTGGACTCAGGATTACATCACGCAGGTTCCGCCCATCATGATGATTGATCCGTATTTCCAGATCTTCGGACAGTCGCAGGTGGCGGTCCCCTACACGTATGAAAATGCCGTCAAACTGGCGGGACATTCCTGCGGCGCGACCGCAGGCGCATGGACGATTGTCCGCAAGGCACTCGAAGCGTTGTATCCCGATGGAGAGATCCCGGTGCGCGGACAGATCGCGGTGGAAACCCCCGGCGCTGAAGACGAATGGTTCGTGGGCGTGTTCGGCGAGGTGATCACCTTCGTCACCGGCGCATCCCCGAAAACGGGTTTCATCGGCGCGGAGTTCGGGCAGACCAACGATCTATTCGTCCGCCAGAACAAAATGGTTTACACCGACGAACCCACCGGGACGCCTCCCCCGCAGATGGAGTGGATCTTTACCCGCCTGGATACCGGCGCGAAAGTGGGCGTGAATTTCAACCTGGCAGTCATCACCCCGGTGGCGACCCCCGAGCGCCAGGAAATGGGCAAGAAGATGGCGGCTGGCACAGCCACCGCGGAAGAGGCGGCTGATTACTACGAATACTGGAACGCCAGGGCGCAGTTCGTCTTCGAAAACGCGGATACCCTGGAGGGTTTCTTCAACGTCAAAGTCTATCAGGAACCCACCGCTGCGCCTGACGCGAGCATCGAAAAGTCCGCGCCTGCATCGGTGGAAGAGTTTGCCTGGGACCAGGCGTACATCACCGAAGTGCCGCCGATCATGATGACGGAACCGTATTTCGGCATCTTCGGACAGACAGCGGGACCCGTCCCCTACTATTACGAGGAAGCCGTCAAACTGGCTGGACATTCCTGCGGCGCGACGACAGGCGCATGGATCATCACCAAGAAGGCGCTTGAAGTGCTATATCCCGACGGGGAAATCCCGGTGCGCGGACAGATCGCCGTGGAAGCCCCCGGCGCGGAAGACGAGTGGTTCGTCGGCGTGTTTGGCGAGATCATCACCTTCGTTACCGGCGCGTCGCCTCATACCGGTTTCATCGGCTCGGAGTTCGGGCAGGTGAACAATCTCTTCGTGCGGCAGAACAAGATGGTCTACAAGGATGAGCCGACCGGCCAACTGCCCCCGATGCGGGAATGGATCTTTACCCGCCTGGATACCGGCAAGAAAGTGGGCGTCAAGTTCAACCTGGTGATCATCCTGCCGATCCCAACCCCCGGCCGCACAGAAATGGGCAAGAAATTGGCGGCTGGCACAGCCACCGCGGAAGAGGCGGCTGATTACCAGAAATACTGGAACGACAGGGCGAGGTTCGTCCTGGACAACGCCGATATGGACGGTTTCTTCACCGTGACCGTTTACGAGAACGGAGACTAACGCCGCCACAAGATGAGAATGTAGGGCAATTTGCCAAATTGCATCCGGCAAGATGGCATCTTGCCCTACATCTTTGACAAGTTGCTGTACTTGAACCGAATCATCCACAAGGAGAATGTTATGAAAGACATTTCCCAAACCAATCGTTCGATCCTTGCCGCGCTGGCGGTCATCGTCGGCTTGTTCATGGCGGCGGTCGCGCCCTTTCTGATCCAGACCTCGGTGGAGCGGGTCGTTTCGGCGCTGCAAGTCGTTTCCGCGGAAAAGCCCGCCTATGCCAGCGGAATTCTGATCTTTTCCTACGCCTTCCCCCTCTATCGCGGACTCATCTTCATCGGCGGCATCGCCCTGATCCTGCTTGCGCTTCCTCTCCACCGTGGAGAGGAGTGGACCTTCCCCGTCCTGCTCCTCGCCTCGGCATTCCCCTCCGCCGGCGGGATGTTCATGTTCATGCCCTATGTTTCGTTTGTGGATGGGTTCCCCATTCCGATGGCGGTCTCGGTGGTGGGCTTGATCTTCTTCTGGTCGCTGATCCTGATGCGCAACGTGGACAAATGGCTGAAATGGGGGCAGTTCCTGGCGCTGACATTTGCAGGGATGCTGACCACGCACGCGTTCATCGTGGGAACCGGCAACCTGCGCACCCTGCTGACACGCCCCGAAAAGCCCCTGTACGACGGATTGGGCACATGGGTGCTTGCCTGGTCCCAGCCCATCCAGTGGATTTGCTTCATCCTGCTTTTCATCGCCATCTACCAAATGGCTGCCCGAAAATCCTCCGGCTGGTGGCTGGC
>DAOUMJ010000274.1:0-23676 GCA_034411715.1 Anaerolineales bacterium | reverse complement strand
CATAAGTGCTCCTTTGACTTGGCGGTCTGGGAGCCTATCCTACCTCAGCTTGCCTCTCCTTCAACCGCTTCCGTTGCACTTACGAGTTGAATCCGCCCACACTGGTATTTGCTTTGTTCTCGTTTATAAGCAATGCTCCTTCTACAACGGAAGGATTGGTTCTGATTCCTGTATTATTCACTTCAATCATTGCGCTTGGGGCTATCATAATAATTAATGTCAAGATATTAATAAATTCATTTGATCTATTCCTGTCCAGGTTTCCACTCCCTAAGCCAATTCCATTGCCGAATATCAGCGACAAGCAATTGGGGCTGATACTTGTAATCTCGGCAATTTTTCTTTGCGTTTTTCTTGTCGTCTTTCAACCTGAAGTTAGTGATGATACCGCAGGGATACTTTCTTGCTTGCCTTGGATATTGTTTATACCTGGAATTACCTTGTTACAAAAATATCTCAAGAAATAATCTCACTAAATTCTGTGCGAGGGTCTCAGCAATAACAAGCCATCCGAAATCTGTGCGACTTCGGATGGCTTTGGTTGCGGAGGAGACCGTCCACGAATTTTTTCCACGAATAAACGAATTTGAACGGTGTGCGTTCGTTTATTCGTGGTTTTTCATTCGTGGACGGTTGGCTAACTCAAACAAAAACCCCTGACGTTGTCGGGGGTTGAGGGGTAGGGATCACTTTAGCGCGCAGTTGCCATTTCCTTCGGAATTCTGGTTGCCTTTAGAATCAACCGCAAGGCTTCATTGACCGCTTCGTCATTCGGGAATGCCTTTGCCACGTCGGGCTCAAGAACCACAATGTTCGTTCCGAGCCTGCGTTTCGGGTCAAAACGGCCTTTTGGCATAACGGGCAATTTCGAGAGATCGTATTCGTCTCTCAGTTCGTAGTCATCCTGCTTCCTGGTAATAGGTTTCTTCATTTTTTGTCGCCTTTCTGGTGCTGATAATTCGGATTCGATCTTCGCGCTCGGTGTGCGCCACCATCAACAGTCTGCTTTTATTGGACAGGCCAATTGTGATGTATCTTTCTTCGTCTGCCGAGTGTTCTTCGTCCAAAAACGTGATGTACTGAGGATCATCGAAAACTGTGCTTGCCTCTTCAAAACTGACCTGATGTTTTTTCAGGTTGCTTTTCGCCTTTTCTGGATCCCACGCAAACTGATAGTTCATCTTTGCCTCGCCTTGATTTTACATCAAAAACGCGACTCTACCTGTGCGCGTATATACCTGTCCACATCTCCGCGCGGCTTCGGATGGCTTTGGTTACGGAGGAGTGACCAGCGGATGGGAAGCGGATTAGCGGATTCGGGGCGCGTTATCCGTTTATCCGTTTTGCGAAGCAATCCGTTGGTCATCGTTTGAGCGTACCCGCAACCTTGCCTGCACATCTCCACCTGTCTACCCTCCCCGCGAGGCGTTTTACTTAACCCACCCCAAATCCCGTCCAATCACCAGCTCGGTCATTGTGGCATTGTGGGTGTTGGTCATCGCAACAAGGTGAGTTTCAAAGTTGTGTTTCTTCGCCAAGTCTCGCACTTCTTCGGCGTCATCATAGGTCATCAGGAAATCGCCCTTTACTTCTGACATCAGTTTAAACAACTCTTCGTGGTCAACCTGATGGTATTTATAAAGCCGCGAGCCCGCTTTCTTCTTCGAGGCGGTATAGGGAGGGTCAACGAAGAAAACAACTTCGGTCGAATCCGAGAACTTTTTTATTATTTGAAATCCATCTCCATTGATGAATTTCAGGCTGTGTTTGACAGAAGCAATGTCAAGGATTCTTCGTTTGAGTGTCGCAGGATACCAGCGTGACAAAATGCCTTTTCCCTTTTCCCCGTTTTTCACCAAGCCCGCGCCTTCGGCAAGAATTCCGCCGTGACTGACGCGGTTTTGAATGATTGTTTTAAATGCCAAATCCCGCAACGAGCTTGTTTCTGACGACAATAAAGTTCTAACCGATTCTGGCGTCGGCTTGAAATTGACGATCTTTTCCGCCAGCCATTCTGCGCCGTCGTCAGAGTTGATAATTGTTTGCCAGACAGCCGCGACTTGTTCGTCCTTTTCCACCAGAACGACAGAGCCAGCGAGTTTTTCAAATGCGACTGTTAATCCGATGATCGCTCCCCCCGCGAACGGCTCAATCAATGCCTTTGGTTGGACAGGCAGACTTCTCAGCCACTGTCTGACTTTGGGAACAAACCACGTCTTTCCGCCAGGGTAGCGAAAAGGGCTGCGATGAGGCACGCTCGCAACATTTACCACCTTCGGCGAAACTTGAACTTCCCAAAAACCGATTTGTTCCATAGCGTGTTTCATTTACCAAAAGAATCAGGCAATGGCTCAACATCTGGCGAAATTCCAGACGGCGCTGGAACGCCCATCGTTTTGCCTTTGGCGATTCTTTCCTCCAAATACTCAACGAAATCGTTTACGTTTCCAACTTGAGGTGTGGTGATGGTTGCCAACGCATTTTCAAACCGCGTGTATCGTAGCCCTTTCCTTCGCAAGGAATAACGATCCCCCTTTTTCTGAAATCCGTAAACCATCCATGCAATGTCAGCGGACTCTTTGTCAACTTCTTCCAGTTCGGGAAGTTGCGCGAAGAAATTTTCGTCAACTACGACAGCCATTTTCCTTCCCCACTTATGCAAGATGCCGCCTTTGTAAATCAACTGCGGCGCAAGTCTTTTGCGTGACGAGGAAAGATAATCGGGACTTGGGTAATTTTTGGCAGGCCATTCCATGGCATGATTTTTCTTTGGGTTTTCCATGTATTTTTCAAAAACGTTCCGCACATTGCCTGAAATGTAAACCGCCTGGACTTCCACCGCGCCAAAATCCACGATTTCGCCTTTACCGCCAATGGCGGCGATGACAATGTCAATGTTTCCAGCGGACTTTCCATTCAAGTCTTTGAGACGCGCTTCGGTTACAGCAACGTAATTGCTTCCCGCAAAGAAGAAATCTGCCGCGTCAGCCACAATTTGGAAATCTTCCCTGAAACGAATGGGGCAGGTTGAAACGATTTTCTTTCCGTCAAAAATCGTGCAAACGCCAATCGGTTCTGTGGCGCTGCTTTTCGTGCAATTGATTCCCGATGAATTGTGAAATGGACACAAGCGGCCACGCCGATGGTTAATCGCTTCGCTTGACATAGCGTCAACAGGAAAACCAAAGACTTCTGCGAGTGGGCTTTTGGGCATGGCGTGTCTCCTGCCGAAATTATAACCTTGTTCTCTTGCGTACATGTCTACTGTCCCCGCGCGGCTTCGGATCATTGGTTACGGAGGAGTGACCAGCGGATTTCAAACAGATAAACGGATTCGGGGCGCGTTATGAAAACAAAAACCCCGACTTTGAATATCGGGGTTTAGTCTCTGTTCAGGCATACACCAACTTGCCTTTCGGCACAGGGATTTCCCTGCCCAATTCGCGGGCGGTTTCGATCCACTCTTGCGCGATTTGCTCCACGTTGACGAGCGCTTCGTGATAGGTCGCGCCGTCCGCCATGCAGCCAGACAGTTCGGGGACTTCGGCGATGAACGCCTCGTCTTCTGCGCTCCAGTAGAGGATTACTTCATACTTATCATTTTCACCTGCCAGTTTGTATTTCAAAATCAATGTCCGAACCTGTTTTACCTGATACGGTTTGACCTTCGAGCCTTTCGGTTGTAGGTTGACGATTTCGATCATGCCGTCTTTTGTGTAGATGTGATGACTGCCGCGGATTCTTTCCTGAAAACCAGGCCCATCCAGTAGTTGACGCAAGTCGTCGAAGTCAATGTTTGCGTCGGAAACTCCGCGCAAGATTTTTTCGAGAGTCTTACCGAACTTGGTCATGCGCCAATTATAACGCGTCTACACGAGGAGGAACCTAATCGCGAAGACTTCGAATGTCTTCGGTGAATGTCCCGTCCGCGCGAAGGAGGCCGTCCACGGATAAATGAATTAGGGCAAATGTCCTATTTGTCTGCATCATGCTTACGACCGACAGATCCATGTCGTACAAGGCGGCGCGATTGGCATAGGGCAATTGTGCCCTGAGCGGCCGCTTCCTGGAATAGGCGTGCAGTGCGACAGCAGCGTAAGGTTAGGCGTTTGGAAGGGGGAAGAATCCCTGGGAGCGGGGGGAAATTAGAAAGGACGCGACCAAAAGGGGCAGGTAATCCTGCTGTGAAAGTGCGGTAAGCCCCTGGTCCTGCGTTTTTAAAACCATACATGGTGATCTCCTTCGTCCAGAGACCACCATGTTCAAGAAGAGCGTTTCACTAGGAAACAGTGTGCCGAGGGCGAGATTTGAACTCGCGACCAAGGGCTTATGAGTCCCCTGCTCTACCACTGAGCTACCTCGGCGTGGGTGGAGCGGGCAAATATTACTACGCCGAAATGGATTTGTCAACAAGTCACGGAACCAATGCCTGAAAACCCAGCAATGCGGCCATTCCAACAAGGATGGTCAACAGGCTGTTCTTCGTCCATGCGGCGGCGGCAATGGCGACGAGGCCAGCCAGCAGGCGCGCGTTATCGAGGCTGAGATCAAGTTGTCCAGTTGGGAGGAATAATTCGGGGAAGACGATTGCAGACAACACCGCAGGCGGGACGTAATGCAGGGCACGGCGCATCGTCTCTGGGGCCTCGAAGCGGCCGAGCAGCCAGACGAAGCAGAAGCGCATCCCGAAGGTGATAAGTCCGCCGGCGATCATGATGAGCCAGATGGTCATTTCTTCTCCTGTTTGCAGCGCAAATTGGCGATTCGCGCTACCGGCGTTTCCAAAACCGTCCCCACCACAATCCCCGTCAACGCGGCGAGGACGAGGCCGAGTTTGTAGGGCAGGGAGTATGCAAGCAAGGCGACCGCTCCTGCGGAGAGCGCGGCCGCGGTGGACGGGCGGTTCTTCAGCGCGGGGACGACCATCGCGATGAACGTAAGTGGCAGGGCAAAATCGAGGGGCAGGTCGGCCGGGAGGGCCGCGCCCAGCCAAAGTCCGAGGGCCGAAGCGGACTGCCAGGTGGACCAGAGCGCCAGTCCCGCGCCGAAGAAATAGTAATGCGCGCCAGTCGTCCCGCCGATCCGCTCGTAGTTCAGGATGGCGACCGCGTAGGCCTCGTCGGTCATCAGGTAGGAAAGCAGGATCTTCCAGCGCAGGGAAAGATCTTTGAGATGCGGCGCGAGCGACGCGCTGTAGAGCATGTGGCGCAGGTTGACGACCGCGATGACCAGCACGATGACGAGAGCGGGCGCATGGTCGCGGATGAGTTGCGTGGCGGCAAATTGCGACGACCCCGCGAACACGATGGACGACATGGCCTGCGCCGCGGCGACGGGCACGCCCGCGTCGAGCGCCAGCGCGCCGTAGATGAGGCCGAAGGGAAAGACGCCAATGAGAAGCGGGAGTTCCGCGCGAACTCCCGCCCAAAAGTGAGAGGAGGGTTTCATGTCAGTTTGGAATTGGCAATTGAACGATCTTGCCTTGCGAGGCCTGCCGGTACATCTCTTGAATGGCCTGTTCCAACAGGTTGGCGATGCGCACGCGCTCGCCGGCGGGGTTGTTGAGCGGATTATAACGGACGGGCCTGCCAGCCCGCACCATCAACGATGGACGGTAGACCGCCAGCGGATGGAACGGCAGGATCCGTTTTGTGCGCTGGTAATACAATTCGCCGAGACGCGCAAAGCCCTTCTTGAAGGGCGTCATCTGATAACGCGGGTCCACAGGCAGGTCGGGGTTTTCGGGGAAGATGAGCAGGCAATTGCCCTGCTCGAGTTGATCCAGGCTGAGGCGGAAGGTTTCGAGCAGGCCCTTGGGAGTATGGTAAACAGGGATGCAGCCGACCGCGCGCAAGAGCGGAACGTGGAGTTTCGAGATGGCGCGCGCCAGCCACCTGCTAAAAGGGGGCGTGAGGCGCAATTGAGGCTCGACGAAATCGCGGCACAGATAATCGGGCGCAAGGCGCGCATTGAGCATGTCGGCGTGGATCCAGGCGCGGAGGCGGAACGGGATCGAGGCGCCCACCGCGATCGGTCCGAGCGCGCCGAGATGGTTGGAGACGAAGACCGCCGGGCCGCGCTCCGGCAGGTTTTCCGCGCCGAGCAGGTCCCCTCCCCAGATGAGTTCCTGAAATGCCCATGCAACGATCCCGTAAAGTCTCTCGTTCATCGCGCGCCTCCTGCCCGGGCGGCAGTTTCATTGTTTCATTTTCATTATACGGACTCTGATGCAAAAAGGCAAATTGACCGCCCGCGGAGGAACAGCCATTGACATTCACCTCCTTTTTCGCTAAACTATACGCAAAGACTACACGCCGTCATGAAAGGAGGCGGAATGTCCCCCTCTTTCGATACCGCCCATCTCACCCCGCAGGTTACGCTCGCCCCGGCCATCAAGGCCTGGGAACATTACCTCTACGATCAGGGGCGCTCGCCCAACACCGTCAAGGCTTTTCTCTCGGATGTGGGACTGCTCTCCCGGTTTTTGCCGCCCGACCGCGCCATCGGCGCCATCACCACCGCCGATCTGAACCGCTTCTTCGCCTGGATGGAGAAGGAACGCGGCGTCCCTTGCAGCCCCAAAACGCTGGCGCGGCGCATCACCTCGGTCAAATCGCTCTTCCGCTGGATGCACCAATACGGCGTGCTGATGACCGACCCTGCCGAAAAGGTGGCGCAGCGCTCCGCCATCAGCCCGCTTCCGCAGGTGTTGACGGACGACGAGACCCAGTCCGCGCTCGAGGCGGCGGAGCGCCACCGCCGCGGACCCAAGCCGGACGCGCGTCCCTACGCGCTGCTCTCGCTCCTGCTGGACACCGGCATCAAGAAAAGCGAATGTCTCGGCATTCACCTGAATCACATTGACCTCGACAGCCCGGGCGGGCCGCTGGTCTTCATCCGCTACGCCAGCCCGTCCAACCGCTACAAGGAGCGCAAACTGCTCCTGGCCGAGGAGTGGGTGGCGGCTTACAAGGAATACCTCGCCCAATACGCCCCCACCGATCAACTCTTCCCCTGGTCGCCGCGGCGGCTGGAATACCTGCTCGAAGACATCGGCGAGGAGGTCGGGCTCGAAAAACACCTGTCCTTCGACATGTGCCGCTGGACCTGCGCCCTGCGCGATTACAAAAGCGGCATGGAGGTGGACCGCATCCGCCAGAAACTGGGCGTCTCGAAGATCCAATGGCGCGAGATCCACATGAAACTGCGGCAGTTGAGCGAACCGAAATAAGGCCGGTTCCGTGCGCGCGGATCACGGCGAACACATCAGCCTTTCCGCCGCCGCCTCCAACGGATGCCGCGCCTCCACCCCCGCGCCTTGCGCGACCTGCATTCGACACGCCGCGCCCGAACAAACCGTTCTCGATTTAGGATCTTCGATTTTCGATTGGCGCAGGAACGGAAACAACTTCAACTCCCCAACTTGCATTGACAGTTCGTAATGCTCGGCCTCGTAGCCAAACGTCCCCGCCATGCCGCAGCAGCCGGCGTCAATCATTTCCACCTCCAGGCCGAGCAGGCGCAAAAGAGCCTCAGTGGCGGCCGCGCCGCTGGGTTGTCCGTCCGCGGCGGGCGGTTCGGCGCGTTGGTGGCAGTGGGGCTGGAATTGGATCCTGGGTTGCGTTGTGAGAGGCCCGTGTTGCGTTGCCCTGGCGGCGCAAAGTTCGCCGAAGCGCTCCGAGCGCAGCAGGAACTCGTCCAGCAACCAGGCGCGGGCGGCGCGCGAGGCGATCTCGTCGGCGCGGGAGGGAAGCAAATCGGCGTAGTCGTTCTTCAGGCAGTAGACTTCGGCCGGCTCCACTCCCACGATCGGCAGGACGCCCTCGGGATCGAGGCGATTTAGCGCATCGAGCACGCCTCCCGCGTGACGTTGGGCAGACTCCACAAACGATTTGCCGACCAGCCCCGCCCCCGCCCCCACGGCGGGCAGGACCAGAACCTCGTAGCCGCACGCGGCGAGAATGTCGAAGGCGACCTGCTCCACCTGCGGCTCTATGTAACGCGAGAAGGCATCCGAAAGAAAAACGATTTTTTCGTGGGGCGGAATGACATTCCGCCTTGCCGCCCGCTTCCACGTGAACCTGGGAAACGGGCGATGCAGCGCGATCCCCAACAGGCGCGCCGCGAGACGCCTGAATACGGCAATGCCTGTCAGCCAGTTTGTGAGCGGCGCGAACACGGAAAGCCAGCGCGCCGTGACGTGAAAATAGCCAAACAAATAATCGCGCAATTTCCTGCGATGGGTTTTGTAATACTCGCGCATGAACTCGAACTTGAGTTTCGCCATGTCCACGCCGCTGGGACACTCGGCCTTGCAGCCTTTACAGGCGAGGCAAAGATCGAGGGCGGAATAAAGAGAATTTACGATTTCCGATTTACGATTTTCGATTGGGGCGGGAGAAGAGATAAGCGCACGAAGGAGATTGGCGCGGCCGCGGGTGGAATTGCTTTCCTCGCGCGTGGCCTGATACGAGGGACACATCACCCCTGTGGACTTTCGACACACGCCCTGGCCGTTGCATTGCTCGATGGCAATTTCCAAACCGCCGCTTCGCGCAAAGTCCAACGCGGGCGTCCACGCTTGCGAGGAATACGATTCGCCGTAACGCAAGCGCGTGTCCATCGGCGGCGCGTCGAACATTTTTCCCGGGTTCAGAATATTGTGCGGGTCGGCTGCGCGCTTCAACAGGCGCATGGCTTCGGTCGCTTCGCCGCCATACGTTCGCTCCAGCCATTCGCCGCGCGCGATCCCGTCGCCGTGTTCGCTGGTCATCGAGCCGCCGAGCCGCAGGGTCAGCGCCAGCGTTTGCCGGGCGATCTCGCGCATCGAACGGACGCCGCGGCCCGTTTTCAAATTCAAAATCGGGCGGATGTGCAAACAACCTGCCGAGGCGTGCGCGTAGATTCCCCCCTCCGTGCCGTGCGCGGCGAGAATTCGCTCGATCTCGCGCGCGAACTCGCCCAGCCGCTCGACGGGGACGGCGCAATCCTCGATGAACGCGGCCGGCCGCTCGGATTGCGGGCGCGAATCCAGAATCCCCAGCCCAACCTTGCGGACGTTCCAGATGCGCGCCTGGTCTTCGGGAGATTCGGCTATCGCCAGCGGATTGCCGATCCGCTCCACGCTCGCGCGCAAGGCGCCGGGATTTTCACCGCTGAATTCGACGACGAGCAATGCGGAAGGGTCCCCCGCCAACCACGCCATCTGCCGCGCGTAGGCGGGAACGCCGCGCGCCAGGCGGAGAATCATCCGCGGAATCAACTCCACCGCGCTGGGATGGAGCTCCAGCAAACGCGGCGCGTCGTCACACGCGGCGGGGATGCTGTCGTAGGCGAGAATGCCCAAAATCGTATGCTTCGGCCTCGGGACGAGATTCACCTTTGCGCGGCGGATGATGGCTAATGTGCCTTCGGAGCCTGCCAGCAAAGGATGAAGGCTGAACGATGAAGGATGAATGGATGGATAATTGCCATGCCATTGGGAAGGCTTGGAATGGGAAAACGGGAGCAGATAATTCAGCCGATACCCCGCCGAATTGCGCCAGGTGTCGGGAAAACCTCGCTTGATTGCATCGGCATATTTCTCGCGAATTCCCGCCGCCGCCAATTCCACATTCTTCTGCCTTCCGCCTTCCGCCTTCTGCCTTCCGCTTTCTCCCCATCTCTCCAAACTCCCATCGCTCAAAATCACGTCCGCTTCGAGCAAATGATCCGCCGTCATGCCATACAGAATGGAGTGCGCGCCCGCGGCGTTGTTGCCGATCACGCCTCCCATGGTGGCGCGTTCCGCCGAGGCGGGATCGGGGCCGAATTGCAGGCCGTGTTTCGCGGCGGCGCGGTTCAGGTCCGCGAGAACGACGCCCGGCTCGACGATGGCGGCGCGCGCTTCGGGATCAATTTCAACGACGGAATCCAGCCAGCGAGAACAATCCAAAATCAACGCCTCGCCGATGGCCTGCCCCGCCAGCGAGGTGCCTGCGCCGCGCGGCAGGATCGGGACACGGTATTTGGCGGCCAGTTCCACCGCGGCGTGCAAGTCCTCCTGCGTTTTGGGGATGGCGACTCCCAGCGGTTCGATCTGGTAAATGGACGCGTCGGTGGAATAGAGAAGGCGCGAGGCGGCGTCCAAACGGACGTCGCCCCGGAAGCGCTTTTTCAATTCGCGGATGAAATCGGGGGAAAGGGACATGCGCTGATTCTAACGCAGGTCGCTCCGCTCAGCCCTTCAATTTTTTGTACGCGCCGTCCCACGGCCGGCCAAGGCGATGGTTCTCCGAGACCTGGACTTTGCCCAGTTTCCCCGCGATCTGCGGCAGGAGGGCCGCCACCGCCCCCCAGTCCTCCGCAAGGACGGCGGACTTCATTTTCCCGGCAATCACACCCGCCCACATCCACTCCATGCGGAATTTATCGGCCTTCACCCAATAGTCGCGTTTTTCCCACGCGGCCACGGAGTCGTCTATCCCTTTGGCGATGGCGAAAAGCGCCAGGGCGATGAACGCGGCCAGGTCGCGCGCGGCCGTTGTCGGTCCGGGTTGTTTCGCCAGTTCGCGAATGGCGAGGACGATGGCCTTGGTCAATTTTGTGCGGTTTTTTCCGGCGGAATCGGGATTAATCACGCGGCTCAATGAGGTTCTCCAGTGTCAGGTTTAGGGTGTCAGGCGTCAAGTGTCAGGTTTCAGGTTGAGTGAAACGAGGCGGGATTATACCCGCAGGAAACCTTGCTTGACAATCCATACATCCGCTAGTAAAATTCCGCACGCTTAACAACCGAACGACACTGGCCGAGATAGCTCAGTTGGTAGAGCACGCGACTGAAAATCGCGGTGTCCCCAGTTCGATTCTGGGTCTCGGCACTCCCGGCCAGAACGTGAGGCCGAAAGCGCGGGCGTAGCTGAGTGGTACAGCGTCTCCTTGCCAAGGAGAAGGTCGTGGGTTCGAATCCCATCGCCCGCTCTATTTTTTCCGGCGTCGTGGCCAAGTGGTAAGGCAAGGGTCTGCAAAACCCTCACCACGGGTTCGAATCCCGTCGACGCCTCAATATAATTTATGATTGGCGCCGCGAGGCGCTTTTTTGTTTCATAAGAATACCATCTCAAAAAGGTTGGGGAAATTGCTTCCCGGCTATAATGACTTTATGAGCCCCGTTGAGGACTTCTACGAACACATATTCAATGCGACGGCACAAGGGGTTTTTCAATCCACACCGGGAGGGCGCTATCTGCGCGTCAACGCGGCCATGGCGAGGATATACGGCTACGCCTCGCCATCCGAGATGATCAACTCGATCGCCGATATTGCCCGCCAGATCTACGTCGATCCGGGGAAGCGTCAGCAGTTCAGGAAACTGCTGAAAGCGCAGGGCTACGTGGAGAATTTCGAAGCCCGGAACAGGCGCAAGGACGGTACGATCGTCTGGGTCTCGTGCGACGCCCGCGCTGTGCGCGACGCTTCGGGCCGGGTGAGGTATTATGCGGGCTTCGTTCGGGATATTTCCGCCCAAAAAAACATGGGAGCCGCGCTGGGAGATACGGAGACGCGCTACCGCGCCCTGGTCGAACACATTCCCGCCATCGTGTACCTGGACGCGGCGGACGACAGCGAGCGGACGCTCTACATCAGTCCGCGCCTGGAAAACGTTCTCGACACCCGGCCTGCCGAATGGGTCGCCGATCCGAAATTCTGGGAAAAACACATCCATCCAGAGGACCGGCAACGAGTGTTGGAAAAAGATGCCCGCACTGACAAGAGCGGGGAACCCTTCAGCGAGGAATATCGGATGGTCACGCGGGATGGGAGGGCGGTTTGGATCCATGAGGAATCGCGCCTCATCCGTGACGAGGAGGGAAAACCGCTCTTCTGGCAGGGATTCCTGCTCGACATCACCGGCAAAAAAGAAGCGCAGGACGCCCTGGGCGAAGTGGCCGAAGCCTACCGCGGCCTGTTCGATAACGTGACGGACGCCATCTACATCCAGGATGGGGACGGGCGCTTCCTGGACGTGAACCTGGGCGCGGTCAAAATGTACGGTTATCCTCGCGAGTTCTTCCTCGGAAAAACCCCGGAAGAGCTGAGCGCGCCCGGCAGAAACGATCTGGAAGCGGTGCGGAAAGCGGTGGAAAGGGCGTTCCAGGGCGAGCCGCAGCAATTCGAGTTTTGGGGGCAGAGAAGCAACGGCGAAATCTTCCCGAAAGATGTGCATCTATATAAAGGCGCATACTTTGGACAGGATGTCGTCTTTGCCATCGCGCGCGACATCACCGAGAGACGAAAAGCCCAAGACGCCCTGGAACGACAAGTGAAGGAACTTGCCGTCCTCCACGCGCTGGCCGTCGAGGGGACGCGCGCCTTGAATGAGGATGAATTGATCGAACGCGCCACTGAAATCATCGGCGATACGTTCTACCCGGACAGTTGCGGCTTCCTGTTAGTGACAGAGGATGGCAGACATTTTTACCCGCATTCTTCCTATCGCGGAGTAAAACATCCAGACCAGATTCACCCACACACCATTGGCCGGGGAATCTCGGGTCGCGTCATCAGGACCGGAAAACCGCTGAACATTGGGGATGTGCGAAAGGCCAAAGACTATATCCGCGTTAATCCTGAAACGATTTCCGAATTGTGCGTGCCGATGACGATTGGCGATCGCGTGATCGGCGTCATCAATGCCGAGAGTTCGCGCAGGAATTTCTTCACCCTCAACGACGAGCGATTGCTGATCACCATCGCCGGGCAGGTGGCAACAGCCATTGAGCGACTTCGAAAAATACGCGCCGAGCGCGAACAGCGCCTGCTGGCCGAAGCCCTGCGGGACATCGCCTCCGCGCTCAACAGTACCCTGGACTTCAACACGGTCATGGACCGCATCCTGGAAAATATCGGCAGGGTGGTGCCGAACCTGACCGCCAGCATCATGCTCGTCGAAAATAACATCGCCCGCCCCATCCGTCATCGCGGCTTCGCGGAACGCGGCCTGGGCGCATGGATGGATGCGCTGCAATTGGACTGCCGAATCATTCCCAACCTGCGGCACGCCACCGAGACCAACCTGCCCCAACTCGTCCAGGACACCGACAAGGATGCAGAATGGGTCACATTCCCGGAAACCGCATGGATCAAATCCTATGTGGTGGCGCCCATTCAAACCGACAAAAAGATCATCGGTTTCCTTTCGTTGGATCACGACCAGCCGGGCTTTTTCAAACCTCACGACGCCGAACGCCTGATGGCCTTCGCCAATCAGGCCGCCTCCGCCGTCGAGAACGCCCGCCGCTTCCAGGAGGAAACCCGTCGCGCGAAGATCATCGAGGCGCTGGCGGAGATCGCCAACGTCATCGCCACCACCCCGGAGACCCAGGTTGCCCTGGACGAGATCGCGCAGCGCTCCCTCAACCTGCTCGACGCCAGGAACATCGCCATCTACCTGGTTCAGGAGGACAACAAAACCCTGAAGATCGTCGCCGCCAAAGGTTCCTACCAGGATAAACTCCTGGGGCATCGAATCCGGGTCGGCGCGGGAATCACGGGAAGCATCGTTGAAGCAGGCCGGCCGGAGATCATCAATGATACAGCCAGCGATCCCCGCAGGCTCCGCGTTCCAGGCACGCCGGAGGAGGACAACCAGCTCGAAACCATGATGTCGGCCCCGCTGATCCTGCGCGACAAGCCGATCGGAGCCATAAACGCCTGGCGACTGCGCGCCAACGGCCTCTTTACGGAGGTGGAACTGAGCTTTCTGATCGGCATCGCCCACCAGACCTCCATCGCCATCGAGTCGGGACGCCTGTTCGAGGAACTCTCGCGCCGCGCCCGCGAATCGGCGGCCATCGCCGAAGTGGGTCGTGATATCTCCTCCACCCTGAGACTGGACCTTGTCCTGGAACGGATCGCGGCGTATGCGCGGGAACTGTTGCGGGCCGAGACGAGCGCCGTCTACCTGGCCGAGCCAAATTCCGCAGAAATGCGCGCCATCGCCGCGATGGGCAGCGACGCCGAGGAGATCAAGAACGATCCTCTTCAGGTTGGATCGGGAATCCTCGGAAACATCGCCCGGCAAAAAAGCGGCGAGATCGTCAACGATACGACGGCGGATCCTCGCGCCATTATCATCAAAGGCACGGAGCCGATCCCTCACGAACACATCATGGGCGTCCCGATCCTGCTCAAGGATCAACTCACGGGCTTGCTCGCCGTCTGGCGCATCGGGGAGGGGCAGGATTTCAAAACGAGCGAGTTGAACTTTCTGGACAGCCTGGCGCAGCAGGCGGCCATTGCCATCGAAAACGCCCGTCTTTTCCACGCCGAACAACAGCGGCGGCAGGAGGCCGAAACCCTGCGCGAGGCCACGGCGGTCGTCGCCACCACTCTCGATCGCGAGCGCGCCATCGAGTTAATCCTCGACCAGTTGGCGCGCGTGCTGAAATACGACAGCGCCTCCATCCAACTGCTTCGGGACGGATACCTCGAGATCGTCGGCGGGCGCGGCTGGCCTTCGGAAACCGCCGTTCTTGGCCTGCGCTTCCCCATCCCCGGCGACAATCCCAATACGATCGTGATCCGGGAACGAAGGCCGCTTGCGCTGAACAACGTCAAGGATGCCTACGGGCCGTTCCGCCAGGAACCGCACAAACACATCCGTTCCTGGCTGGGCGCGCCGCTCATTGCCCACAGCGAAGTAATCGGCATGTTGTCTGTGGATAGCATCGAGGAGGGATATTTCGACCACGAACATGTCCGCCTCGTCACTGCCTACGCAAACCAGGCGGCCATTGCCATTGACAACGCCCAACTGCTCGAGAAATCCGAAAAACAGGTGCGCCGCCTCACCGCCCTGCGCGATGTGGATGCGGCCATCGCCTCCAGCCTCGACCTGCGCGTGACGCTCAACATCCTGATGGACAACGCCGCCTCGCAATTGCGCGCCGACGCCATGTCCACCCTCATCTACAACCCCAGCATCCAGATCCTCGAGACCGTCGCCTCCCTGGGATTTGAAGGCAGCCTCACGCGGCGGCAGGTCCGCATCGGAGAGGAACTGGCCGGCAGGATCGCCTTGACGCGCCGGCCGTTGCAGTTGCGGGAACTGCCGGAAACGGACGAATACGCCCAACTGCACTGGTTTTCCGAGGAAGGCTTCATTACGTATGTCGGCTATCCCTTGATCGGCAAAGGGCAAATCAAGGGAGTGCTGGAGGCCTTCTTCCGCGCTCCCTTCACCCCCGACAACGACTGGCTGGAATTCATGCAAACCATGGCCGGACAGGCCGCCATCGCCGTGGATAACGCCCAGTTGTTCGAGAATCTCCAGCGCACCAACCAGGAACTTTCCCTCGCCTACGACACCACCCTCGAAGGTTGGGGCAAAGCGCTCGAACTGCGCGACAAGGAAACCGAGGGTCACACCCGCCGCGTGGCCGAGTTGACCATTCGCCTGGCGCGGCGCATGAACATCCCCGACGGCGAACTCACCCACATCCGCCGCGGCGTCCTCCTGCACGACATCGGCAAGATGGGCGTCCCCGATACCATCCTGCGAAAAACGGGACCGCTCAACGAAACCGAATGGGAACTGATGCGCCGACATCCCCAATATGCTTACGATCTTCTTCATCCCATCGCCTACCTGCGCCCCGCGCTCGACATCCCCTTGTATCACCATGAAAAATGGGATGGCAGCGGTTATCCGTATGGCTTGAAAGGGGAGGATATTCCCCTGGCGGCGCGCATCTTCGCCGTAGTGGATGTGTGGGATGCCCTGCTCTCCGATCGCCCTTATCGAAAACCCTGGAACAGGAAAGATACCTTCGAGTACATTCGGAAAGAATCGGGCATCCGCTTCGATCCGAAAATCGTCGAGATCTTCCTCGAAATGATTTCGGAGAATGAATCGAACTAGCGCCGCAGCCGGGTGAAGTTGCAGCGCAATTTGCTAAATTGCGCCCGGCAAATTGGCAATTTGCCCTACAATTTAAGTCGCCAGGGACGCGCCGCACAGCGCGTCCCTGGTTGCGTTGATTTGTTATTTGACCCGCACGAACCGACGTTTTCCCACCTGCAACACGCCGGCATGGGGGAAGGGAGCATCGGCGCGCTCCAGTGTTTCGCCATCCAAACGGACGCCTTTTTGGTCAATTAGCGCACGCGCCTTGCTTTTGCTCTCCGCCAGCCCCGCGTCCGTCAACACATCCAAAACGGTCTGCCCGGGCTTCAGGGCGTATTCCTCCACCTCGGCGGGAGTCTCCCTCTGCTGGAAAGTGCGGACGAAGTTCTCCTGCGCCGCGTCCGCCGCCGCGTCCCCATGGAAGATGGATGTGATCTCGCGCGCCAATTTCATTTTTGCGTCGCGCGGGTGCAGTGTCCCCTCCGCAAGCGATTTTTCGATGCCGTCAATCTCGTGCGGACCGAAGCGCGTCACCAGGCGATAGAATTTTCCCATCGCCGCGTCGGGAACGGACATCACCTTGCCGTACATATCCTCGGCGGTGGTGTTGATCGGGATCACGTTGCCCGTGGACTTGGACATGCGCAGCACGCCGTCGGTTCCGGGCAGGATGCCGCAGATGACGCCCACCAGCGGCCTCTGCCCCAGCGCCTCCTGGAGTTTGCGTCCCGCCACGATGATATTGAACAACTGGTCTGTGCCGCCCACCTGCACGTCGGTCTGCATGGCAACCGCGTCGTATCCTTGCATCAGGGCGTAGAAGGTCTCGTGCAAAAAGATCGGCTCGCCCTTCTCGAGACGGTTGGCAAAATTCTCGCGCGCCAGAAATTGCTGGACGGTGAAATTCTGCCCCAAACGAATCAAGTCAACGAGGGAGAGTTCCGAGAGCCACTCGCCGTTGTAGCGCACCTTCGTCTTCTCGCGGTCGAGCACGCGAAAAGCCTGCTCGGCATAGGTCGCCGCGTTGGCCATCACCTGCTCCTGGGTCAGAATGGGACGCGCCTTGTTCTTGTCCGAGGGATCGCCCACCAGCGCGGTGTAATTCCCGATCAGGAAGGTCGCCTCGTGGCCGAGGTCCTGGAACTGGCGCAGTTTTCGCATTGAGATGGTGTGGCCGAGGTGCAGGTCGGTGGAGGTGGGATCGTAACCGCAATAGACGCGCAGCGGCCTGCCCTCCTTCTCCGCCAGCAGGAGGCGCTCGCACAATTCGGCGGTCATGGCTTTCTTCAAGTCTTCGTCGCCGTATTCTGTGCCTTGCATCAGAAGTTCGACTTGTTCGTCAATGTTCATGGGGACCTCCGCAGGTACACCGAAATTAATTTCGGCGTACAAAAAAATACGCACCACGTTTTACGACGTGATGCGTCAGTCGTAAAACGAAATGAGTCAGGGGCGGGCGTAATAGACCATGCCGTTCTTCTCGGCCTTCGCTTTCATGCCACACTCCCGAAGCACTGTCTCGAGAATTTCCTGCCCATCGGCGAAGCCGGCGCGCATAAGTTGGCCGCCCAGCGCGGATTCGCCCATCGTCTTGAACGTGAAATGCGACTGCGCGCCCTGCACCTGCACCCGATTGCCGAGCCGCGTCGGGACAATCGCCACATTCTGGACCTCGGGCCAGGTCAGTCGCACCGAGCGGAGTCCATTCTCGAAGGCGATCCCCTCCGCCCCCAAGCGGATGAACGAACGGCGATCCATCCAATTGCCGAGGGAGATGCTGGCGGCCGAAAAAACGATAAAGCCCGCGAAAGCCCAGTAGAAGAACGACAAAGAACCCCAGCGTTCGGTGGCGAGGGACAACCCCGCCAGCAGGCCAATCGCCGAAAGCCAGGCCAGCCATTCGCCCTTGCGGGACATGAGTTCGGGACGAAATTCGCGTGAAATCAACATGCCCGGATTATACCGCGTCCACGGGGACAATAAAATAAATGGCGCGCACGCAGAGCTTGTCAACTACGGATACAACTCTGCCAGCGCGCTCGCCAGCGTTGGATACCTGAATTGAAATCCCGTCTCCAGCAGGCGAGTCGGTTGCGCGGGGCGGCCCTCCAGCACGAGGTTGCTCATCTCCCCCAGCGCGAGGCGCATGAGAAACGCGGGCACGTGAAACCAATGCGGACGTTTGAGCCGCCGCGCCAGGGCGCGCGTGAATTCGGCGTTGGAGGCGGATTCGGGGGCGATCAGGTTGAAGGGTCCGCGCGCCCGCTCGTCGGTCAGGAGGAAACGAATGGCGCCCACTTCGTCCGCGATGTGAATCCAGGGAAAGGTCTGCTGTCCGCTGCCGAGTCGTCCGCCCACGAAGAGCCGCATCGGAAGTTCCATCAATTTCAGGATGATGCTGTCGCGCGAGAGGACCACCGCCGAGCGGATGACGGCGCGGCGCACGCCGAGTTCTTCGACGGGCTGGCTGGAAAACTCCCAAGCCACCGTGAGACGGGCGCTGAAATCCTCGGCGGGAGGCGTGGATTCGTCGGCAGGTTCGCCGCGCATCCCGTAATGCCCGATGCCCGAAGCCTGGATAAGGACGGCGGGTTTTTTCCGTGCGATGCGGATGGCCTCGGCCATCGCCTGCCCCGCCCAGACTCGGCTGTTCCAAAAGGATTGCTTGCGCCTCTCCGTCCACGGCCAGGCGGAGGTGTTGACGCCCGCCAGGTTGACGACCGCGTCCATTTCGTTGACGGTCTCGCTCCAGCCCTGGGCGGTGCGGCCATCCCAGCCGAGGGCGGTGGAACCCAGCGGCAATGTGGCGCGTTCGGGGGCGCGGGTGAGCACCCACACTTTGTGCCCGTCTGCCAGCAGGGAGCGGGTGAGGGCGCGGCCGATCAGGCCAGTCCCGCCTGTGATGAGAATATTCATCCTACCTCCTCCAAATATCAGTGTGCTATAATCGGGCAGATTGCGGAGGGCTCCATGCAAGAGCCGGTTTTGGTGCTGAACGCCAATTTCGAACCGATTAACATCTGCAACACGCGGCGCGCCATGGGCCTGATCCTTTCGGGAAAGGCGGCGATGGTGGTGAACGGGCGCGGAAATATCCGCGCCATCTCGCAGGTTTTCCCGCGGCCCTCGGTCATCCGCCTCGAGGATATGATCAAACGCCCGCGGCCGCGCGTCAAGTTGACGCGCCGCGAGGTCTTCCGCCGCGATAATTATACCTGCCAGTATTGCGGGCGGAGAGACGGCAACCTGACGGTGGATCACGTCCTGCCGCGGCACATGGGCGGCGAGCACGTGTGGACGAACGTGGTGGCGGCCTGTCCCGGCTGCAATCATCGCAAGGGGGGGCGGCGTCCCGAAGAGGCGCACATGCGCCTGTTCCACATTCCCAGGGAGCCGCCCGCCAACGCGGCCTACATCTTTGGCCGTCACCTGACCGAGTATGGCGAGTGGGAGCCGTACATCAACGGATGGTAAACGCCCGTTTATTGAAACGGGCGTTTTTTGTACAAGTCTGCAAGCCGATGCTGGAGAGCGTCTCTTAAGCAGCGCCTAGTGGGCATTCTCTAATGTCCGCTTTATTTCACGGCGCCCATAACGCCCAGCAACAATTGCGGTGTGACGTACGACTCGACGATTGCCGCGACTACCAAGAGGGGGATGACCAGCCCAAGAGTCACGCGCGCCCAGTCGGCCAGCGCTTCGAGCAGCACCTCGCCGATTGTCCGTCCTGCCTGCGGTGTGACCAGCACAAGACCAATGTGGAGGACCGTCGCGCAGGAGAGGATGAGAGCGGGAACCTCGAAGACTCCGTGCGGGAGGATTCCCGCCGCCACCAGCGGAAGCGGGTTGTAACCCATCACCTTGAACAATCCCACCAACAGGCCGATGACGCCGACGTTGACCAGGTAGAGGATCACGCCCAGCACGCCGAAGGAGAACAGGCCCAGGAAACCGATGGCAACGGTGGCGCGCAGGTTATGGAAGAACAGGAAGGGAGCAGAAAGATTCGCGCCGAAATCCTCCACGTTCCCCAGGCTCAGGATGCGCTCCTGCAATTCGGACAGATGCTCCGCGTCCACCGCTTCCACATAACTTTGAAGATTGTTGCTGGCCCAGAGATAGGAACCCCACCCTCCTGCCGCGGCAAGGAAAATCATCATGAAGATGGGATTCCGCAATTTCCACAGCGTCGCGCCGAACACGCTCCGATACCAGGCGGAAAAGGATTGCGCCCCGCCTTTGAAGTAATCCCAAAAGGTGCGCCACATCCAGCGGAGGTTTAGCACGTCAATCTCGCGTCCGAGCAGGTATTCGCGCTGAAAATGCGCCAACCCCAGGCGGATAATCAGCCCCGAAATGATCAACACCGCAACCACTGCCAGCCACAGCACCTGGTTGTTTCCCCAAAACAACAGCGCGCTCTCGCCCTGCATCAGGATCGCCACAGGGATGATAATGAACGAGGCCATCAGGTTGGCCGCCTTCACCGAAGTGGATTGGATCGAAAAGACAATCGCCGCGCTCACCATCAAGACCGCGTGCGCGATGGTCAGCAGGAATAACTGCGCGAACACGGCCGCGTCGGGCATGTCCACAGCCTGCCGCGAGACCACGACCAGGTAGATGCATATAGCAAGCAGGCTCGAAACCAGCGGCGTAACGACCCCGACTACAAGTTTTCCGAGATACAACTGCCAGTCCGCCAGCGGGGTGCCGAGCAGCGGCTCGATGGTGCCGCGCTCCTTTTCGCCCACAAAAGATTCCAGCGCGCCCAGCAGGGAGATCGTCAACGGGAAGAAGCCGATGATGAGAATCGAAAACGGGACGAGCCGATCCACGATGAGATTGCCGCCATATTGATTGGCGAACTGCACCGCCTCGTGCGCGAAGGCGTTCATCAGGAAGGGAAAGCCGAGCGTCAGCGCGATCAGCGGCGAAAGGATGCGCCAGTCGCGCAATTGGTCGCGGAGTTCGCGCCTGGCGATCAACCATACGGGACGGAGCGACTCTCTCATCGCAACCTACCTGACCTCGAGGCGGGGAGGCGCGGCCTGCGTCTCGGCCATGACCTTGAGATAGACCTGCTCCAGGCTGCGCGGCGACTCCTGCACCGAGACCACCGGCGCTCCGCGCGCCGAAAGTTCATGCACCAGCAGCGGATTTGTCACCTGCGGCTGTTCCACACGAAAACGCATCCGGGCGGCATCGCGTCCGCTGAGGGTGACGCCCACAGGCGGGACGAACCCGTCCGAATCCCAGGCATGGGCGAGATGCACCTCGTACTCCCGCGGACCGAGGACCGCATCCTTCAACTCGTCCAGCGTCCCGCTGACGAGGATACGTCCGCGATAGATGATGGCTACCACGTCCGCCAGCATCTCCGCCTCGGCCAGGTTGTGCGTGCAGATGACGATCGTCCGCTGGGAGGATCGCAGGCTGGCGATCTGGTCGCGGACGAGGCGCGCCGATTCGGGATCCATCGCCGAGGTCGGTTCGTCCAGCAGCAGCACGGGCGGGTTGTGGATGAGGGCGCGCGCCAACGCCAGTTTCTGCTTCATGCCTTTCGAGTATTCGCCGATGCGGCGGTGCGCGGACTCGACCAGCCCAAAGTAGTCGAGCAGGCGTTCCCGCTCGGCGTGGTGGGTGGAACCATTCAGCCCGTACAACTCGCCGAAGAAATCCAGATATTCGACCGCGCTCATGCGCATATAGAGGCCGTGCTGCTCCGTCAGAACGCCGATCGAAGCGCGGACCCTGGCGGCGTCCGCCACGACATCGTATCCGTTGACGCGCGCCCAGCCGCGGGTCGGGAGGAGAAGCGCCGTCAACATGCGGACGGTGGTGGTCTTGCCCGCGCCGTTCTGTCCGAGCAGCGCGAGGATCTGCCCGGGACGGACGGCCAGCGAGACGCCGTCCACCGCCCAGAAGTCGTTGTTGAATTGCTTGCTCAGGTCGTGTGTTTCGATCATGGTTTGCCGTGAAGTACCGCACACTTGCCCTGGTACGGCTTAAGCCGCACAGTGCCAGGGAGATTTATCTTGCGAGGCAACATAAATCCCCATTCGGAGACGATGTGTTGCGGCACTATGCGTTCGAGGAACGATGGCGAATGAACAGCGCGGCCGCGGCGACGATTGCCACAACCGCCATGAAGGTCTGGTTGGCGTTGATGCCGCCGAGTTCGGCCGCGTCGAGGCGCAGGAAGTCGAGCAGAAAGCGGCCAACGGGATAGGCGATGAGATAGGTCAAGAGAATATCGCCGGGTTTGAGGCGCTCGGCGAAGCGGCGCGAGAGCCAGATCAGGAAGAACATGTTGGCGAAATTCCAGAGCGACTCGTATAAAAAGAGCGGGTGGAAGTAATCGTATTGCTCGAAGCCGCTGACGCGAAAGCGCGGGTCAATGTAGATCTTCCACGGCAGGTCGGTGGGCGCGCCGTAGAGTTCCTGATTGAAATAATTTCCAAATCGCCCGATGGCCTGCCCGAGCGCGACGGAGGGCGCGGCGATGTCAGCCCATTCGGCGAAACTCATCTTGTGTTTGCGCGTGTAGAAATACAGGGCGAGCGCGCCGCCGATGACCGCGCCGGGGATTCCCAACCCGCCCTTTCGCAGGTTGATGAGGTCGAGCGGATGAGTCAAATAATAGGCGGTGGTGATGCCCTGCTCGATGGAAGAGGGAGGCGGGGTGAAGACGTGCCACAGCCGCGCCCCGATCACGCCGCCGATGATGAGGTAGACCAGCAGGTCCCAGACCACTTCGGGGTCGCCGCCGCGCCGCTTGACCTCGCGGGCGGCCAGCCAGGCTCCCGCCACCGCGCCCATCATCAGGATGAAGCCGTAATAGGCGAGAAGCCTCCATGGGTCGCCATTGGCAGGGAAGATGTAAATACCGTCGAACAGAAATCGAATCATGGAATGCTCCTTTAGCGAATGGTATCATCAATTGGAATTGGGTTCATCCACAGAATTGTAAACCTTATTTCTGCCTCGCGTGCGCCTGCCTGCGGACGAAGAAAATCCTCTGCAAGGCGGTGAAGTTGGCGAAGATGGCGATAAACCACACCGCCCAGATCGGACGATTGAAGAGCAACAGCGGACCGAGAACGAGATACCGCTCGACGCGCGTCAGGAAGCCGACCTTGGCTTCGAATCCCACTGCTTCGGCGCGGGCTTTGACGTAGGAGACCAGCACCGTCCCCGCCGCGGCGGCAAAGGCGACCACCGAGGAGAGCCAGTCGCCGCTGGTGGAAAAATAATAGGACAACGCGCCGAGGATGGCCAGTTCCGTGTAACGGTCGGTGACCGAATCAACGAAGGCGCCCCAGTCGCTGGCCTCGCCGCGCAGGCGCGCCATGGTGCCGTCCAGCGCGTCGAACGGGGTGGTGATGAGCATGATCAGGCCGCCGGTTGACATCCTTCCCGCTGCCACAAAATAAGCGGCGATGAAATTCCCTGCCAGTCCAAGCAGGGTCATGGTGTTGGGAGTCAACCCGATGCGGTTGAAGAACGCGGCCGTAGGATCGAGAAACCATTTGAACCAGATTCGCAAACGGTCGCTGAAGGTGATCTTTGGGGTGGTGTCTGAATTTTCCAAGTCAAATCCTTGATAGCGTAATTGGAACTTTCGTATTGCATTTTCATGCTGGCGAAATGAATTTCGCGTTACTCTTTCTCTTCTGTTTGGTGAAATGAATTTCGCGTTACTCTTCCTCTTCCGTTGGCGAAATGAATTTCGCGTTACTCTTTCTCTTCTGTTTGGCGAAATGAATTTCGCGTTACTCTTTCTCTTCTGT
>DAOUMJ010000273.1:0-30088 GCA_034411715.1 Anaerolineales bacterium | reverse complement strand
CCCCGCCATGATCAGCGCCTGGGCTTTCGTCCGCGAGTCGGCCAGCCCGCGTTCGGTCAGCAAAACATCCAAACGAACTTTAGGCATATCCACATTATACGCAGTACTGCAAGCATTCATCCTTCATCTTTTATCCTTCATCTTTTATAATGCTCCCATGCTCACCGCCCTGTTCAAAACCATGCGCCCGCGCCAGTGGACGAAGAACGGCTTCGTGTTCTTCGCGCTGGTGTTCGACAAGCAACTGCTTCAAGCCGTGCCGCTCGCGCGGACGGTTGCAGGTTTCGCGCTGTTCTGTCTCATCTCCGGCGCGGTCTACATCTTCAACGACCTGGCCGACATCGAAGCCGACCGGCAGCACCCCGACAAGAAACGCCGCCCGCTCCCCTCGGGGCAACTTTCGCCGGGCGCGGCATGGACGGCCGGGATCTTGCTGGTGGCGCTCACCCTCCCGCTCGGCTGGCTTCTCTCGCCGTATTTCGCGGCCGTGCTGGCGGTCTACTTCATCATCAACCTGGCCTACTCGCGCTGGCTCAAACACATCCCCATTCTGGATGTGATGATCGTCGCGGCGGGATTCGTGCTGCGGGTGCACGCCGGCGCCACGCTCATCCACGTGGAACGGTTTTCGCCGTGGCTCTATGTGGTCACCACGCTCGGCGCGCTGTATCTCGGTTTCGGCAAGCGCCGCGCCGAACTGGCGCTGCTGGCGCAGGGCGCTGGCTCGCATCGCAAAGTGCTGGATGGCTATACCCTGCCCCTGCTCGACCAGTACATCACCATCGTCTCAGCCGCCACCATCCTGGCTTACTCGCTCTACACCTTCTCCGCGCCCAACCTGCCCGAAAATCACGCCATGATGCTCACCATTCCATTCATGGCCTACATCATCTTCCGTTACCTCTATCTCATCCAGGTCACTTACGAAGCCGGCGCGCCCGAGGAGGTGCTGCTCTCCGACCGCCCGATGCAGATCGCCCTCCTCCTCTTTGGGCTGGCAATCGTGGCGATCTTCTATCTCTCGTAAGGCGGATTGGCAATCCGCCCCACCGCCATGACCCGCGCCTCCGCCCCCGGCAAGATCATCCTCTTCGGCGAACACGCCGTCGTCTACGGACGCCCCGCGCTGGCGGTTCCCGTCACGCAGGTTCACGCGGACGTGGACGTGTCGGACTCTCCCCGCGCCGGGATTTGGATCCACGCCCCGGACGTGAACCTCCACGCCGAACTCGCCTCGCTTCCCTCCGACCATCCGGTGGGCGCGGCCATCCGCGCGTTCCCTCACCCCGCCCTTCGGGCGCCCCTCTCCCGAAATCGGGAGAGAGGAGGGGGTGAGGGCATTGAAATTCACATCTCTTCCACCATCCCCGTCTCCTCAGGACTCGGCTCCGGCGCGGCGGTCACCGTCGCCATCCTGCGCGCGCTCTCCTCTCATTTCTCTCTTTCCCTCGCCGACGAACAAATCAATACCCTCGCCTACGAAATCGAAAAACTCCACCACGGCACGCCCTCGGGAATTGACAACACCGTCATCACGTATGCCAAGCCTGTATATTTTGTCAAAGGCCAGCCGATAGCGACATTCACCGTCGCCTCCCCCTTCACCCTCGTCATCGCGGACACGGGCATCCCCGCCCCGACGAAAGAATCCGTGGCCGATGTCCGCAGGCTGTGGGAGTCGGACAAGCCCAAATGGGAAAAAGTCTTCAATGAGATCGGCGAGATCGCGAAAAAAGCGCGAGCGGCAATCGAAAGAGGAAACATCACCGAGTTGGGCGCGTTGATGGACGCGAACCACTCCCTCCTCCAGCAACTGACCGTCTCCTCGCCGGAACTGGATTGTCTGGTGGAAGCCGCCCGAAGATCGGGCGCGCTCGGGGCGAAATTATCGGGCGGCGGGCGCGGCGGCAACATGATCGCCCTCGTCGAAAAGGAAGAGGCTGGGCGCTTCACCGAGGCGTTGAGGTCCGCAGGCGCGAAGCGGGCAATCGTCACCGAGATCGTGTAAACATCACATCTCCGTGTTCATCTCAGTTTTCTGTGGTAAATTGACAGCAGGAGACTCCCTATGTCCCACGACCCCGAACTCGTCGCCTTCCTCAAAGCCCATCCCGGCTACCCCGCCACCAGCCACCTCGACCGGCTGCGCCTCACCGATTACGCGCGGCTCGATGTCAACGCGCAGGTCTATCTCGATTACACCGGCGGCGGTCTCTACGCCGAATCGCAAATCCTCCGTCATCACCGTCTGCTCAGCGAACACGTCTTCGGCAACCCGCACTCCACCAACCCCGCCTCGCTGGCCTCCACCGAACTCGTGGAACACGCGCGCGAATACATCCTGCGTTTCTTTCACGCCGATCCCGAAGAATACGTTGCCATCTTCACGCAGAACGCCAGCGGCGCGCTCAAGATTGTCGGCGAATCCTATCCCTTCGACTCCAACTCGCGCTACCTGCTGACCTTCGACAATCACAACTCCGTGAATGGGATTCGCGAATTCGCCCACGCGCGCGGCGCGGAGGTGACCTACATCCCCATCGTCCTGCCCGACATGCAAATCGCCGCTTCGCAACTGGACCTCGAACTGGCGCGGCCTCGAGAAGCCGGGTACAACCTTTTTGCCTTTCCTGCCCAATCCAACTTCTCCGGCGTCCAGCACTCCCTCGACTGGATCGCCAAAGCCCGCGCGCACGGCTGGGACGTTCTCCTCGACGCGGCCGCCTTCGTCCCCACCAACCCGCTAAATCTATCGGAAGTGAAACCCGATTTTGTGCCGATTTCTTTCTACAAGATGTTCGGCTACCCGACGGGAATCGGCGCGCTGATCGCGCGGAAAGAGGCCCTCCGCAAACTACGCCGTCCCTGGTTCGCGGGCGGGACGATCACCGTCGCCTCGGTGCAGGGCGATAAATACTACCTCGCCGATGGGCCCGCCGCCTTCGAGGACGGCACGCTCGACTACCTCGACATCCCCGCCGTCGAAATCGGACTCAAGCACATCGAGTCCATCGGCTGCGATGCGATCCACGAGCGCGTCCGCATGTTGACCGGTTGGCTGCTGTCGAATCTCGTCGCGATGAAACATTCGACGGGCGCGCCCCTCGTCAGAATCTACGGCCCCACCGTCCCCGAAGGACGCGGCGGCGCGGTCACGGTCAACTTCTTCGACAAGGACGGGAATCCCATTGACCATCGCTTCATCGAGAGCGAGGCCAACAAATCCAACATTTCCCTGCGGACGGGCTGTTTCTGCAACCCGGGCGCGGGCGAGATCGCGCTCGGCATCTCGCGCGTGGAATTGGACGTGTGCTTTCACCAACCCGGCCACGAGGAGCGCCTGTCCATTGACGACTTCCGCCGCTGCATTGACGGCAAATCCAGCGGCGCGGTGCGAATCTCGGTTGGCATGGTCAGTAATTTCAGGGATATTCAGTCCGTGCTGGAGTTCGCGAGAGGGTTGTTGGGGTAAATGGTGGTAAGATAATGAAAAAGCGTCGAACATGCCAAAGAAAATTCAACCTCTGCTAAGAAAGTTGAAATCCGGCCTGAAACAGATTTACGGCAGCCAATTCAGGAAAGCCTATCTGTTTGGTTCGTATGCTCGCGGGGATTACGATCCCGATTCGGACGTTGATGTTCTGGTGGTGCTATCCGATTTCAAAAAATACGGCGAAGAGTTACGGCGTACCAGTGAATTGATAAGCGGTTTGTCCCTCGATTACGGAACAACCGTCAGTGTTGTATTTTCCCGCGAGGAAGAATGGAAGGCCGACAAATTGCCGCTCCTGCTGAACATCCGCGCTGAGGGAGTGGCCGTATGAAAGAAAACGCCAGATTTCTTTTGGATAAGGCTGAACAGGCAATCGGCGCGGCGGAAAGTTTATTACGAGACAGGTACAACAATTTCTCCGCAGGCCGCGCCTACTACGCCATGTTTTACACAGCGGAAGCCCTGCTTGCCGAGAAGGAACTCGAATTCAAGAAGCACGTTGGCGTTCATCGTGCCTTTGCCGAGCATTACATCAAACCGCGCATCTTCGAACAAAAATATTACCAGTGGCTGGTTGCCGCTTTCAACAGCCGCCTTGTGGGAGATTACGCCATCCGCGTAGAATTCGATGATGACGAAGTGCAGGGATGGATTGAACAGGCGCGGGAATTTCTAAAGGCAGCGCGGCAGTTCCTTGGTGCAATGCTCGAATGAAACTTTTTACCATCGGCCACAGCAACCATTCCATTGAAAAATTCATCCGCCTGCTCGAAGACAACGGCGTGATGACGCTGGTGGACGTGCGCACCGCGCCCGCCAGCCGCTACAACCCGCAGTTCAACAAGGAAATGCTGGCCGCGTCGTTGGACGCCAAATACATCCAATATGCCTTTGCGGGGAAATTCCTGGGCGGCCGGCCGTCGGATCCATCGTGCTACAAAAACCGGGTCTTGCCGGGAGAAGGCGCGGATTATTTGCACGAAGTGGATTACCCCGAAGTGATGAAAAAAGAATGGTTCATCAAGGGTATTGCGCGCCTGCTGGAGATGGCCGACGAGCAGACGACCGCGATTATGTGCAGCGAAGAAGATCCAGCAACCTGCCATCGTCATCACCTCATCGCCAAGTACATCCTGCGGGAACATCCCGGCGTCAAAGTCGTTCACATTCGCGGCAACGGCGACACATTCGGCGCGGCATCCATCCTCGCCTCCGTGGACGAAATCTCCGCCGAACAACTCTCCCTGTTTTGATCCGCGCCTGGCGAAGTACCGCAAGATTTATCTTGCCCACTGAGGCAACATGAATGTTGCAATACTGACAAACCGCTCAACATTGGTTAACTCATGAAACTCTACACCATCGGCTTCACGCAAAAGAGCGCCGAAGAGTTCTTCCGCCGCATCCGAACCCACGGCGTCAAACGCCTGATTGACATTCGCATCCATCCCGACGGGCAACTTTCGGGTTTCGCCCGAAAAGCCGACCTGCCTTTTTTCCTAAACGAACTTGCCGACGGCTGCGGATACCTCTACTTGCCCGATCTCGCCCCGACCGCAGACCTCCTCAAAGCCTATCGGGAAAACGGCGACTGGGATTTCTACGTCGAGCGATTTGAGTCGCTCATGGACGAACGCGGCATCCCCGCCGCGCTCCAGCCGGACGATTTCGACGAGGCCTGCCTCCTGTGCAGCGAAGACCAACCCGACCAGTGCCACCGCCGCCTCGTCGCCGAGCGTCTCGCCGCGCATTGGGAAAACGTGGAGATCATCCACCTTTAGTTTGGATTGCACGCGTAGGCGACGTTCTCCCCTGGCGCTGCCCGCCAGGGCAAGCGTAACGTCGCCAGATGCGCAAGAGAGCGCATCCTACGCAAATCGCGCGTCCCGCGCAAATCGCGTATCCCAGCGGAGGGCAACGTGAAAAAAGAAATCGCCATCACCGATTTGACCAGAATGTACGAGGGCCGGGTGTGCATCGCGGGCTACGATCGCGAAGGCAATTGCATTCGCCCGGTGCTTCCGTTCCAGGGCATTTCGCAGCGGAGCCTCCTGCAACAAAACAAAGCCTTCATCTTCCCCAACGCCGTGGTCGAATTCGATTTCATCAAACCCGATCCGCAGCCGCCGCACACCGAAGACCACGCCTACGATCCCGCCTCGCCGTGTTTCGTCAAGACGCTGACCGAAAAACAAAGGCGCAACGTGATTCAAATGTCGCTTTTTGAGAGCGTCGCTGATATTTTTGAACAACCCATTCTTACCGATGTCGGTTTTTCGGTGAAGGACGGGATCGGCCCCCGTTCCCTCGGCACGATCCAGCCCAGGGCGATTCACGAGGTCCTCTACGAGGCGGACGATGGAAAATGGGATTACCGCATCGGCTTTTACGACGCCGATGACAAATACTACCGCCTCAAAATCACCGATCTCACCTGGCATTATTTCTGCAACTCGAAGCGCGGCGAAAAACACCAACCGCACGACATCGCCAAAGAACTGACCCAAATGCTCAAGCGGGAAGAAGTCTATCTCCGCATCGGCCTGTCACGCGGCTGGGCAAAATTTCCAGAGCGGTGTTTTCTGCAAGTCAACGGCATCCACACCTTTCCCGATTACCTGGGAGGCAACACCTTCACAGACTTGATATCGTAATGCCCGCCTCACGAAAGCGCGTATTTGGCGTTCTCTAACACCAAGTCTGCGCTAGAGAGCGCAGGCTGCGCGCGAGGAAGCAGGCTGCGCGCGAGGAATTGAACATGAGCAACACACAAACAACCATTACCCACCTTTCGTGGGGGCGGATGAAGGTTGACGTAAACGGAAACATCCTCGAGTTCAAGGATTGCAAAGTCTGGCCCGGCGGCGCGAAGGCATGGGACTGGAATCTTACCGGCACACGCCACCAGCCGGGCATCCAGCCCGCCGACATCGAGGAAATTTTGGAGCAGGGCGTCGAAATCATGGTACTATCGCGCGGCATGGAACTCAGACTGCGCACCTGCCCGGAGACCGAGCAATTGCTTCGCTCCAAAGGAATCGAACACCACATTGAAGAGACCAGCCGGGCAGTGGAGTTATTCAACCAACTTTCACAACAAGGCAAACGTGTTGGTGGAATTTTTCACTCGACATGCTGACAAACATGAACGGACAAACCCGCTCTCACATCAAACCCGGCATGACCGTGTTGATCGTCCTCAAGCAGGATCAGCGCACGGGCAAACTGACCAAAGGCATCGTCAAGGACATCCTGACCAAATCGCCGACGCATCCGCGCGGGATCAAGGTGCGGCTCGTGGACGGGCAGGTGGGGCGCGTCAGGGAGGTGGTGGCCGCATGAACGGAATCCGCCTCCCCGTCCGCGCGGGAGCGATGGGAGTCCTCCTCGGCCTGCTGGCCTGCCGTCCCGTCATCGCCATCGGCTGGGGCGAACTGCTCATCCTGTTCCTGCTGCTCGCCTTCCTGCTGGGACCCATCCTGATGAAATTCATGCGGGCGTGGAACGCGACGCGGGAGCCAGGAAAAAAGGAACGGGAGAAATAAAAACCGGTTTCCATGTTTTGGCGGAAACCGGTTTTTCGTTGCTTCAACGCGTACGATACGAGCGATATGACATACCAGTGATCGGATGAGGGCAGGAGGAAAGTCTCCTTCGGCTTTGACAATCAAACTTTACCAATCATCGTCATCGTCATCGGTGTTGTAAAACCCCATCTGTTCACCCACCTTTTTGGGACCGCGTTTGGGGCTGATGATTTCGCGGATCTTTTCGGAGTTGCGGGCGGTGGTGTTCACAAACTCTAAAGCATCTTCAAGATTGTCAAACTTTTTCCAAATGAGGTTGCCTGTTGAAACGTGCAAGGTTATTTCGATGGACTTTATGTTGGACTTTTTAATTTGCGGTTTTCTTTTCTTGTTCATGGAACATCCTTTGCTTATTAAGAAAAAAAGCGGTTTGTTTCGGAACCCATGACATCCACTTCTAGGTTCTAAATTTTCTTCGTTCCCAAAATCAAAGCCTCGACTTCCGCCTCCGCGCCCTTGCGAATTTTCTCGGCCAGTTCTTTTTGCCGCACAATTTCGGCGCGGCCCGCTTCCACATAGGACATAATCTCTTGTTGTACTTTCAGCGGTGGCAAAGGAAATTTCAAGCTGCGAAGTTCTTGGCTGTTGATATTATTTTGCATGATTTGTCGGCTGACGGCGTTCACTTGTTGTCGTCCAATTCGCGAGTTGATAAGCCATGTTACATAATCTGGATCGGTTTTTGTTCTGTCAGTTCTCAATCGAATCAAGTAGGAGGCAAAAACAAATTCATTTTGCTCGTGGAATGCGGCGCACGTTCCAACCAGTTCTTTGCTTCCGCTTGTGCGAATAATAAGAATATCGCCATTTTTCAGCAACAGGTTGGCTCTGACCTTCTCTTGCAAAGAAACATGTTTTAAGTTCAACAAATCGAGAATGCCCTTCTTGATGTTGTTGATTCGCAAAATTGGCGTGCCAATTCCCTTATCATTGGCTTTTTCGCTTGATCCGTATTGCACCATCGAAAGCATATTCTCCAATTCAACCACTGGGTACTTGCCGCGTGAAATATCCACGCTTCCCAAAATCGCCTGGTTGTAACTAACGCTCCATCGTTCAAAATCCTTCCAACGCGCGGCAAAGACTTTAGGATTTTGAAAACGAAGAGGCGCTTTCAAGCCTAAATCCGCAAAGAATCGCTTTTCGATCTCCTTTTCCATCTCGGCGATTTTTTCTTCGGCTTGTAAGGCGGCGCGTTGCGCTTCCTGCCAGCGAGAGACAACAGCAATTTGGGTTTCTAAAGGCGGCAGAGGGACATTAATAGAGAGCAATCTTTCTTCGCTGATTTCACCCTTGCCCATACCTCCTGTTTCGACATCGAATTGATTTTTGCAAAAATCCGAACGCAAAGCCAACCACAGAAATTGAGTATCCACTCGCCCTTCGTCTGGAATCAAGGCTCTAAAATGTATGGTTAGTCCGACTTCCGCTTTGTCGGGAACAATGCCAATTGCGCGTTTTCGGGCATTAATTTTAGAAACCACAATATCGCCTGGCATTGCCCGATATTGTGTCATTTTGGTTTGTGTCCTACCGCCGAAATATACCTTCCCTTCATCGAAAGATATTCGGTCGAGCATTTGGACTTTGCCCGTTTCCAATTCTGTGTCTGAAACAACTTCATAACGAACCTTGCACAAAGAAGCTAAGGAAACGGTTTTCCAAAAGGAACGATTGGTCAAGGAAATGCGCACAGAACGCACTTCCCAAAATGCGTTGATGTTGCTAAATCGAACGGCAAAAGCAGGGCTGTTGGAAATCATTGTTCGCCAACAATCAAGAATTTACTTGGATCGTTCAAAAACTCCGTGTACCATTCAAGACAAGTCTTTTCCACATTCGGCGGCAAATTATCGTTTGGATACAACTCGTTGTAATCCGCTTCGCCCGTAGAAGAAATGCCAACGTACTCGGCCTCATACATGAAAATTGGGTAATCCACGCGCTCTTTCCACAATGCGCGGGATTCAGCCGTTATTCGCTCCTCAATTTTCTTTTCGTATTCCTTCAACTCCTTTTGCAAGGCTTTGCGTTTGGCGGTGTCCTTTGCCGTCTTTGCCTTTTCAATCGCGTCTTGCAGGCGATTTTTCTCATTGGTTATTTCGGGAATGTATCTGTTCTCGATTTCGTCTTTGGCTTTTTGGTATTCCGAGTCGAACTTTGCCTTTTCTTCCAGCGTGAACTTTTGCAGAAACAATAACGAAGCCTTCACGCTCGCACCCGATGAATAAAACGTTTCTTGGGGAAGGCTCACAACCGCGCGAATGAAGGCGCGGTTTTCGCAAAACTGGCGGACATGTTGCAAGGAAGGGTTGTTGAAAACGCCTTCGGGCAGAACTATTGCCATCCGCCCGCCAGGTTTGAGCAAATTCAAGCAACGTTCGATGAACAAAATCTCCGTTTTGATTTTGCTCTTGGAACTGCGCGGCAATTCGTACATGCTGGCAATCGGGCTATCCTTCGCGGCGTGGACTTTTTCATACGCGGTGATGTACGGCTCGCCATACTCAGCCACATATCTTCGGCGCAATTCGTCTGAAACAGTCACTTCCGATTCAAGAACCACGTCCCCAAATTCCACGTTTGCGCCAAAGGGCGGATTGGTCAAAACGATTTCGAAACGCCCGTCGAAAATCCCGTTGACGTTGATAAATCCGTCGTGATGATGAACGCCTCCGTGACCGTCACCGTGCATGATCATGTTCATCTTGCTGGTGCGCGCCATGCGGTCATTGGCATCCGTGCCGTAAATGCAACGATTTGCCAGCTTCCACAATCGGGAACCAGCGCGTTTTTGGTCGAGCGATTCTTGAATCTCGGCATATTTTTGCCGAAGCAGTTTGGCTTGTTCTTCTTCGGGCAGTTTGTACCCTGAGATTTCAACTTTGTATTCCTGATATTCCCTGTCTGCATCCGCGAGCACCTTTTGGCGGACGATTTCAAAGAAGCGAATCAGGAATCCACCCGATCCACTGGCGGGGTCGCAAACAACTTCGCTTTCCTGCGGGTCGAGCATACGAATCATAAATTCAACGATGGTACGCGGTGTAAAGAACTGCCCGATTTCACCGCGAAATGTGCGCCCCAGAAAACGCTCGAAAGCGATGCCTTTGATGTCTTCGCTCGTGTCCGAAAGGTTATAGCGTTCCAGCAACTTGACAATCTCTCGAACCGTGTTGAACTTCAAGTTGATCTTTTGATCGTCGTCAAAAATCTGGTCATCCTTGTAATCGCGCTTGGTTTGCTCGAACAGGTTTTCAACGGGATTGGCAAAAACCTGCTTTTGTTCATCGAGAAATTCGGCGGTAAAGAGATTGCGCCGCGACTTTCCCTCACGCAAGCGGCGTTCAATGTCCACTTTGACAAACAGGATTTTCGCGATTTCATCGAACGCGGCGGCGGGATCGAGTTTCTCGCGATTGCGGATGACGTTGTGGCATTGATGAAGCAACTCAGCAAACTCGTCTTCCTTGAATGTCTTGAGTTTGCTCAACAAGGCTTCGACTTCTTTGTCGCTCGCGTTCGCGTGCGGGATGTTCTCGATTTCCTCCAGCGTTTTTGGCATCTTGTCATGCACCACGCGCCAGTAGCGAGTTTCGCGGCTGTTGTGGGTGACAAAAAACCGCGCATTGGTCAGGCGGGCGTAATTATCGCCCTGCCCGTAATCTTCTGCCTGAATTGTTACATTGTCGGATTTGCACTCAACGATAATCAAAGGGTTTTTCTTGTCGGCTTTTTCCTGCGCGCTGCGCCAGATCACGAAATCGGCGCGCGCATGTCCCGAGCCGCGCCCCGTTACTTCGAGTTCCTCGGCCATTTGGTCAAGCAAAAATCCGTATTCGTTGACAAGGACGAGCAAATATTCCTGTCTCACGCGTTCTTCAGGAGTTTCATTCAGCCACTTGGCACGCAAGTGACTCCAAATTTTTCCTTTTTTCTCGTCACGCTTGATAGTCAATGCAATTTCTTCTGCCATTTTGCCCTCAATGCTCAGAGACTGAAAATTGTTATTGGCGGGGTAGGCCGTATTATAAGCCCATCCGTTCTAAAAACGGAATTGTTTTCTAGACTACAATTGCCCCATGTCCTCCCCCTTCTCCCTCCTCTTCCTCCCCCTCCGCATCGGACCCGTCACCGCGCCGAACCGCTTCTACCAGGTTCCCCACTGCAACGGATTCGGCCACCGTATGCCGCGCTCACACGCCGCCATGCGCGCCGTCAAAGCCGAGGGCGGATGGGGCGTGGTCTGCACCGAGGAGGTGGAGATCCATCACACCACCGATCTCTCGCCGTTCATCGAGGGCCGCCTGTGGGACGAGGCCGACATCCCCCCCTATGCCCTGATCGCCGATTCGATCCACAAGCACGGATCTCTCGCGGGCATCGAACTGACCTACAACAGCCACGACGCCTCGAACCTGTACTCGCGCGCGGCCGCGTTCGGTCCGCGCTCGATGGGCATCACCGGCGGATCGGGCTGCGAGCCAGGCCAGACCCGCGCCGCGACCAAAGAGGACCTCAAACAAGTCCGCAAGTGGCATCGCGCCGCCGCGCTGCGCGCAAAACGCGCAGGCTTCGACATCGTCTACTGCTACGCCGCGCACGGGATGACGCTCGCCTTTCATCTCCTCTCGAAGCACAACGACCGCGCCGACGAATACGGCGGCTCGCTCGAAAATCGCGTCAGATTTTTACGGGAACTCATCGAAGACACCAAAGACGCGGTCGGCGAC
The DNA here is from genome assembly GCA_034411715.1 of Anaerolineales bacterium. Classification (GTDB taxonomy): domain Bacteria; phylum Chloroflexota; class Anaerolineae; order Anaerolineales; family Villigracilaceae; genus Denitrolinea. The sequence continues at coordinate 18,275 of DAOUMJ010000273.1, read as the reverse complement.
AAATGCGCGGTGGCGCTGCGGTTCGCGGTGGACGAACTGCTCGGCGACGACGGCCTCACGCACGAAGGCGAAGCGCGCGAGATCGTGTCCATGCTCGCGGAGTTGCCCGACCTGTGGGACGTCAACATCTCGGGCTGGCCGAACGACTCAGCCGCCAGCCGTTTTGAAAAAGAGGGTTTTCAGGAAAAGTACATTTCCTTCGTCAAGAAACTCACCACCAAACCCGTCGTCGGCGTCGGACGCTACACCACGCCCGAGGCCATGCTCTCCGCCATCCAACGCGGCATCATGGATTTCATCGGCGCGGCGCGGCCCTCCATCGCCGATCCCTTCCTCCCGAACAAAATCAGGGAAGGCAACATCGCCGACATCCGCGAGTGCATCGGCTGTAACATTTGCGTTTCGAGCGACCTGCGCTTCGTTCCGATTCGCTGCACGCAAAATCCAACCATGGGCGAAGAATGGCGGCGCGGCTGGCATCCCGAAATCATCGCGCCGAAAAAATCCGACAAAGAGATTCTCATCGTCGGCGCGGGACCCGCAGGACTGGAAGCGGCGCGCGCCCTCGGCCAAAGGGGCTACCGCGTCATCCTCACCGACGCGGCGCGCGAGTTTGGCGGGCGCGTCGTCCGCGAGAGCCGCCTGCCCGGTCTTGCCGAGTGGCGGCGCGTCGCCGATTGGCGCGTCACACAAATCGAAAAACTCCCCAACGTCTTTCCATATCTTGGCAGCCGCATGTCCGCCACGGACGTTCTCGAAGCGGGCGCTCGTGACGTCATCATTGCCACGGGTTCGTCGTGGCGGCGCGATGGGCTTGGCCGTTATACAAAAACCAGGCTTTTGCCAGAAGCCTGGTTTTTCACGCCCGACGACCTCATGAACGGCAAACTCCCCAGAGGCCGCGTTATCGTTTACGACGACGATCACTATTACATGGGCGGCGTTCTCGCCGAACTGCTGGCGCAGAACGATTGCGACGTGACTCTCGTCACGCCCGCGCCGACCATTTCGTATTGGACTCAATTCACGCTCGAACAGGAACGCATCTACGCGCGTCTCCTGCGCCTCGGCGTGACCCTGCTCCCATTCCACGTTCTCGCTTCACCCGGACTCGGGGCGGTCACCGTCCATCATGCCGTCACCTCCGCCGAGCAGACCCTCCCCGCCGACGCGCTCATCCTCGTCACCGAGCAGATTCCCAACGACGCGCTCCACCGCGAACTCCAGCCCGCGCTTGCCGATGGCAAACTCGATTCGCTTCGTGTGATCGGCGACGCCGAAGCGCCGAACATCATCGCGCAGGCAGTATTTAGCGGTCACCTCGCGGCGCGCGAATTCGATGAGCAGGTCAACCCGGACGAAACGCCGTTTTTACGCGAGCGCGTGTTGTAACGCAAATTTCCGATTTGCGATGTCACATCGCTTTCAAATTCGCCAAACTCGCGGCGAGACGTTTGACGCCAACCGACTCGAACACTACATCCACGAGTTCGTCCTCATCCTGCACTTTGCTGTCCAGCACGATGCCCTCGCCCCAGGTCGGATGTTTGACGCGCGTCCCGGCGCGGAAACGCGCGGCCCCCACCCCCGTCCCCTCTCCCGATTTCGGGAGCCCCGCGGGGGCGCTTCGCGAAGGGGCGCCGAAGGCGGGGTGAGGGCTGTCCCACGTTGTCTCCCTCGCGCGTCCGCGCAGGGAACGTCCCGTGCGCGAGCGTCCCTGCAAGAGGTCGGCGGGCAGGTCGTCGAGATAACGCGAAGGGAGTTGCTCCTCGCCGTAGCCGCGTCCGCCGCGTTGGATGGCGCGGATCAGGTAGAGACGATCCTTCGCGCGCGTGATGCCGACGTAGAAGAGGCGGCGCTCCTCCTCCATCGCTTCGGGATCGTCGAACGAACGGCTGTGCGGCAGGATGCCGTCGTCGAGGCCGACGATGAAGACCGCGCCGAATTCGAGTCCCTTGGCAGCGTGGAGGGTGAGTAGCGTGGGGACGTTGCCCTCGGCGATGGTGTCCTGGTCGGAGACGAGGGCGACGTTTTCGAGGAACTCGTCGAGCGTGCGCGTAGCGTAGTCCATGGCGAGGCGGCGGAGTTCCTGCACGTTCTCCCAGCGATCCACGCCCTCTTCGCTTTGGTCGTCAATGTACTCCTTGTAGTTGAGATCGTTTACGATGCGGTCGAAGAGTTCGGGGACGGTCAGGGCGGGCGCGGCCGCCTTCCAGTTGGCGAGCGTCGCGCCGAAGTCCGCCAGCGGAAGCGCCGCGCGTCCCGTGAATCGACTCCAAAAGGGAGAGTCCGAGCCGCGCGCCAGGTCGAGCAGGACCGCGCCCGCGGAGAGGTTGTTCTGCCGCGCCACGAGGTGCAGAGTGGAGAGCGCCTTGTCGCCGATGCCGCGCTTGGGGACGTTGATGACGCGGTCGAGGCTGGCTTCGTCGGCCGGGTTGTGGACGAGGCGCAGGAAGCAGATGATGTCCTTCACTTCGCGGCGTCCGTAGAACCGCTGCGCGCCGACGAGACGATAAGGCAGGCGCGCGGCCAGAAAGGCTTCCTCCAGGAGGCGGGATTGCGCGTTGGTGCGGTACATCACCGCGCAATCGCCCGGCTCGTGCTGGCGGCTGGCGACCAACTGCGCGATGGCGTCCACCACGAAGGATGCTTCGGCATAATCGTCGGGCGCTTCGTAGAAGAAGATTTTTTCGCCCGCGCCGCGATCGGTGAAGAGTCTTTTCCTGCGGCGATGTTGGGCGCGGTCAATGACCGACATGGCCGCGTCGAGGATGTTTTGCCGCGAGCGATAATTCTGCTCGAGGAGGATCACCTGCGCGTCGGGATAATCCTGCTCGAAGCGGTGGACGTTACGCCAGTCCGCGCCGCGCCAGCGATAGATGGAGTTGTGGACAACAACTCCACCCGCGATGTAGTTGTGGAGGTTTTCGACTTCGAAATCGTAAACAATTCCACTGTATGGTTCGCGGCTGCCATCAACGATTTCGTCTTCGATGATTCCGCCATCCCTTTCGATGGCGACGATCATAGAGGGGCGCAGATTGCCGGCGGGCATGAGGGTGAATTCGAGGGCGGGATTGTTTGCGAGGATTACGCCTGTTGGGAAAAAATCCTTTTTTAGATTTACGCGTTTGCTGGCCGTGGCCGTCGGACTGGAGTCCTGCCTCAGTACATGGAAGTCGGATAAATCCGACTCGGGCGCGTAACCCGAAGAGGTTTCCACGAACTGAGGAGGCGGCTTCAGTCCCGACAATTCCCAGTCGAAGCCGAGCCATGGTGAATCAATGAAAAGGTTTTGCCCCAAAAGAGGAAAGCCAGTACCGCAAGATTTATCTTGCCCCGCTAGGCAACATGAATGTTGCGGTACTTTTCGTTCGGGAACGGCAAAAACAAGATGGTTGGGCGTGACGCTAAAAACATTGCCGCACTTTGTGACAACTCTTACCAAATCCCCATTGAAATATCTCTGGCCAACATGGTGGACGCGTGAAGGTTGTGTCGAGCCTTGTCCGCTTGCCGCGAGGACAGAATCGCCCACCGCGATTTCTTCAATGTTTTTATAACCGCTTGGCGTTTGGATTTTTGTTCCAGCCGGGAAGCACTGATCAGGATCGCCAACACAAAAAATGTTTCTATGCGCCGAGGAGAGATGACGCACCAAAGTGTATTGCGCCAGGTTGGTATCCTGAAATTCGTCCACCAGCACGTGGACGAATCGCCGCGCGTATTTCTCGCGCACGGACGGGTTGTCTTCCAGCAGACGCGCGGTGTAAACGAGCAGGTCGTCGAAGTCCACGGCGTTGCTGGCGATGAGTCGCTTTTGATATTCAACGAAAATCCGCTTCACCACCTCGTCGCGGTAATTGGTGATCGGGTAATCCTCCGCGCCGATCAAATCGTTCTTCGCCTTCGAGATGGAGGCGTGAATGGAGGCGGGGCGGTAGCGTTTGTCGTCCAGGTTGAACTCGCGGATGATGCCCTTGACGATGCGCTCCTGGTCGTCGGCGTCGAAGATGACGAAGTTGCTCTCGATGGGCAGGTGTTCGGCCTCGCGCCGCAGCAGGCGCGCGCATATCGCGTGGAAGGTGCCGAGCATCATTCCCTGCGTGGCCTCCTCGCCGAGCAAATTCTGGACGCGGGCTTCCATCTCGCGCGCGGCCTTGTTGGTGAACGTCACCGCCAGGATCTGATAGGGACGCACGCCTTCGGAGGCGATCAGCCAGGCAACGCGCTGGGTCAGCACCCGCGTCTTTCCGGACCCGGGGCCGGCGAGGACGAGGACGGGTCCCGTCCCGGCGGTGACGGCTTTTCGTTGTTGAGGGTTGAGTTTATCGAGGAAGTCCATGAGGGAAAGGATGAAGGATGAATTATGAAGGATGAAAACGTCCCGCAGGCTTGTCTCGAATTTCCGCGGGACGTGTCTACCTGTTTACGTGTGTACCTATTTACCTGATCTCCGACGTGCAATTCGGGCAGCGCGTGGCTTTGATGTGGATGGTCGAGAAACAATGCGGACATTCCTTCGTGGTCGGCTCGACGGCGGGCGCGGGTTTCCTCATCGCATTGGCCGCCTTGACGATCCAGAAGATGGCGAAAGCGATGATGAGAAAGTCAATGACCGTCTGCGCGAACGCACCCCATCGGACGGAGGCCCCCCCAACGGTCCAGGCGAGTTCCGAGAAGTTGACCCTGCCCATCAGCAGCCCGATCAACGGCATGAGCAGGTCGTTCACCAGCGAGGCGACGATCTTGCCGAACGCCCCGCCGATGACGACCGCCACGGCCAGGTCCAGCACGTTGCCGCGCATGACGAATTCCTTGAATTCCTTGAGCATGGCATTCTCCTTTAGAAAATGATGACGCCATTCTACTTTTAGCGGTGGGGACTGTCAACAAAAAAGACGTTCGCCCACCAGTAATTCCCGTTATGTCATTGCGAGGGCGCTTTTCCCGAAGCAATCCTCCCATTTTGCAAGGAGACTGCTTCGTTCCTCGCAGTGACATTCTCATAACGGGAATCGCTGTTCGCCCACTGCGAAGCGCTCCGGCGCATTTCCGCTTCCTGTAACGGATGTTCTGTTTTCCCCCTTTGCGGATTGTCACGCTTCTTGACTTTACATCTTCCTTATGCTAACATAATGGCCTCTGTAACTTTCGGACATGGCGCACAATCAATGCGCCGGGAAGGAGGTGGTTGCCGAGGAGCGATACTGTTAACGTACTTTCCCGCACATCCAACAAATCCCCCCCATTTCTCTGTAGGAGGAGAAACTCATGTCCAAGAATCGTTTCATGCTGGCGCTTGGCGCCATTGTGTTGGTATCCCTCGTGCTGGCCGCCTGCGGCACCCCGGCTGGGCCGGGCGTGGTCACGAAGGAAGTGGAAGTGATCGTGACCAAGGAAGTGGAAGTTGAGCGCGAAGCCTTCACCACGCCGCATCCCATCCTCGGCGAGCTCAAGGTTCGCCAGGCCATGTCCTACTGCACCAACAAAGCTGACCTGATCAAGTCGGTCTATCCCCTGCTCGATGAAGAACAGCAGGCCGGCCTGATCATGAACACCTTCATCCCGACCAGTCACTGGGCGTACGCCGGGGATGAAAACATCACCATCTACGAATTCGATCCCGAAAAGGGCAAGGCCCTGCTAGAAGAGGCCGGTTGGACGGCTCCTGAAGGCGGCTTCCGCACCAATGCCGCAGGCGAGGAACTCTCCCTGAAGTTCACCACCACCACCGCCACCTTCCGCCAGACCTGGGCCGCGATCTGGGAATCCCAGATGGCCGACTGCGGCATCCGCATCGTCCGCCTGCACGCCCCCGCTTCCTGGTGGTTCGGCGACACGACCGGCCTTGCGCGCCGCGACTTCGAACTGGGCGCCTTCGCCTGGGTTGGCCAGGCCGATCCCGGTGGCCAGACCCTGTGGGCCTGCGATCAGATCCCCTCGCCAGCCAACAACTGGGAAGGCCAGAACTACATGGGCTGGTGCAATGAGGCCGCCAGCGCCGGCATCAAGAAGGCCAACAACACCCTGGTGAAGCAGGAGCGCATTGACAACTTCCTGATTGTTCAGCAGGAATACACCAAGGACGTTCCGGCCATCCCGCTGTTCAACCGCACCGAGACCTTCGCCACCGTGGCCGACCTGCAAGGCTTTGCCCCCCTCCCCGGACAGGAATACTACAACTACAACGTCTATGACTGGGAAAAGCCGGGCGCCGACACTATCGTCCTCGGCTTCACGCAGGAACCTGCCTCCCTGTTTGTTCTGGTGGAAGACGCCTTCGTGGCGCACATTGCCTATCAACTGGTGCGCCCCGCGCAGACCACCAGCCTGAACTACGACTTCCAGCCGGTTTTGGTCAAGTCCCTGCCCACCATCGAGAACGGCGGCACCACCAACAATGATGTCGAAGTTTCGGAAGGCGCCATGGTCGTGGATGCCGATGGTAACGTGGTCGAACTGGCCGCGGGTGTTTCCGTGATCAACGCCGCGGGCGAGACCGTTGAATTCAGCGGCGGCACCGTCACCATGAAGCAACTGGTCTCCAAGTTCGAGATCATTGACGGCCTGACCTGGGAAGACGGCGTGCCTGTCTCCAGCGCGGATCTTGAGTTGAACTACAAGATCTCCTGCGACAAGGAATCCGGCGCGACCTCCTTCATCACCTGCGACAAGACCGCCAACGTCGAGTTCCTGACCGACGCGGCCGGCTATGTCCAGACCTGGCTGCCCGGCGTTCAGGACCCGCTATACTTCATCCCGGTGTGGGGCCTGTATCCCGCCCACCAGGTCGTCTCCGATGGCCGCACGCTGGCCGACGTTCCGCCCGCTGAGTGGGCCACCCTGCCCGAGGTTGCCGAGAAGCCTCTGTCCTACGGCCCCTACAAACTGGTTGATTGGGTCAAGGGCGAGAAACTGGTCTATGAAGCCAACGAGTACTGGGTTGGTTCCGCTCCGAAGACCCCGAAGTTCGTGATCCAGATCATCACCGCTGAGGCGGCCGAAAGCCTGCTGCTGGGCGGCGAGGTTGACATTCTGGCATCCGAGACTCTGGCTGGCATCTCTGACACGCTGGATGCCGCGGAAGCCGAAGGCAAAGTCATAACGTTTGTCGTTGCCGGCGGCACCTGGGAGCATATTGATATCGCTCTCTTCATCCGCTAGTCCCGCGAACGCCTGACGCTTAAAAAGGTAGGTGTGGCGAAAGCCGCACCTACCTTTTACCACCGGTGGTTTTTATTCTGGAAATTTGGTTATTTTGCGCTAAAATGGGGAGGGGTTTGAGCGTGTTGGAGCGCCAGCCATCCCTTATGTGCAGGAGTTGCCATGACAACCTATTTGATTCGCCGCTTTTTTCAGATGATCCTGGTGCTGTTCATCTCAGCGGTTGCCACCTACGCCCTGCTGAACTTTGCTCCGGGCGGCCCCTTGCAGGGACTGCGACAGCGCCAGCAGGATTCGCGCTTCAGGATCACCGAGGAAGACATCGCCCGCATCCGCGCTTATTTCGAACTCGACCTGGATCTGTGGGTGCGTTTTTCGCGCTGGCTGGTTGGCGCGCCGCGCGGCCCACTGGCGATTGGGGACAAAGAATATTTTGGCGATCTTAAAGTCGGTTGTCGCATCCCGATTGAAAAAGAAATCCTCAACGAAAGAGGGGAATTTGAAATCGTCACAGTGGGCTGCAAAGAATACGTTTATCTCAAAGACCTGGTGGGGAGGCGCACCAGCAACGGACTCATCCGCGGGGATTTCGGCCTGTCGTGGAGGATTCTACGTGACCGGCCGGTCTCGGACCTGATCGCCAGCCGCATTCCCAAGACCCTGCAATTGATGGGGCTGGAGATCCTGTTCTCCCTGTTAATCGGGATTCCGCTGGGCATTTATTCTGCTGTCCGCCAGTATTCCACCTTTGACTATGTTTTCACCTCCCTGGCATTTATGGGTTCGGCCATGCCGACTTTCTTCTTCGGTCTGCTCATGATCCTGGCGTTTTCCATCCTGCCCAAGAACGCGGGCTGGTTCTACGTGCCGGCCGGATTGTCGGAATCGGTTCGAAACTACACGATTCCCGGCCTGGGCGAGGTGGTGGCCGGTTCGGCGACGGACCGCATCCTGCACCTGATCCTGCCGGTGGCTGTGCTGACCATCGTCAACATTGCCGGTTGGAGTCGCTTCATTCGCGCCAGCATGCTGGAGGTGATGCGCCAGGATTACATCCGCACAGCGCGCGCCAAGGGGCTGGGGGAGAAGGTGGTTATCATGAAGCATGCCCTGCGCAACGCGCTCATCCCCTTTGTCACCATCGTGGTCTTCACCCTGCCGGGCCTGTTCAGCGGCGCCATCATCACCGAAAGCATCTTTGCCTGGCCGGGCATGGGACGTCTCTATCTGCTCGCATTGGGCGATTACGATTATCCAGTGGCCATGGCAATCTTTTTTATTATCGCCGTGTTGACCGTCATTGCCACTCTGTTGCGCGATATCCTATATACCGTGGTGGACCCTCGCATCCGCCTAACCTAATTCCATCCGAGGCCTTCTTATGACAGCATCTGTTCCGGTCGCCAAACTGGAGGCGGAAGCCATCACCATCGAGGAACGCAGTCCGTTCCAGATCGTGATGATGCGTTTTCGCCGTCATCGCCTGGCGATGGTCTCGCTGGGTCTGATGATCGCCATCTTTACGATCACCATCCTGGCGCCCTACATCGCCAAATTCAAAATTGACGAAGTCAATGTTGGGAAATACTTTGTCCCATGGGGAACGGTGGATAAAGACACCGGCCGCATCCACTACATGGGAACCGATAACATTGGCCGGGATTATTTCTCGCGTCTTATTTACGCGGGCCGCATTTCACTCACGGTTGCCCTGCTGTCTGTGCTGATTTCGGAGACGATCGGCATCACAGTCGGGGCCATCTCCGGATATTACGGCGGCGGGCTGGACGCCGTGCTGATGCGTTTCCTCGAGTTCATGTTGACCATACCTACTTTGCCCCTCCTGCTCATCATCTCGGCCATGCTGTTGCAAAACGAGGAATTGATCCCAATCCCCGAACCCCTGCTGAAATTCCTGGGAAACATTCTCCTGCTGGGACCTCGTGCCGCGCGCAATGCCGTTCTCATCGTGATCGTGCTGGCGGGATTCGGATGGCTGTCTTCCGCCCAACTTATGCGCGGGACTATTCTCTCGCTGCGCGAGCAAACCTTTGTGGAGGCCGCCCGTTCGCTTGGCGCATCCAACGTCTGGATCATCATGCGTCACATGATCCCCAACGCCATGGCGCCCATCATTGTGGATGCTTCGCTCGGCCTGGCCGGTTATGTGGTAGCCGAGGCGGCGTTAGCCTTCCTCGGATTTGGCATTCAGGATCCGATTCCCACGTGGGGCAACATGCTCGCGGCCACCCAGCAATTCATGCTCAACAAACCGTGGCTGCCTCTCGTCCCCGGCCTGCCCATCTTCATCTGTTCCCTGGCCTTCAACTACATCGGCGACGGCTTGCGCGACGCCCTCGACCCGCGCTTGAAACTCTAAACTGGGAGAACGTCCGTGACCAACGAAACCAACAAACCCCTGCTCGAGGTCAAGAACCTCAAAACGTATTTCTACACGGAAGACGGCGTCGTCAAGGCCGTGGATGGCGTGGACTTTCACGTGTTTCCCGGCGAAGTGCTCGGCCTGGTGGGAGAATCGGGCTGCGGCAAGAGCGTCACCTCCTTTTCGATCATGCGCCTGATCGGCGTGCCGGGCAAGATCGTCGAAGGCGAGATCCTCTTCGAGGGCAAGGACCTGGTCAAGGCCACCGAAGCCGAAATGATGCAGATCCGCGGCAACCGTATTTCCATGATCTTCCAGCAGCCGCAGTCGGCGCTCAACCCGGTCTTCCGCGCCGGGAACCAGATCTCGGAAGTTCTCAATATTCACCAGGACTTCGGTAAGGAGGCAGGCCAAAAACGAGCCGTCGAGATGCTCAAAATGGTTGGGATTCCCGAGCCGGAAAGACGCGCCGAATCCTTTCCGCACGAACTCTCCGGCGGCATGGCCCAGCGCGTGATGATCGCCATGGCCCTCGCCTGCGTGCCGGACCTCTTGATCGCCGACGAGCCCACCACCGCGCTGGATGTGACCATCCAGGCCCAGATCCTCGACCTGATGCGCAACCTGCGGACCCAGATTGGCTCGGCCGTCATCCTCATCACCCACGATCTGGGCGTGATCGCCGAAATGGCCGATCGCGTGGCGGTCATGTACGCGGGCGAAATTGTGGAGGAATCGCCGGTGACGAACCTGTTCGACGCTCCATATCATCCCTACACCATCGGCCTGATCGGTTCGATACCGGTCCTCGGCGTGGTGCGCGACGAACTGGACGTGACCCCCGGTTCGGTGCCGAACCTCGTCAACCTTCCGCCCGGCTGCCGCTTTGCCCCGCGCTGTCAGGCCCGTCTCGATCACAACCTGTCGGTCTGCACGGAAAACCGCCCGCCTCTTGTGGAAATCGCCGGGGGACACAAAGTGCGCTGCTGGCTGTACCACGATTCCGACCAGCATTCCGCTCCTCTCAAAAGCGGACAACCCTATTCGAGAAAGCAAGAGTAGAGCAACCATGAACAGTCAAATGCAGACCTCTCAAAAATCAGACCTGCTGGTCGTGAAAGACCTGGTGAAATACTTCCCGGTGCGCGGCGGCCTGCTGCAACGCACCATCGCCCAGGTGCAGGCTGTAGACAAGGTATCCTTTACCGTCAGGAACGGCGAAACGCTGGGGCTGGTGGGCGAATCGGGATGCGGCAAGACCACCGTCGGCCGCTCCATCCTGCGCCTGATCGAACCAACCGCAGGCGAGGTGTATTTCAACGGCGAAAACCTTATCACCATGCGCCCCGGTTCCCTCAAGGCCATGCGCCGCAACATGCAGATCATCTTCCAGGACCCCTACGCCTCGCTGAATCCGCGTATGCCCATTGGCGAATCGGTGATGGAGGGACTACAGATCCACAAGATCGGTCAGCCCAAGGAACGATGGGAGGTCGCCGTCCGCATGTTGAAAAAGGTGGGACTGGAGGAATACCACGCCCGCCGCTACCCACACGAATTTTCGGGCGGACAGCGCCAGCGCATCGGCATTGCCCGCGCCCTGGCCCTGCAGCCCAAGTTCATCGTCTGCGACGAGCCCGTCTCCGCGCTCGATGTTTCCATCCAGTCGCAGGTGCTGAACATCCTCAAGGAACTCCAGCGCGAGTTCGGCCTCACCTACCTTTTCATCGCGCACAACCTGAGCGTGGTGGAACATATCTCCGACCGCGTGGGCGTGATGTACCTCGGCAAAATGGTGGAACTGACCGAACGCGACACGCTGTATCGCGAGCCGCTGCATCCTTACACCAAAGCGCTCATGTCGGCCATTCCCATTCCCCATCCGAATATCAAGCGCGAGCGCGTCATTCTGAAAGGCGATGTGCCAAGCCCGCTCAACCCGCCCAAGGGCTGCCGCTTCCACACGCGCTGTCCCGTGGCCATTGAAAAGTGCTCGCAGGAAGAACCCCAATTCAAAGAGGCCCGTCCCGGACACTGGGTGGCCTGCTGGCTGGTGGAATAAAAGCCGCTTGTTGGAAAGTTGATAATGCGATAGGATTCGGGTCACGCGACCCGAATCCTTTTTTGTTCAGGAGGCCACCATGCCCGCCCTTCACCGCCCGCCGCAGAAATTCCTGGCGTTGTTCGTTTTCCTATCCATGATATTGTCGGCCTGCCAGCCGAGGGGGGAGGAAACGCCCGCGCCCGCTTCGGCCACGCTCACCCCCGCGCCGGCCAACACCCCCACGCCCCTCCCGTCGCGCATCCTTAACATTTGCCTGGGCGAGGCGCCCAATACGTTGTACCCGCTGGGAACGCCGAATGCCGCCGCGCGCAGCGTGCTGGCGGCCATTTACGACGGCCCCTTCGACGTGGTCGAGTACGCCTACCAGCCCGTCATCCTCGAGAAGATGCCCAGCCTGGCGGACCGCGACGCGCAGATCAACCCCATCACCGTCTCCGCGGGGGACGAGGTGGTGGATGCCGAAGGGAATCCCATCCTCCTCGAAGCGGGAGCCCGCGTCCGTCCCGCGGGCTGCCGAAGCGCGGACTGCGCGGTCGCCTTCGACGGCTCGAATCCCATCGCGATGGATCAGATGTTCGTCGAGTTCGAATTGAAGCCCGACCTGCTGTGGTCGGACGGGACGCCCGTCGCCGCCGACGACTCGGTCTACGCATTCGAGATCGCCTCGCACGACGATACGCCCGGCTCCAAATTCATTTTCGACCGCACCCTGTCCTACGAGGCCGCCGACGAGTCCACCATCCAATGGTGGGGGCTGCCGGGCTTTGTGGACCCGACCTACCAGGCCAACTTCTGGATGCCCCTGCCGAAGCGCCTGTGGTCGCAGTTCTCCGCCTCCGAATTGCAAACTGCCGACCTTTCCTCGCGCATGCCTATGGGCTACGGCGCGTACGTGATTCGGGAATGGGGCGGCGACACCCTGCGCCTGGAGAAAAATCCCTATTACTTCCGCGCCGCCGAGGGGCTGCCCAAATTCGATGAATTGATCTTCCGCGTCGTCCCCAGCGCCGACGCCGCCATGAGCGCCCTGATCGAAGGCCGCTGCGACCTGATCGATTCCTCCGTCGCGCTCGACGCGCACGTCAGCCTGCTGCTCGAAATGGATCGCACCGGCCAGGCGCATGCCTATTTCGGGGAAACGCCCACCGTGGAATGGCTGGCTTTTGGTATCAAGCCCGCCTCGTACGACAACGGCTACAATACCGCCACCGGCGGCGACCGCCCCGATTTCTTCGGCGACGCGCGCCTGCGACAGGCCGTGGCCCACTGTCTCGACCGCCAGAAAGTGGCGGACACGGCGCTGTACGGGCTCGTCCCCGTGCCGGATACCTACGTCTCCGCAAAACATCCCCTGCGCGCCGCCTCGCTGGCAACGTACCCCTACGACCCCGGCGCGGGAATGAAACTGCTCGATACCCTCGGCTGGCGCGACCACGATAACGATCCCGCCACGCCGCGCCGGGCCCAGGGAGTGGAGCGCGTCCCCACCGGCGCCGAATTGACCCTCAATTACCTGACCACCTCCGCCGCCCAGCGCCGCCAGGTGGCCGATATTCTCTCGCAATCCCTGCGCGCCTGCGGCATCGGCGTCAACGTGACCCACGTTTCGCCCATCGAGTTTTATGCCGAAGGCCCCCTCGGCCCGCTGTTTGGCCGCAATTTCGACATCGCCGTATACGCCATGTCCACGCTCACGGCCCTGCCTCCCTGCGCTCGCTTCACCACATCCGAGATCCCGAGCACGGCCAATCGTTGGGTGGGAACCAACGTGAGCGGCTACAGCAACCCCGCCTTCGACGCCGCCTGCGCGCTCGCGCGCCAGTCCCTGCCAGACGATGCCGCCCACGCGGAAAACTACCGCCTTACGCAGGCCCTCTTCGCGCAGGACCTGCCCGCCATCCCGCTTTACAACCGCATCGAGACCGCCGCCTCCCGCTTCGACCTTTGCAACTTCGCGCTCGACCCCACCGCCTCCAGCGATCTCTTCGCCATCGAGACCTTCGATTACGGCGAATCGTGCCTGCCCTAACAAAATTAGAAACCTGGTTTCCCGGAGAAAACAGGTTTCTTTTGCTATAATCGTCCCATGCCCTCTCCCCGCATCCTCCTCGTGGACGACCAGCGCGACATCCTGCGCCTGCTCCATTCCACGCTCGACACGCTCGGCCACAAACTGGAGATCTACGAAGCGCCCTCCGGCGAGGAGGCCCTGCTCGAAGCCACGCGCCATCGCTTCGACCTGCTCGTCTCCGATTACAAACTGCCCGGCATCACCGGCGTGGAATTGATGAAGAAGATCCGCGCCAAAAACCCCGACGTCAAATCCATCCTCATCACCGCCATGACCGACAAAAAGACGCGCGAAGAAATGCGCGCCGCCGGGGCCATGGCGCTTTTCGACAAGCCCATCCCGATGGCCGATTTCCTCGACGTGGTGGAACGCGGCCTGGGACTCAAACGCACCATCCTGCCGCCCGAAGACGAAAAAGTGCAGGCCAACCGCGAGACCATCGCCGACCTGCTCACCAGACTTCGCAAGCAGGTGGGGGCGCAGGCGGTTTACCTGCTCAGCGACCGCGGCCGCGTGCTAGAACGCGCCGGCGATCTGTACGATTCCAGCATGGAAGTCTCCCTGCTCTCGGCGCTTATGGCCATCTTTTCCGCGGGGCAGAGGGTCTCGCGCCTGATCCATCAGGAAGGCCCCGATCATTACCACGTGTTCAGCGGCGGCGACCACGACTTGATCCTCATTCCCGTAGACGCGCTCTACGGCCTGTTGGTGGCCGGGGAAAAACTCGCCGAGGAGGGCCGCGTGCTGAAGGTGGTGGATGCCATGCTGTCGGTGCGCGCAGCGATGGAGGCCTCCCTGCGTTCGATGGGCATGCCCACCGTCCCTTCCGAGGCGGAATTGGGCGAGAGGCAGCCGCCCGTCCCCGCGCCCGCCTCCGCCAACATCCCAACACAGGATATCGAGAACCTGTTCCTGCAAAAGAAACAAAAGATCAAGGCCAGCGACGCCGACGCCTTCTGGGACGACGCGGTGGAAAAACACGGCAACCCGCCCCTCCACCCGGACGTTCTTTCGTACGAACAAGCCAAACGCCTCGGGTTGGCGCCAAAAGGCCACACCAAACCCCTGGCGAAAAAGTGATATTGTCCGCCTGCCGCCCGTATGATACAATCCGCCCGCACTGGGGCGTGGTGCAACGGCAGCACACCGGCCTTTGGAGCCGTGGATCTTGGTTCGAATCCAGGCGCCCCAGCCTTTCATAATCCCGCGCAGGCGGGGCTTTTTCTCTCGCAGGCTTGACCCGCCGAGGCGGAGGAAGCCTGTTTTTTTACCCTTACCCCTACACCCCTCTCCCGATTTCGGGGGAGGGGCGCAGGGGTGAGGGACAGGAGCCGCCCATGAAAGTAACCGCCCTCCTCCTCGCCGCGGGGCAGGGGACGCGCATGAAGTCCGACCTGCCCAAGGTATTGCATCCCATCCTGGGCCAGCCGATGATCTGGCACGCGCTCGAAGCCGTGAAGCAGGCCTCGGGTGAAAAGCCCATCGCGGTGGTGGGACATGGCGCGCAGGCGGTGACAGACTATCTCGGCGAGTCGGCGCGGACGGTGATCCAGGACCCGCAACTGGGGACGGCGCACGCCGTGATGCAGGCCGCGCCGCTTCTGCGCGGAACGGGGGGGTTGGTCCTCGTTTCCTACGCGGACATGCCCCTGCTGCGCGGCGAGACGCTGGCGCGGCTGGTGGAAAAACAAAAGGCGAACCGCGGCCCCTTCTCCATGCTGACGGTCTTCAACGACGATCCGCGCGGCTTCGGGCGAATCGCGCGCGGCGCGGACGGGACGGTGCAGGCCATCGTCGAGGAGGCGGTGGCGACGGAGGAACAGAAGAAGATCAAAGAGTTGAATGTGGGCGCGTACTGCTTCGACGCCGATTGGCTGTGGGACGCGCTCCATCGCATCGAGAAAAACCCGCATAAGGGCGAGTATTACCTGACCGACGCGGTCGAAGTGGCGGTGTCATCCGGGTTGTCGGTCCAGGCCGAGGTCATGGAAGACGCGAAGGAGGCCATCGGCGTCAACACGCGCATCCACCTCGCCGATGTCGAAACGGAGATGCGGCGGCGCGTCAACGAGAGTCACATGTTGAACGGCGTGACGATCGTTGATCCCGCGTCCACTTATATCGAGGTCGGAATCAAGGTTGGCCGCGACACGGTCCTCTGGCCGAACACGTATCTGCACGGCAAAACCGAAATTGGGGAGGGGAACGCAATCGGGCCGAACACGATCGTCCGCGATTCCAAAATCGGAAATCGCTGCAGGGTGTTGATGTCAGTGATGGACGGTGCGCTGTTGGAAGACGATGTGGACATGGGGCCGTTTGCCCGTTTGCGAAAGGGCGCGCATTTGGGGGATCGCGTCCATATCGGGAACTTTGGCGAAGTAAAGGATTCGTATTTGCGCGACGGTGTGAAGATGGGACATTTCTCGTACATCGGCAACGCCGACATCGGCGCGGAGACGAACATCGGCGCGGGGACGATCACCTGCAATTACGACGGCGAGAAAAAGCATCACACAGAGATCGGTGAGAACGTGTTCATCGGCTCGGATACGATGCTGGTCGCGCCTCTCACGATCGGCGACGGCGCGCGCACGGGCGCGGGCGCGGTAGTGACGAAGAACGTGCCTGACAATACGCTCGTGGTGGGCATGCCCGCGCGGGCGATCAGGAAGACGGCGAGGAGGAAAGAGGAAAGAGGAAAAAAGTAGAGCGTGTTGCGTATTACGTGTTGCGTGTTGCGTGTTGCGTATGGCGCGGAAATGACAATCTTGTTCATCTCCGTTCATCGGCGATGAGTTTATTTTGTTTTGCCAGAAAGGATTTGAATGGCTTATCTTCATTCCAACGACAAATCGTTGATAGACCTTGCCGGTGAAGCGCGTAAAAATGCTTACGTCCCTTATTCCAAATACCGCGTCGGCGCGGCATTGCGGACGAAGAGCGGGCGCGTCTTTACCGGCGTCAACGTGGAGAGCGCGGCGTATCCCACCACCATGTGCGCCGAGCGCGTCGCCATCTACAAGGCGGTTTCGGAGGGCGAGCGCGAATTCGACGCCATCGCGGTCGTCACCGACAACGGCGGTTCGCCCTGCGGCGGTTGCCGGCAGGTGATGGCCGAATTCGGTCTCGAAATGCGCGTCCTGATGGCGGATGGCGCAGGCAATCTCGTGAAGGCAATGACGGTGGCCGAATTGCTGCCCGAGGCGTTCACGCCCGATCATCTGGTAAACACGTAGACAGGGTACACTCGTAGACAGACGCACATGTACACAGGTGGACAAGAATCCTGTATACATGTGTACTTGTTTACCTGTGTGCCTCCTCTCCCCATGCCCGCAAAATTCCGTTCCCTGCGCGTCGAGGCCGTCGTGCTTCGCCACAGCGATTTCGGCGAAGCCGACCGCCTGCTCACGCTCTACACCCGCGAGCAGGGAAAAGTGCGCGCCATCGCCAAGGGGGCGCGCAAGATCGCCTCGCGCAAGGCGGGACATCTCGAACCCTTCACGCGCGTCAAACTGCAACTGGCGCGCGGGCGCGACCTGTTCATCGTCACGCAAGCCGAGACGATTGACGCGTACCCCTCCCTGCGGGCGGACTTGACGCTGACCGGCTATGCTTCCTACGTGATCGAATTGCTCGACCGCTTCGTCCCCGACGAGGAGGTTGCCTCGCCTTCCCTCTACCGCCTCCTCACCGACGCGTTGTCTCGCCTCGCCTCAGACGCGATTCCCTGGTTGACGATCCGTTCCTACGAAATGCGCCTGCTCGACCTGCTGGGATACCGTCCGCAACTCTTCGAATGCGCCAATTGCGGCAGCGAGATTCAGGCGGAAGACCAATTCTTCTCCCCGGCGCTGGGCGGCGCGATCTGTCCCCGCTGCGGACACGGCCTGCCCGGTCTGTGGCCCATCTCGGTGGAGGCGCTGAAATACCTGCGTCACTTTCAGCGCAGCGATTACCGCGCCGCGACGCGCGCCCGTCCCGACGCGGAGACGCAGAGGGAAATCGAGGCGGTGATGCAGGGATATTTTCAGTTTTTGCTGGAGAGGGAATTGAACACGCCCGGTTTCATCAAGCGGATAATAAGCTAGCCTCTTTTTCGTACACGGCTTTCACTGAAAAATCTGTCTAATCCGTGAAACCCGTGTACGGCAATTTCCCGTCATTTTTTCATCTTCTGCATCGCCTTGAGCAACACGTCGCGGTCGAAGCGCTGGGTGTTGACCGGCGAGGAGGCCGAGACCGCGTCGGAGATGTAGCCGAATCGGCGCAGGAAGATGCGGCGGATCCAACTCAGCAGGGGAGGCGCGGGCATCCGCCCCTCGAAAGGGATGGGGATGGTGGTCGCCCGTTCGAGCGCGAGCCGCAGGTCGTCCGCGCTGGAGCCGGGGAACTGTGTCCGCCCGATGCCGATGGCCCAGAACACGTGCGCGTCGCTGGCGGCTGTCCTGGCGAGCGGCAGGTATACGGACAGTTTCTCCGCGGTTTCGTTGAAGGCCCGCGTCGCCATGTTGTAGACCTCGATGCCCTTCAACACGCCTTTTGACCGCGGGCGGTTGAATACGCCGATCACCGCTTCCATCGTC
>DAOUMJ010000272.1:0-1745 GCA_034411715.1 Anaerolineales bacterium | reverse complement strand
GCAAGATTTATCTTGCGCCTCGCAGAGGCAACATGAACGTTGCGGTACCGCAAGATTTATCTTGCGCCTCGCAGAGGCAACATGAATGTTGCGGCACTGAATCAAGGAGGCACTTTCAATGAAACGTTTCTTTGCCTTTTCCCGAACCACGCACGGCGTTTTGGATCTCGCCATGCCGGGCTTCGTCGCTCTCCTCTGGCTGGGCGCATTCCCTCCGTTCGGGACAATCGCCCTCTCCCTCTTCACCGCCTTCGCCGCGTACACTGCCATCTACGCGCTGAACGACCTCGTGGGCATCGCCATAGACAGGGAGAAATTCGCGGAAGGGATCAACGCAGGCTATTCGGTCGAAGCCTCGGATTTACGTTACCCGCTTGCGAGGAATTTCCTTCCCTACCGCAGCGGTTTCCTCTGGTTTGCGGGCTGGTTCGCGGCCGCGCTGGTTGGCGCGTATTTCCTCAACCCGTTCATTGACGTGATTCTGGTCGCCGCCGCGATCCTCGAAGCGATCTACTGCCTCCTGCTCAAGATCACCTACCTGCGGACGCTCGTCAGCGGCCTCGTCAAATCGAGCGGACCCGTCGCGGCCATTTATGTCGTGGATCCCAATCCCGACCTTGCCAAGGTCCTGCTCGTTCTCGCCTGGGTCTTCGTCTGGGAGATTGGCGGGCAGAACATCCCCGCCGACTGGAACGACACCGAGGAGGACCGGCGCGTCCATGCCAGAACGATCCCGCTTCAACTTGGGACGCAAATTGCGGGGATCATCGTCCTGCTCACGCTCGCGCTCACCGTGACCTTCAGCCTGCTCCTGCCTCGCGTCTCGCCCCTGGCTTTGGGCTGGCCCTACCTCCTTGCCGCCGCCCTCGCGGGCTTCTTCCTGCTCCTCAAACCCGGCTACGACCTGTTCAAACAACAGGAAGAAGGCCGGATGGCCGCGCGTCTCTTCGACCGCGCCAGTTATTATCCCATGGCGCAACTGGTCATCGTTACGGTTTTTGTTATTTTCAGCGGAAGTTAGAGTTACATCTTGCAGAATGACAAGAAAAAACAAGCCCTCGCTTTAAACGGGGGCTTGTCCTTTATTTACGGGAATATTCGTCAATCACTTTATGCGGGCCGACCGATAACAGATAATATACGCTTCCCTCCCGTCGGAAAACACACCGATACGCGATATCAACGTAGAACTCCCAGTAACGCGTTCCCTCGATGCGGTGAATTTGAAGGGAACGATGCCTGGGATTTTCAGCGAGGAACTTGATCTGCTTCTTGAATTTCTTCTGGATCTCGATTGGAAGCGATTTGAAATCCTCCTTGAGCCGCTTGGTCAGGATGATCTCATTCATCGAGCCAGTCCAGCGCTTTGTCAATATCTTGCGATGCGACACGATAAATCCGTCCTGCATCAATGTCCGCTTCGGCTTCGCGGATGCGGTGCTGCCATTCCTCGGTCACAAAATAGGTCTGGTTGCTGCGCGTCAATTCTCGGTAAAAAATTTCCAGGCGCAGGAAAGTCTCGTAGTTCATCAAGACTTCCTTTGCCTTTCCATCTTTGTCGAAGAAAATTTTCACATCTGAAAAAGTAAGTTCGCTCATTTCCTGCTCCGAGTCGAATCCGTTTCTCACATTATAATACAGTTGTTCTATACTCTAAATGGTTGAGATCTTTACTTTTTGGAAGGACTGAAAGTTCCATGACAACAAAGTTTCCAATTCATCTCTGTGCTCTGAATGCGCGTTTT
>DAOUMJ010000271.1:0-19333 GCA_034411715.1 Anaerolineales bacterium | reverse complement strand
AAACCCGGCCGGGTGGTCTATGAAAACGGGCTGTTTTACCTGCCCTTTGCCGTGGAGCAGGCCAAAAACGAGTGCGAGCCGACCGAGTTCAAGCCGGTGTTCCTGCGGGTTGCTTCGCGAAGAACGCAGTGAGCGCAGAGGGTTTCCTTAAGTTTTCTTGCAATTCTCGGCGCTCTCGGCGCACTCCCCTGGCACTGCCCGCCAGGGCAAGTGTGCGGTTAATCCCTGTGAACTGCTCTTGAGCGGGAGACTATCAGATTCTGATACAGTTAAAAGTCAAAAAAATGCGCCCTTTTGATCCGGGATACTTCAAACTTTCACGCTCTCTTTTTTGAGGAGCAAATAATCGGCTGCCAGCAACACGATGCCGCCAAGCACGCCCACCAGATGGTAGGGTAGATAGTTCATCGTATCCGCGGGTTGTTGTGTCGCCTTCAAATAAAAATATGGCGTCCAAACCAGAATCCCAGCGAAGATCAAGCCATGTCCCACCATCCGCAAGCGACTCTTTCGAGGAGGCGGCGCTCCCATCTCTTTGCGGGCGAATTTGCGCAAACGCGTTCCGCCCGTCACACCCAAAAGATGAATCGGCAAGTACCAAACCATGGATGGTTTCTCTCCCGCGATTCGCAAAACAATGAACGGGAGCCACGTCAGCACTCCGAGCCAGATCAACATATTCCCCAGGCGATAGCGCGTTAACGCCGCGTTGTTTGTTTTTTCATTTGTTACCATATTCGGAACGCCTCTGTCGCGGCTTCAATGGTTTTTTCGATGATCGCATCCGTGTGCATGATCGAGAGGAACCCCGCCTCGAACTGCGACGGCGCGAGATACACTCCACTCTCCAACATCTTTTGGAAGTACTTTCCAAACTGGGCTTTATCCGCAACTTTGACCGTATTCCAATCCACAGGCTTGGTTTCGCTGAAGAACGTGGTGAACATCGTGCCGACTCGCGTTTGCTGGATGGGGACTCCCGCGCGTTTCGCCGCCGACGCGATCCCCGCTTCCAACCGACCCGCGGCCTGCTCCAGTTTCCTCCAAACTTCCCCTCCCCGAATCAGACTCAACGCCGCCATCCCCGCGCTCATCGCCAGCGGATTACCCGAGAGCGTCCCCGCCTGGTACATCGGTCCAAGCGGCGCGACCATTTGCATGATCTCCTTCTTCCCGCCATACGCGCCGACGGGAAGTCCGCCGCCGATGACTTTGCCAAGCGTGGTCAGGTCTGGTTTGATGTTGTAAAGCGTCTGCGCGCCGCCTTTGTGGACGCGGAAACCCGTCATCACTTCATCGAAGATCAGGAGTGTTGCGTGTTCCGTTGCCAACTTTCTCAAGCCCTCCAAAAACCCAGGCAACGGCGGGACGACTCCCATGTTCCCTGCCACAGGCTCGACGATGATGCCCGCGATCTGGTCGGGGAATTTCTTGAACAAGGCTTCCACTGATTCGAGATCGTTGAAGTTGGCAACCAGCGTGTCGGACGCGACCGCGCTCGGCACACCGGGCGAATCGGGCAGACCCAACGTCGCCACACCCGAACCTGCCTGCACCAACAGCATGTCCGCGTGACCGTGGTAACAGCCGTCGAACTTGATGATCTTCTCGCGTTTGGTGTAGGCGCGGGCGAGGCGCAGCGCGGACATGGTCGCTTCCGTCCCCGAGTTGACGAAACGGATCATCTCGATGTTCGGCATGAAGTCCATGATGCTTTTCGCCAGTTTGAGTTCGAGCGGACTTGGCGCGCCGTAGGATGTTCCTTGCAGGGCGGCGTCTTGAATGGCTTCCACCACTTTGGGATGGGCGTGTCCCGTGATGAGCGGTCCCCACGATAGGACGTAGTCAATGTAACGGTTGCCGTCCACGTCGAAGAGATAGGGTCCTTCGCCGCGTTCGATGAAGAGCGGTTGACCGCCCACGGCGCGGAAGGCGCGCACGGGCGAGTTCACGCCGCCAGGGAAGAGGGTTTGCGCTTCTTGAAAGAGAGAAATGGATTGGGTGATATTCATGGTTTCTCCAAAATTGTAGCGCGACATTCATGTCGCCATTGCGGGTATGCGAGATAAATCTCGCGTTACTTTTTCGACTGCCAGTTCCCCTGAATGAATGCAATCAGGGATGCCAATGCCGCGATAGCCGTTACCTGCCAGCGCGAGACCAGAATATTTTTCAAGCGTAGCGTCAATCCGTTTGAGAATTTCAGGATGACCCAGGTTGTATTGCGGCATGGCGTTTTCCCACATGAATACGCGGGAAAGAAGCGGTTTGGAGGTAATGCCAAGTGTTAATTTCATTTCTTCTTTGGATAACTCCAACAATTCATTTTCATTCCACGGGATGTTCTGCCCTGCACGACCGACGAACACGCGGATTAACGCATACCCCTCAGGCGCGCGGTGCGGGAATTTGGTAGATGTCCATGTACAGGCGAGGGCTTTGCGTCCTTCGCGGCGCGGGATGACGTAGCCATAGCCGTCCAAGTCGCGGGGAATGTCGCTCAGGCGGTAGGCGAGGGAGACGGTGGCGGTCGAGGCGTAGGGAATGTTTTTTAGATCAGAAGCAAGTTCGGGGTCGAATGAAGCGAGGAGTTGGGCAGATGCAAAGGCCGGGGTGGCGAGGATGAGGGAGTCGGTTTCCAGTGTTTCAGTGTCAAGTTCCACGTTCCAGGTTTCATGTTTCAGGCTGCGAGTGATACGTGTTGCATGAGCGTCGAGGCGCAGGTCAACGTTGTGAGATGAAAGATATTCGACCAAGGCTTCCACAATTTCTGCAAGTCCTGTTGTTGGCGTGAGGAACGCGGAGCGCGAACCTTGCACCGCTTTGCCATTGGACTGCTGTCGCATTTTCAGCGCGCCACGCGCGAGACTTCCATGCTTGAGTTCGAGGTCTCGCAGATAAGGGAATGTGGACGCGAGACTGAGTTGGTTGCCGTCGCCCGCGTAGATGCCAGACATGAGCGGCTCGATGAGAATCTCGTACGCCTCACGCCCCAGCCGACGACTGACGAACGCGCCGAGCGATTCGTCGCTGTTGAGGCGTTTCACGGGTTGGAGAAAATCCAGTCCCATGCGAATCTTTCCGCCCCACGAAATCAGACGCGAGCGCAGGATGGAGGGGATATCCGAAGGAATCATCATGGCGAGACCTTCGGGCAATGGAAGCAGGCGACCCTTGTTGAGAACGTAGGTGTTCTTTTTGTGCGGGTTCGTGCCATGCAATCGCTCGCCGAGACCGAGTTCCTTGCATAGCGCCACGCCCCAGGGTTTGGATGCGAGGAAGGTGTCGGGTCCGCCTTCGATAATGAATGTGCCATCATCAAAGTTAATTCGGTCAGTGCTGATCTTGCCGCCCCAATGTGAATCGGATTCGAGCAGAGTGATGTCGGCTTCAGGGATGTTCTTTGTGGCGTAGTACGCGGCAGAGAGACCTGCAATGCCGCCGCCGATGATGGTTAGTTTCATAGATGAGGCGCTTTCCATTTTTTGATGACATCTGTGAAGGGAAGTTTTATTTTGTCCGCGTTGAACGGGAACCAACCCAACTCCGCGCGGACGGCTTGTTCTTTCAACTCGGTACTGCCCCACACAAAGGTCGCGCCGATGACACCGACGATGACCGAGCCCCAGTCATTTTGAATGAAGAGGGAGGCAAGGATGATGATAAAGCCGATGCTCATCATGTATGCCCATGACCAGTAGCCGAAATATCGTTCGCCGCGAATCACGAGCGGGAAGCCAAGACCGATGATGGCGAAGGTGACGATGCCGATGAAAATGCCGAAGGGGTTCATAGTGATCAGTGTCCAGTAATCAGTGATCAGTGGCTGATGAGTTTGGGCGCTTCTTCAGGAGAGACGGGTCGCCCGATGGGATCGCGTTTGAGCAAATCAAGTGTGGTGGCGGAGGGATATTCCGCGAGGATTTTCGCATGGCGCGGATTGTTTGGGTTGGCGGGGGCATGTCCGTGTTTGATGCGGTTTTGCTGGCGATAGATCTCGAACGCGTCCCAGAAGAGGGTGATGCCGAGGATGCCGAGGAGTGTTGCGTAGTGCGTGTTGCGTGTTGTGAGGGAGAGATATTCCGCGCTGATGCCGAGCGCGATGAAGACGATGGTAGGAATCCAAATCGTTGGTGAAACGAATTCGATTTTGCGGACAGCGATGTGTCCGAACCAGATGGAGAGGAAGGCGGTCGCGGCGGCGATGAGGCCGAGGGTGTTGAATTCCATGTTTACGCCCTCACCCCTGTCCCCTCTCCCGATTACGGGAGAGGGGGAATTCGTGAACCATATCCACAACCGCTTTTACGTTGTCAACGGGTGTCTGTTGCAGGATGCCGTGACCGAGGTTGAAAATGTGACCAGGCTTTCCATTGGCGCGATTCAAAATATCATGCACACGCTTCTTGATTTCGGGAAGCGGCGCGAAGAGCAGGGCGGGATCAAGATTCCCTTGAACGGCAACATCGTCTCCGAGCAGCGACCAGCCCTGGTCAAGCGGAATGCGCCAGTCGAGTCCGATCACGTCTCCGCCTGCGCGTTTCATCAGCGGGAGCAGGGTGGCGGTGTTCGTGCCGAAGTGAATGACAGGCACATTCTCCTTTTTCGCGTCCTGCAAAATCTTTTGCGAATATGGCAGGACGAATTCTTCATAATCCTGCGGGTTCAACGCGCCGACCCATGAGTCGAAGACTTGCACGGCTTGCGCGCCCGCGCGGATTTGCGCCACCAGGTAATCTCGCAAAACGACGGACAGTCTGTCCATGAGCGCGTGCCACGTCTGCGGATCGGAATACATCATTGTCTTGGTCTTGAGAAATTCGCGCGATGAACCGCCTTCGATGATGTACGAAGCGACAGTGAACGGGGCGCCGCAAAAGCCGATGAGGGGCACGCCGCCCAAAAGTCCGCGCAAGAGGCGAATGGCGTCCATGACGTAGCCCAAATCGGATTCGGGATGAACGGGGCGGAGATTTTTCACATCTTCCATTGTGCGGACGGGATTCTGCAAAATGGGTCCCTCACCCTTTGCAAATTCCAATCCCACGCCGAGCGGGATGGCTGGCAGGAGAATATCCGCGAAGAGAATCGCCGCGTCCACACCGAGCGCGCGGACGGGTTGAAGCGTCACTTCGGCGGCGAGTTCGGGCTGGTAACAAATTTCAAGCAATGAATATTTTTCACGGATGGAGCGGTATTCGGGCATGTAGCGTCCCGCCTGGCGCATGAACCAGACGGGGGTAGTGTCAACGGGGAGGCGGTGGCAGGCGCGGAGGAATCGCGGAGTGTCAGGCGTCAGGTGCGATGTGTCAAGTACGGGGTGGGCTGTCGCATTCATATTTTTCACCTGATACCTGATAACTTGACACCTGACACCAACACGCACGCAGGATCGCTTTCGAGATAATCGCCCGTCATGCCATACGCTCGCCCGCGTTGACCGCCGCAGACATCGTTGTAGGTGCAGGTCCCACATACGCCCTTGTATTTTGATGGGTTACGCAGGTCTCTGAATATCTGCGAGTTGCGATAGACATCCACGACATCATGTTCGCGTACCATGCCCGCGGTGACGGGGAGGAATCCGCTCGGCTGGATTTCGCCGATGTGCGAGATAAAGAGAAAACCATTGCCGTCGTTCACGCCTTTGGTCGGGCGATGAAGCCCGTCGGCATATTGGAAGCCCGCGCTTTGGAAGGTGACGGGCTTGCCCGTGTTCTCGGCGCGTTTGCGTTCGATCGCAACGCGGCGATACATCGGCGCGGCAGTGGACTTGATATCGAAGGGCGCGTTCTGCGAAAGGTCATACAGCCAGTTGAAGACACGTTCATGCTGTTCGGCGCTGACCATCTGCTCGCGCATGGCGCGTCCTGTTGGCACAAGGAAGAAGACCGACCACTGCACCGCGCCGACTTCCTGAATGAACGGGATCATCTCGTGCAAGATGTCAATGTTATGTTTGGCAACCGTGGTGTTGACCTGCACGCTCATACCCACATCGTGCGCGCGATGAAGCGTGTCCATCGTCCGCTGCCACGAGCCTTGCACCTTGCGGAAGTCATCGTGGATTTCGGGGCGCGGCGCGTCGAGCGATAACGCCACGCGTTTGATGCCCGCTTCACGCGCCTTTTCAAGACGTTCGCGTGTCGGAAGAGCCGTCGCAGTTGGGGTGAGTGAACAGCGCAGTCCGCGCTCGTTGGCGTAGGCGATGAGTTCGAATACATCGGGGCGCATGAGCGGGTCGCCGCCCGTGAAGATCAAAATGGGATTGTTGCCAAACGCCGCGAGACGTTCGATCAATGCCCTGGCTTCGTCAGTGGTCAATTCACGCGGATCGCGGTGGTGTTGCGCGTCGGCGCGGCAATGCACACAGGCATAGGCGCAGGCGCGGGTCACTTCCCAGGCAATCGTAAAGGGCGCTAGGTCGAAGTCCACGTGGGTCATTCTCTCATTCTGATAATTTCGTTCCACTTGGGCTTGTGGCGAAAGCGTACTGCGTGCTGCGTATTGCGTATTAAGTTCGTCCATAACTCATTCCTTGTTTACCTGTGTACTTGTGTACCTGCCTACTTTATCCACCTTGCCGCGTCCACGGCATGATAAGTAATAATCACATCCGCGCCTGCGCGTTTGATCGAAGTCAACGTCTCGAGTGTGACCTTGGCTTCGTCCACCCAGCCGTTCTGCGCGGCGGCTTTGATCATCGAATACTCACCGCTGACGTTGTACGCCGCCATCGGCAGTTCGGGGAAAGCATCCTTCACCACGCGAATCACATCCAGATACGCCAGCGCGGGCTTCACCATCAGCATGTCCGCGCCTTCATCCACATCCAGCGCGGCTTCGCGCAGCGCTTCACGCACGTTGGCAGGGTCCATCTGGTGAGATTTTCTATCGCCGAATTTCGGCGCGCCCTCCGCCGCATCGCGGAACGGTCCGTAAAACGACGAGGCGTATTTCACTGCATACGACAGAATAGGAAGATTTTCATAACCTGCAAAATCTAATCCATCACGGATTGCCGCGACCATGCCATCCATCATGCCGCTCGGCGCAACAATGTCCGCGCCGCATTGCGCGTGCGAGACCGCAACCTTCGCCAGCACATCCAGCGTCGGGTTGTTCAACACGTAACCTTCAGGCAAACCAACATGAAAATGTTCACCCGTGTTCAAAATGCCGCAATGACCGTGATCGGTGTATTCGCACAGGCACACATCCGTCACCACCACCATCTCAGGGATTTCCTTTTTGATCGCTCGAATCGCCTGCTGGACAATTCCATCTTCCGCGAAATTTTCCAGCCCGATCGAATCCTTCTCTTTGGGGATTCCAAACAGGATGACAGCGCTCACACCCGACCTTGCGGCTGATTCTGCCTCCCGAACCGCTTCCTCCACTGACAGTTGATACACCCCAGGCATCGAGCCGATGGCAGTTCGCCTCGTCCCATGCCGCACGAAGAGTGGATAAATGAAATCGCGCGCGTTGAGTTCCGTCTCGCGGATCATGGCGCGGATGGCAGGGTTGGCGCGCAGTCTGCGCGGACGATTTACGATTGCCGATTTACGATTTACGATTGATGATTGGTGGGTTTCGAGTTCGAGCAGGGTCATGGCATCTCCAGTTTGGCGATGGCTTCGAGTAAACCATCGGTGGTGTATTCTTTTGCGACAACGAGATTTTGAAATCCTGCTTCTCTTGCTGCCTGTCCTGTGATGGGTCCGATACAGGCGAACAGCGGATTGCGCGGCAGGTTCAGCGGGTCGAGTCCGTTTTGTTTGGCAATGGCGACGAAGTTTTCAACGGTCGAAGCGCTGGTGAAGGTGATGATGTCCACTCCTGATTTCAACGCGTTCAATCCATCCATGTCTGTTTCAGCGGGCAAGGTTCGATAAACAACGATTTCGTGGACAATCCCGCCCGCTTTGGAAACAGCCTCGGATAATTCTTTGCGGGCAATCTCGGCACGGGGAAGGAGTATCCATTTGTTTTTTACATCGCCCAAACCAGACATGATCGCTTCGCCGACGTATTCATCGGGAATGAAATCTGGTTCAATGCCATGTTTGCGCAGGGCTTCGGCGGTCTTCGGTCCGATGGCGGCGAACCTGGGAGATGTGTCACTGCGAGCCGTTGTGTGGCGAAGCAGTCTCCACGTTTCGACAGGAGATTGCTTCGTCGCTTCGCTCCTCGCAATGACATCAAACACAACATCCACTGCATTTACAGAGGTGAACACAACCCATTCGTAGCAATCTAATTTCTCCATCGCCCTGTCCAACGCGACATTATCTTCTATCGGTCGAATCTCGATAACGGGGAAAAAGATCGGCTCGAAGCCTGCGGAACGCAGTTTTTCTGCGAAGTCATCGGCTTGGGCGCGGGGGCGAGTGATTAAGATACGTGTCATGTGTTTAAGTGTCAGGTGTCAGTTTACGAGTTACACGTTACAAGTGACGAGAATTTCATTTGCGCCCTGTGCAAGGGCTTCGTTGGCAAGGCGTTTTCCAAGTTCAAGAGCGTCGGCGCCCTCGCCAACAACCTTGATTGCTTTCTTGCCATCTACCGAAATGACAAGACCTGTCAACTGAATGACCTTTGACGTTTGACCTTCGACCTGTGCATACGCGGCGACTGGCACTGCACACCCGCCACCCAATCCTTGCAAAAACGCCCGTTCGGCAGTGACTGCCTTGCGCGTGGACTCATCTTCGAGCGCGGCGAGCAGGTTGAGGGTCGTGTGATCGTCGGCGCGGCATTGAACGGCGAGCGCGCCTTGTCCAGGAGCGGGAAGCATGACATCCAATGAAAGCCATTCGGTGACGTGATGATCCAACCCCAGACGAGTCAGACCCGCGCCCGCGAGGATGATCGCGTCGTATTGACCATCGAGGGCTTTGCGGAGGCGGGTATCCACGTTGCCGCGCAGGGACGCGATTCGAAGGTCTGGGCGGAGGGAAAGGATCTGGGCGGCGCGGCGCAGGCTCGAGGTCCCGACAGAGGCGTTGGCAGGAAGAGTCGCGAGGGTGTAGGCGTCGCGCGAGATCAGGGTGTCGCGTACTTCCGCTCGGGCGGGAATACATCCAATTGGTAATCCAGCAGGATTTTCAACGGGCAAGTCCTTGAGCGAGTGAACGGCGCAATGCACCGCGCCAGAAAGCAATTCCGTTTCGAGTTCCTGCGTGAAGAGTCCTTTGCCGCCGATTTCGGGCAGGGGTTTATCGAGAATTTTGTCACCTTGCGTGGTGATAATTTTTTCTTCGCACTTCAAATTTGGATGAATATTTTTCAGCGCGTTGATGACCCATTGGGTTTGCCAGCGGGCGAGGGCAGAGGGGCGGGTGGCGAAGGTGAGTTTCATAGTGAGCAGTGATCAGTCGGCGGCGAGGGAAATGGGGCAGGATTCGCCAGAGAACGTACACACACCTTCGTGTTTCAACCCGAACAAGGTGCGGGCGACGGTGGCATATTCGGGCGCATGAGGACAAGCCGCCTCGGCGCGCAGACGGTTGGTGGGCGCGTGCAAAATTTGCTTGACCAGCGCCTGGGTCATGGCTTCGATGCGGGCGCGCTCGACGTCGCTCAGGCCGGGGAGTCGGCGAAGGGTTTTCTCGAGTTCGGCCGCGCGGATCGTTTCCGCCTGCTGGCGAATATCGGCGATGATGGGGATCATCTCCAGCGATTTTATGTACTCTGCAAATTCAACAAGTTCTTCTTCGAGGATGGCTTTGACCTGCGGGACTTCCGCCATGCGCCCGGAGAGGGAATGCTCCAGTTTTGCGTTGAGGTTGTCAATGTCGTAGAGTTTGACGTGCGGGATGTTCGCCGCTTCGGGATCAATGTCGCGCGGCAGGGCGATGTCAATCAGGAACAGGGGACGGACGGAACGGGTTTCCATGACCCGCCTGACCATTTCCGCGGAGAGAATGATGTGCGGCGCGCCTGTGGAGGAGATGATGATGTCGGCAGAGACGAGCGCTGTTTCGAGATTCTCGAACGTGGCGATCTGCGCGCCCCAGCGATCTGCGATGGCATGTGCGCGGTCCAATGTGCGGTTTACAACGAGAATTTTTTGCACCCCGCGCTTGCGAAGAGACTCCACAGCAAGTTCTGCCATTTCGCCCGCGCCAAGGATGACGACCTGCGCTTCAGCAATTGGATGAACGACTCGCTCCGCCAATGACGCGGCAAGCGACGACACCGACGCGGGATTGCGGCTGATGCCTGTCTCGGTGCGGGCGCGTTTCCCTGCATGGATGGCGGCTTGGAAGAGGCGGTTCAAGACGGGTCCCGCCATGTTTTGTCCGCGAGAGAGTTCCAACGCGCGAACGATCTGTCCCAAAATCTGAGGCTCGCCGATGACCAGGGAGTCAAGTCCCGCCGCGACGCGGAAGAGGTGAAGCGCGGCATCCAACCCCTTTTGATGGTGGATGTGCTGTGAAAACTCGCCCCGCGCTACTTCGCGCGTTTCCGACAAAAAAATCTCCAACTCGGAAAAAATTTCCTGGTTGGAGACCGCATAGATCTCAGTGCGGTTACAGGTGGAGAGGATGACCATCTCTGCGATGGCGCTGAAGGAATGTCCACATGCGAGGCGGGAGAGCGCTGCGCGAATCTGTTCTTCGCCATAGGCGAGACGCTCGCGCAATTGAATGGGGGCGGTGTTGTGGTTGATGCCGATGCAGTGGATGCGCATGTTTATGTTTTCCGCCCCAACTATAGCAATCAAGTCCACAATGCAGTACTGAGGTTTTGTTAGGTTTTGTTTAGGAATGGATAAAACCGAATAAGAGTTTGCTGAATTTAAAAACGAATGTCATCCGCGTTGTAGATGTTTGTCACATCAAGATCTTTGAACCATATTGCAAAGCCTCGGCAATATGAACTTGCTGGATCGCGCCGCTTCCCGCCAGGTCTGCACTGTTCGCGCTAACTTCAAGTCATTGCGCCGTTTCAGAACTGTCAGACGCGGTATATTTCTGCCGCCTACGTTCGATGGCAAGTTTTTCGAAGACGGGTGTGATCGCCCACATCAACCCGGCGGGAAGGATGAGAAGGACTCCAGGCTTGCGCGTTATGAATGGATCAGGGTTGGTAAATCCTCGTCTCCGGTTTGAAGGCCGCCCACGAAAACCAAAAGTGATTGATGGAGACAACCGCTTGCAACTGTTTTCCTTTCAATTCTCCTGCGACTGCCCGACCGAGAACGTCCCATTCGCTTTTTGTCTGGTCGTCGAGGATTTTTCCATCCACGAAAGAGAAAGTGTAGGTCTGTCCATCCAACTCTCGGGAAAACGCCGCGGCAGTTCCCACGTCGCGTCCTGCGGCTGTCGAGCCGCCATCCAAAGGCGAGACCGTCCCGGCCTGCCAGACGACAACAACTGCCTCGCCGCCGACAATATCGTTGACCACGCCGAGTTGATTCAGAACATCGTAGGGATACGCGACCGCCTCCCCGTTCAGGTCGAGCGTCAGCACGCGCGCCACAGGCGGAAGTTGGCCGGGCGTTTCCGGCCCCCTGTAAAGGAACGGCGGGTTGTTCACGTTGTCGTAGCCGAGATACGGATTGCGCCCGTAATCGCGCGCATATCCCGTTTCGCGTGAAAGCGCTTTGCCGTCGGGATGGGCGGTTTTGAAATCCTGCCACGAGATGATCGTCGCGGGATAAAACTCCAGCTGCGTTCCCGTCAATTCGCCCGCAATCGTCTCGCCGGTGGCCTGCTGCCACCAGGTTTCCGTCTGGCGGTCGTACATGATCAGGTTGCTGTAACGCAACCGTCCCGTTGTGCCAAAGTCGAAAACCTCCCCGCTGACTGTGCGCTTGAAGGCAACGGCTGTGTTGCACAACGGACAAAACGTGACGATGAGCGGCTCGCCGCCCACCGTGTCGTTGACGATCTCGTGCCAGATCAGGATCTGGATTGGGTAGGCCTTCGCGTCATCCCTGACCTGGACGAGGATGACCGGTTCGAGGGGCTTCAACCACGCCTCGGCCTCGGACACCGAAACGAAGCGCGGCGCGTTGAGCGCCGGAATCCCGTCCCTGGGCGGGCCGCCGGAGAGAATCTCGCTGTACGGCACGCTATGTTTGGTGAAGTCTGTTTTGAATTCGAACTGAGCGCCGGGCGGGGGCGACTCGGTTGGCAAGAGGGTTGGGGTCGCCGGTTTTTCGGGAATTGGGGGAAGATCGGTTGAAGCGGCGGTTGGCGCGGGCGCGTTGACCGCCGGCGCGCCCCCTGCAGGGACCTGACGGCACGCGCTCAGAAACATCAATACCGCTAAAACAAACACTCCTGGCGCTTTCATGCCCGAATGACACACCTTGTGATGAGTGTCTTACCTTCGTGTAAGGATATTTCGATGAGTCGTGTCTTTCAGACGGTAATGACCATGCGCCTCCCCGACCTTTTGATTCCCTTGAGGGAAAACCTGCTCGATTTCGTGAGTGGTTCGAATCGCGCCCGGACTTTGAACCCTTCGACCCTGCTCAGGGCAAGTCTGGCCGCCGCGCCCCATGCGGATTCCACGGATGGCGACCCCGCGTCCGAACTCCTTGACTTATTGCATGAAGTTTTGTCCCGAGGGCTGGCGAATCGCGGCGAGCGCGTGGATTACGCCGCCCTGCGCGCCGATCCACTCTACGCGGATTTTCGTCATTGCACGGCAAGGCTGCGAAACTTCGATCCATCCACGTTGCCTGACCGGAACGCGCGGCTGGCATTCTGGATCAACCTCTACAATACACTCGTGCTCGACGCAGTGATCGCGTTGGGCGTACAGCGCAGTGTTCTGGAGCAGAGAGCAGGGCTCGCATTTTTCCGCCGGGCGGCGTACCTCGTCGGCGGTCAGCGAGTCAGTTGCGACGACATCGAGCATGGCATCCTGCGCGCGAATCGGGGGCATCCGCTTTACCCGGGGATGCAGTTTCGTTCATCCGACCCGCGCTTGAAATGGGTCATCGAGCCATTCGAGCCGCGCGTCCACTTTGCGCTCAATTGCGCCAGCCGTTCCTGTCCGCCCATCCGCGCCTATTCGCCTGAGAGTTTGAATTCGCAATTGGATTTGGCGACCCGCAGTTATCTCGCGGCAGATGTAAAGATCGCGCCCGAGGAGAATTCATTTCATCTCTCATCCATTTTCAAATGGTTCAAGGCAGAAATTGGAGGGCGCGAGGGAATCGTTGAATTCGTTCTTGCCCACCTTTCAGACTCAGCCGAACAAACCTGGCTCATGCAACGACGCGGCAGAGTCTCTCTTCGGTATAAATCCTACGATTGGAATCTGAATAGTAAGACCTGAGCAATGCTGGCGCAACTGTGCCACATGCTCGCGGCAGGGCAGTCAACCCAGATGGCGCAGAAAAACCAGCAGAGCGTTCTTACCACCTCGCCACATTTGTGAAAGCGGAACAGGTTGCCCATCGAGATTGACGAGGGTCACGTTAGGAGATGTGTGGGTTGGCAGAAGGTTCACAGGATTCGTCAAGCCTCTCTAATAAGCCGCGGGTTGTAACATCCTCAACAACATCTCATACTCCTCGCGGCAATCGGGACACATCTCCAGATGCTGGCGGACGAGCGGCATCAACAATAATACGTTCTCGCCGCGTTTTACCGCTTCGACGAACTGGTCGAGCACGGCAAGGACCTCGTCGCAGGAAATTTCGTGTTCCTCGGTCATCGCCAGCGAGCGAAGAAGTTTCATCGTCATGGCATCGGGCTGATACCATTTCTTGCCTGCTCTGGCGAGTAGGCCAGGGAAGCGCCGTCTGAACCAAACGAATACGGATTTCATAATTTTGTTGTTTGTGGGCATGGAGGCGGGTTTCCTTACGCTTGCGAAAAAGTTTCCAAAAGTTCTTTGACGGGCAGGCCTTCGCGCTCCAAGCGGTGTTTGAGACGCAAACGGGCGTCGTGCAGTAATTTGTAAAGCGCATTGCGGTTCGTGTTCATGCGGCGCGCCACTTCTTCCATCGGGACGCCCTGAATATGGATGGCGTCCATGGCGGCGCGCTGGCGAGGGGTCAACTCCTCGGCGAGGATTTGCTGGACGCGTCGGAGCAGGTCGGCGCGCTCGACGGCCGATTCCGGCCGAGGGTCGGGTGAAGCGAATTGGCGCGGCGCGGCCTCCTCGGCGTCCTCACCCGCCAGCCCGTCCAGCGGAACGTCGCGCCATCGGCGGCGGCGCAGTTCGTTCAGGGCGACGCGTACGGCGATCTTGTAAACCCAGGTGGTGAACTGGCTGCGGCCTTCGAAAGTATCCAGGCCGTTCAGCACGCGCAGCAAAGTTTCCTGCGCGGTGTCTTCGGTAAAGGACTCGAACTCTGGATGACCCGGCGACAACAACCCGGATAATCCCTGAGGCAGGGCGCGCATCAATACGGCGCGCAGGTCTTCCAGCGCGGCGTCGCGTTGCGCGCCGCCTGCGCGCAGGTCTTTCAGCCAGGCGTCGTTGTCGCGTTTGGGCATCGCCGCGATTATATCGGAAATGTTTGGTAAGAAATGGGATGCGAGGTGAAGGAATTCAAGGGAAAAAACAAACTGGAGGCGGTGATCGTCGAAGACCGCGCGACGGGCGAGATCAAAGAATGGCGTTACGACAGCGTGTTCGTTTTCATCGGCTTGACGCCGAACAGCGGGTTGGTGAAGGACAAAGTCCAGATGGATCGGTACGGTTTTATCGTCGCCGACGACCGGCTGATGACCTCCCTGCCCGGCCTGTTTGCGGCAGGCGACGTGCGCGCCGGTTCGACCAAGCAGGCGGCCTCGGCCGCCGGGGAAGGCGCGACCGCCGCGCTCATGATCCGCCAGTATCTCAAGAAAGCAGGATAAAAATATGCCGGAAACACTGCAAATCGGCCAAATGTTGCCGCGAATGGAAGTTGAGACGTCCGCCGGTCAAAGTACATCGGTATTCACTTTGGCGATGGTGATTCGATCGCCGTATTCACCCGCCAGTTTTTCCAGCACGATCGTTTCTTTCTCCAGGTCAATTCAGACGAATGTTTCAAGTGTTGCTTTCCTGCGCCCCAAACCGATAGCCAAACCCGCGCTCGTTATGAATGTAATGCGGGTTCTCCGGGTCCGCTTCCACTTTCTGGCGCAGGTGCCAGATATAGCGGCGGACGAAGCCGATTTCGTTGGCGTATTGCGGTCCCCACACTTCGCGCACCAGTTCTTCGGCGGAGATGACCTCGCCGGGGTGGCGCATGAGCGCCGTCAGGAGTTTGAATTCGGTCGGGGTGAGGGCAACCAGTTCCCCGTCACGCGTGACGCGTTTGGTCGCCAGGTCCACTTTCAGCCCGCCCGCTTCCAATCGTTCGGCGGTCGGGTTCGATTCGCCGGCGCGTGCCAGCACGGCTTTGACGCGCGCGCCGAGTTGCGCAAACGAAAACGGCTTGCTGACGTAATCGTCCGCGCCGAGCGAGAAGCCGCGCAGGATGTCGCTCTCGTCGCTGCGGGCGGTGAGCATGATGACGGACGCCTGGCTCATCTCGCGGATGCGCTTGAGCGTCTCCCAGCCGTCCTTGAGGGGCATGGTCACATCCAGGATGACGAGGTCGGGCTTGTGGTCGAAGAAGGCGCGCAAGCCTTTTTGCCCGTCGGAGGCGGTGTGGACGATATACCCCTGCTCGCGCAGGTATTCGCCGAGCAGGTCGGATAAATTTTGGTCGTCGTCAATCACAAGGAGGGACGCCACGCTTCATTCCTCGCTGAAAGTTGCCACCGGGACGAGGAGATAAAACTCCGCCCCGGGCGCTTCGGCGTCCTGCCAGATGGGGCTGTTGACGCCGATCGAGCCGTCCTGCGCCTCGATGAGTTTGCGGGCGAAGTACAGACCCAGCCCCCAGCCGGGCGGGGCGCTCTCGCCGTTTGGGGCGCGCCCGAAACGCTCGAAAATGTAGGAGAGGTATTCCTGTGGGACGCCCATGCCGTGATCCTTGACCGAGATGCGGACGCGCTCTCCCTCCAGGCAGGCGCACAAGTGAATGACGCTTTCGGGCGGGGAGTATTTTTCGGCGTTGCGCATCAGGTTGCGGACGATTTCTTCGAGGTGAATTTCGTCCGCCCAAACAGGCGGGAGGGCGGGATCGAATTTCCATTCGATGGGGCGGCTCCTGGGGATGAGCGTCACCTCGGCGGCTTTTTCCATCAACGGGCGGACGGCGACGGGCCCCGGGTTGATTTCCAGTTTGCCCGCCTCCAGCCGTGAAACATCGAGAATGGTCTGCACCAGGGAGGTCAGGCGGGCGCTTTCGCCCACCATGGTTTCCAGCGTGCGGCGGGCGGCTTGGGGCAGGGTGTCGGCATGTTGCAGGGCTACTTCCAGCCCTCCGTTCAACGTGGTGAGCGGCGCGCGCAGTTCGTGGCTGACGAGCGAGACGAATTCCGATTTCATTTCATCCAGCGTTTGCAGTTCGCGGTTGGCGCGCGCCAGTTCTTCGTTGCGCTGTTCGAGCGCGGCGGTGCGCTCCGCCACCTTGTTTTCCAATTCGCGGTTGAGGGCGTGGATTTCTTCGACCGCTTTCATTTCTGCGTTAACCAATTCGCGCATCCAGGCGATGATGAAGGCGATGATGGCGGGTCCCATAAAGCCAAAGATGATGACTTCGCTGGTAAACGCCAGGTCGAAGCGCAGTTTGTCTTCCAAACCATGTTCGACGAATTCGAATGTCAATGCCGTAACCGCGAGAAAGAGCGGCACCACCCATTGCAGGCGTTTCAAATCCAGGAAACCACCTTGATCCAGCCAGGAAAGCAATTTCGATTTCACAAAATAAATTATAGCCCCTTTATCCAGATTGCGTTCATAACGAGGACACATTCGAGACATTCTGTGACATCCTTTTGACCGCCGCTCATGTTATTTTAAGCGCGCATCGAAGATGGCGAACTCCATCACAAAATCTCATGCAAGGAGAATATTTTATGAAGAGAATCTCACACATGCTTATGCTCGCTGGCGTTCTGTTGATCGCAGTCGTCGTTCTGGCGGCTTGCGGCGGGCAGACAGCCACCGAGGCGCCAAAACCGGCGGTCGAACCGACCAACGCGCCGGAAGTCGTTGAACCGACCAAAGAGACTGCCGCACCTGAATTGAACGGCGATCCCCTGCGCGGCGGTCTGCTCTACGACAACTGGATTACCGTCCTGGACGTGGAAACCCCCGAAGGCGACCAACCCCTCTGGGCAACCCAGACCACCAACACTCGCACCGGAAAAGATACCTGGCGCTGCAAGGAATGTCACGGTTGGGATTACAAGGGCGTGGACGGCGCGTATGGCTCCGGCTCGCATAAGACCGGCTTCATGGGAGTTGCTCAGGTTGCAGGCAAGGATCCCAATGAAATCCTCGCCATGCTCAAAGGCTCCACCAATCCCGACCATGACTTCTCGACAGTCATGGATGAGCAGGCCCTGGTGGATATGGCCCTCTTCCTGAGCGGCTACCAGTTCGATGCCTCGGTCTTCATCCAGGACAAAAAAGCCGTCGGCGGCGACCTGGCAAGCGGTCAGGCGGTCTTTGAAGAAAATTGCACCGATTGTCACGGTCCCGAAGGCACGGCCATCAACTGGAACAACGATGCCGCTCCGCAATACATTGGCTATCTCGCGCTGGATAACCCGCTTGAATTCATCCACAAGGCGCGTTTTGGTCAGCCCGGCGTCGAAAAGATGCCCTCCCTCGTGGATGTCGGCATCAGCGACCAGGAATACGCCGACCTGCTGGCGTACGCTCAAAGCCTGCCTGTTTCCAGCCCTGTGACCGAAGGCGGACGCCTGTATGACAACTGGATCACGGCGATGGGCGCGGAAAAGATGACCGAAGATTTCCCGCTTTGGGCAACCCAGACCACCAACACCCGCACCGGCAACGACACCTACCGCTGCAAGGAATGTCACGGCTGGGATTACAAAGGCGTGGATGGGCGCTACGGCTCCGGCTCGCATTTGACTGGCTTCCCCGGCGTCTTTGCCGCCAAAGATAAGAGCGCCGAGGAACTGCTTGCCGATCTCAAGAGCGAGAATCACGACTTCTCATCCTACCTGGGCGATGGACAGTTGAACGCGCTGGTCGCCTTCATGCAGCAGGCGCAGGATATGGCGCCTTACATCAACGACGACAAGACCGTCAACGGCGACGCCGCCAAAGGCGAAGTCACCTATAAAGCGGCTTGCGCCTCCTGCCACGGCGAAGACGGCAAAGCCATTGATTTCGACGACGGCGAAGGCAGGGAATTTATCGGCACGGTTGCCGCCGATAACCCGTGGGAGGTCTTCAACAAGATCGCTTACGGTCAACCGGCCGAGTCCATGCCTGCCGGCATCAATCTGGGCTGGAGTTGGCAGGATATCCTTGACATCCTCGCCTACATCCAAACCCTGCCCAGCGAGTAAGCCCGTCTGACACGGGAGTCCGGGTTGCCCGGACTCCTGTCTCTTTATCAGATCCGGGACTCCAACTTCACCTGACGCTAGAGAGCGTCTCTTACGCGCCCCAACGCGTAGTGGACGTTCTCTAACGTCCGCCCATTTGTTTACTTCTCCACGTTACGAGGTGCTGCATGAACCAAAAGTTCACATTGGTAACGGCGGCATTGGCGATGCTGGGAGTTTTTATCCTGGCGTTTGCGTTGTTTGCCGCCCAGCCTGCCCATGCCCTGCCGGAGTTTTCCGCCCGCACAGGCGAATCCTGCGCCACCTGCCACGTCAACCCCGGCGGGGGAGGACCGCGCACCATGCGCGGGTTGATCTGGGCGGCAAAGGGTCAGCCCGACGCGGTACCTGAATTACCCGGCGTACTGATCGCCCCCGGCGTGAACGACGGCGAGGAACTCTATCAGATCGCCTGCGCGTCCTGTCATGGAAAATATGGCGAAGGCATGTTCGGGCTGCGCCTGATTTACAGCGGCGTGAACGAAGCCAAAATCCGCGGCAACGTCCTGCGTGGACGCCTGCAAAGCGGGATGCCGTCGTTCGACGGGCAGTTTACCGATGAACAATTGGGGGCGTTGATCGAGTACACACTGGCGTTGGTGAATGCAGAAGTCACCCCCGCGCCGCAGTTCTATCCGCTGGGCGCGCCGCAATTCCAGTTGGATGCGCCCGCGACTCCCGCTCCGACAGGAGGCAACTAAACATGGCAGAAAAACTCTCGCGGCGCGATTTTCTCAAGATCACGGCTGCCACCGGCGGCGCGGCGGCTGCGCTGGGCGGCATTGGCTCGGCGCTGGCTTCCAAAGACCCGCAACTCATCACCTCGGGGCAGGATGTCATCGTCCCCGGCGTGTGCTCGCTCTGCCCCAGCGGATGCGGGATTCTGGCGCGCG
>DAOUMJ010000270.1:0-14191 GCA_034411715.1 Anaerolineales bacterium | reverse complement strand
ATGACACTTGAAGTCCGTTTTAGCCAAAATGTGGGGGAAGATTTCAACAACTGCGCCAAGGCGAAACAGCCTAGAATAGCAAGTTATGCGCTATTGCCATTTTATCCTTTTCATCAGTGGTTTATATTTTTCCTTGCCAATCGCCCTCCATTCGATTATCCTTGCAGATGGGAGTGGTTAAGTCCCGGCGGGCTTCCTGGTCTTCAAAACCTGTGGCGGGTCGCGTTGCGGGCCGCGGTGGGTTCGACTCCCATCCACTCCCGCCTATTGCGTACGCGAGTGCGTCGCACTTCAACGGCCATGGAGATTCCCGTTGAGCATGGTGCGACGCACTCCACAATTTGAATAAAGGTGACTCATGTCCTTTCCCGAACCTGAGATTTTAAACAGCCTCGTCGCGCGCGTTTTCCGCGTCGAAGACGTGACCCTCGGCGATTCCCAAAAGGGATGGATCGTCCGCTACCGCGGCCATCTCTTCAGCGACGACTCCGCCGCGGCCTACGACCATCTGGCGGATTCCCTCCGCGCATACCGGCTCACCCCCCTCTTCCGCAGGGACGGCGACAAGCACGTCATCTTCCTCGCCCCGTCCCTGCCCGAAGCCGGAAAACGCCTGCCGGTCATGAACATCATCCTCTTCCTGCTTACGGTCCTGAGCGTGATGCTGGCAGGCGCCACACCCGAGGGAGCCCCGCCTTCCGGTGAAGGGGAACAAATGCTGTGGTGGCTGAAGGCCATTTTCAGCGGCTGGCCGTTCGCCCTCAGCCTGCTCGGTATTTTGCTGGCGCACGAGTTCGGGCATTACCTGATGAGCCGCCACCACAAAACCGCCGCCACGCTTCCCTATTTCATTCCGCTTCCCTTCAGCATCCTCGGCACGATGGGCGCGTTCATCCAGATGCAGGCCATCCCAAAGAACAAACGCATCCTCTTCGATATCGGCGTGGCGGGGCCGCTGGCGGGGATGGTCGTCGCCATCCCCGTTCTCTTCCTCGGCCTGTCGCTTTCCACGCTTGGGACGATAGAACCCGCGCCCGGCGGTTTCATCGAAGGAAATTCCCTGCTTTACCTGCTTTCCAAATACATTGTCTTCGGCCAACTTCTCCCCGCGCCCGTTGGCCTGAGCGGCTTCCCCCTCCTCCAGCATTGGATCCAATATTTCTTCACGGGACAACCCATTCCCTTCGGCGGCACGGACGTGTTCATCCATCCCGTGGCGTTCGCGGGCTGGGCGGGATTGCTCGTCACCGCGCTCAACCTCATCCCGGTCGGCACGCTGGATGGCGGCCACATCACCTACGCGCTGTTCGGCGAAAAAGTCCGCAAAGCCTATCCGTTGATCCTCGCCATTCTCCTGGTATTGGGCCTGGTGTGGACGACCTGGTGGCTGTGGGCGGTTCTCCTGCTCTGGCTGGGACGCGTCCACGCCGAGCCGCTCGACCAGATCACCGAGCTCGACCCGTCCCGCCGCGCGGTGGGAGCGTTCACCATCATCCTCTTCCTGCTGGTATTCTCTCCCGTCCCCATGGTGCTGCTTGGTTAAACGCTTCATCTTTCATCTTTCATCTTTCATCCTTTTGCTGTCCGCCTGCGCGCCAGCCGTCGAAACGGTCGCCCCGCGCGAGGTCACGCGCGAAGCGAGGGCCACGGCGGCCGCGACGGTCACGCCCGTTCCCGTCAGCGCGTTGGGAGTCGAGGCGGAGTCGCTGCGCGAGGTCGTCGTCACGGCCTGGCATCCGTGGTTCGGGAGCGAGGCCGCGCTGTTCGAGACGCAGGCGGCGGATTTCAACGCGACCAACGAGTGGGGCGTCACGGTGTTGACGGCGGGGCAGTCGAATTACGCGGAACTCTTCAACAACGTGACGGCTTCGCTGGCCGCGCCCGATAAACCCGACCTGGTGATCGGCCTGCCTGAACACGCGCTCTTTTGGAACGAACGCTCGGGCGTGCTGGACCTCGCGCCGTACGCGGCCGACCCGATCTGGGGACTCAGCCCCGGCGAGATCGCCTCGTTCCCGCCCGTGATCTGGGAGCAGGACATGGCAGGGGAGGCGCGCCTCGGAATGCCCGCGCAGCGAACAGCCCGCCTCCTGTTCTACAACGAAACCTGGGCGCGTGAACTGGGATTCAGCGCGCCGCC
Source organism: Anaerolineales bacterium (assembly GCA_034411715.1). Taxonomy (GTDB): domain Bacteria; phylum Chloroflexota; class Anaerolineae; order Anaerolineales; family Villigracilaceae; genus Denitrolinea. The sequence goes on along the minus strand of DAOUMJ010000270.1, from coordinate 12,051 downwards.
CGATACGCCCGGGGAATTTCGCGAGCAGGCCTGCAAGGCCAACGCCAGTTTTCGCCAGAACGAAGACCTGCAGGATGACGCCCTCGGCGGCTGGCTGGTGGATACCGACCCGATGACCGCGCTGAGCTGGATGCTGGCCTTCGGCGGCGGCCCGCTGGAGGGCGAGGGCTATCGTTTTCTTCGGAATGAAAACATCGCCGCGTTTCGATTTGTAAAGACCCTCTTCGACGACGGTTGCGCTTTTCGATTCACTGAAACCAGCGCCGTCGAAGCGTTCGCCAATCGCCGCGCGCTGTTCGTGACGGGCGGACCCGAGGACATCGCCGCGCAATCGCGCGCGTTTCTCACGCTATCGAACAACGACGATTGGACGCTGATTCCCTTCCCCGGCGAAACGCAAACGATGGCGGTGTACGGCTCGTCGTTCATCGTGATCCCCTCCGACGAGGCCAGCCAACTTGCGGCGTGGCTCTTCGTCCGCTGGATGCTGAGGCCGGAAAACCAGGCGCGCTGGGTGCAGACGACGGGGATGCTGCCGCTCAATTCGTCCACGCTCGACCTGGTGAGCGATTACGCGGTTTCGTATCCGCAGTGGATCGCGGCGGTGAAACTGCTCCCCGCCGCGCAGGGGACGCCGTATCTCTCCTCGTGGCGGTTGATCCGCCTCGTTCTCGGCGACGGTTTCGATTTCATGTTCCGTGTTGATATGCCTGTGGGGCAGGTTCCCGTTATTTTGGCGGATATGGATCGGGCGGTGCAGGATTTAGTTCGGTAGTTCGGTGGTTCGGTAGTTTGGTGGTTTGGTGGTTGTCCGCAACACATGTATCCTCGCTATTCCTTCCCGCCGCGCAGCGTCGCCGGACTCATCCTTGACTGGCTGTTCGCGCGGCGGCGTTCGTTTCACAGGGACGCGCTGGCCTGCATTGGACGGCTCAAGCCGTCGCTACGCAGGTTTGGGGAGGAGAATGTTCCGCAGGCGGGGCCGTGTGTGGTCACGTTCAATCATTATTATCGTCCGCGCTTCAACGCCGTGTGGATGCCGCTCGCCATCGCCGCGACGATTCCACAGGAAATGCGCTTTGTGATGACGGGGGAATTGACCTGCCCGGGCAAATGGTACGCGCCTGTTGGAAGGTTCCTCTCGAAAATTGTTTTACACCGCGCGGCGCGCGTCTACGGATTCACGACCATGCCGCCCATGCCGCCGCGTCCAAAAGACGTGGAGGCGCGCGCCGAGTCGGTGCGACGCGTTTTGGATGTGGCGCGCCGCGAGAAAAATATCATCCTCGGCCTCGCGCCCGAAGGCGGGGATAATCCCGCGGGAGAGATCACCATGCCCGCCTCTGGCGCGGGACGATTCGCCCTGCTCCTTTCGGCGATTGGATACCAATTCGTCCCCGTCGGCGTGTACGAAGCGGACGGCGCGCTGTGCCTGCGATTCGGCGCGGCATACCGGTTATCCGTCCCGCGCGGGTTATCTGCTGATGAAAAAGACAAAGCCGCGGCTGAAATTGTCATGTCGCATATCGCCCATCTCCTGCCTGAACGACTACGCGGAAAATTTAACCACAGATGAAAGCGCTGAAAGGGATAAATCTTTCATCATTTTTATCCCTTTCATCTGCGGTTGACTTTGGAGTCAAATGAAAAAACTCACCCTCCCCCAACTGCTCACGCTCAACGCCTACTGGGTCGGCCTCTCGTTCATGTGGAACGCGCTGCATCCCATCATCCTGCCCGCGGTGCTGCTCAACTTCGTCCCCGACGCGCAGAAGAACACCTGGCTCGGCCTCCTCACCTTCGTCGGCCTCGTCATCGCGATGATCGTCCAGCCGCTTTCGGGCGCGCTCTCGGATGGGTGGCGTTCGCGCTGGGGCAGGCGGCGTCCGCTCATCGTGATCGGCACGCTGTTCGATTTCGTCTTCCTCGCCATTCTCGGCTGGGCGGGCGGACTGACGTGGCTGTTCATCGGCTATGTCGGTTTGCAACTCAGTTCCAACGTCGCGCACGGCCCGTTGCAGGGGCTCCTGCCCGACAAAGCGCCACCGAATCAATTGGGGATGGCCGCCTCGCTCAAGACCTTCATGGACATGGCCGCGCTCATCATCGCCTCGCTTCTCGCGGGACGTTTGATGGATTCCACGACCCGCGACGCCAGTCTCATCCTCGGCGTGGTGATGGCGGTGTTGTTCGCGGCCGCGGCGATCACGATTTTTGGGGTGCGCGAATCTCCCTCACCCCCGACCCCTCTCCCTTTGGGAGAGGGGAGAAGCGAGGATGTGGACGCGTCCCCCTCTCCCAACGGGAGAGGGGCTAGGGGTGAGGGCAAATTTTCCACTTTCCGCATCAACTTCCGCGAAAACACCTCCTACTGGTGGCTGATCGCCGAGCGCGGACTCTTCCTGCTCGGCATCTACGGCGTGCAGGCCTTCGCGCAATATTATTTGCAGGACGTTCTCCGCGTCCCCGACCCGCCCAGGCAGACGGGCGACCTGCTGGCCGCCATCACCATCGGACTCGTCGTCCTCGTTCTCATCGGCGGCTGGCTCACGGACAGATTTGGCGCGAAGAAAATCATCTACGCGGCCAGCGTCGTCACCACGATCGGCATGTTGCTCATGCTGTTGGCGCGCGACATGACGAGCCTCGCCATTTTCGGCAGCATCGTCGGCGGCGGGATCGGGCTGTTCCTCACCTCCAACTGGGCGCTGGCGAACGCGCTCGCCCCCAGCGGCGAGGAGGGCAAATTCCTCGGTTTGACGAATCTCGCCACGGCGGGGTCGGGCGCGCTGGCGCGGCTCGAAGGTCCCGCGATAGATGCGCTCAACGCCGCCGCGCCCGGTCAGTGGATGGGATATACCGCTTTGTTCGTGTTCGGCGCGGTCTGCACGTTCGCCAGCATGTTTTTGTTGGGGCGGGTTTCGGTCAGAGAGTATCGGACACGTTCACGTCGGCAATGATGTACAGGAAGGCTTTCACGATTTCGGGATCGAAGTGTTTGCCGGACTGCTCACGAAGGTAGGCGCTGGTCTTCTCCCGCGTCCAGGCCGGGCGGTAGGGGCGGTCGCTGGTGAGCGCGTCCCACACGTCCACCACGGCGAAGATGCGGGCAGAGAGGGGGATCTGCCCGCCCTTCAAACCCTGGGGATAGCCGGTACCGTCCCATTTTTCGTGGTGGCAGTAGGGAATGTCCCGCGCCGCGCCGCGCAGGTAGCGTATGGGGGCGAGCATGTCGCGGGCGAAGGTGGGATGCTGGCGCATTATTTCCCATTCCTCGTCGGTCAGCGGGCCTTCTTTGAGCAGAATATTGTCGGGGACGCCCATCTTGCCGATATCGTGCAGCAGGCCGCCGCGGCGGTAATGGATGAGTTGCTCTTCCGGCACGCCCAGTTGGCGCGCCAGTTTCAGGGTCAGGTCGGTGACGCGTTGGGTGTGGCCTTCGGTCTCCTTGTCGCGCAAATCCATGGCGCGCGACCAGCCTTCGATGGTGGCGTCGTAGGCCAGGGAGAGTTCCACGTTCGATTGCTGGAGGCCGGTGAACATCTGTGCGTTATCAATTGCGATGGCGGCCTGGCCTGCCAGGGTATCGAGAAATTCATCCCATTGCGGGTCGGATACGAGGCGGGAACGCTGATAGATCTCCAGCACGCCTTTCAACTGTCCCCTGGCGATCAACGGGACGCCGACGTAGGAGACGAAGCCCTCGGCCACCCACAGGGAGGTGAAATCTTCGTCCACATCCGCTTCCAACTGCCCGGAAAAGCGCACGGCTTTACGCTGGAGGGCGGCTGCGCCGGCCAGGCTCCGGCCAAAGGGGACGCGTGCATTTTCGGCGATGCGGGTGTGGAAGCCGCGCCCGGCCGCGAATTCGAATGCCTGCGCCTGGGGGCTGGCGAGCAGGATGTCGGCGGCGTCCACGTTCAGCAGGGAAACAACGTAGCCCAGCAGGATGTTAAGGTTGGTGCGCAGGTCCACGCCGCCGCCGATGGCCCGGTCTATGGCATGAAGGGCTTTCAGGCGTTCCAATTGGCGCTCGATTTCCTGTTCGACCCGTTTGCGCTCGGAGATATCGCGCACCACCACCAGCATGACCTCCTCACCGTTGATGGTTTGAAGCCGCCCGAAGATCTCAATCGGGAAAGTCGTCCCATCGGCGCGGCAGTTGACGGTTTCCAGCGGGAACGGCGACAGTTTCCGCGCTTCGCCATTCACCAACAAACGAGCGTGATCTTCGGGAACGAGATCGTCCACGGTTTTGGTGAGCAATTCGGCGCGGGAATATCCGTACATTTCACAGGCGCGGTCGTTGGTCGCCACAACTTTTCCATCCGGCGATTCGACAAGGATGGCGTCCTGCACGCCGTCGAAGATGGCGCGGTAGCGGGTCTCGCTCTCGCGCAGGGCTTGCTCGGCCTGCCTGCGATCGGTGACATCGTTGGTGAGAACAACCTCGGCTTTGCGCCCGTCGAAATCCAGCGTGTGCGAGGTGATCTCCACGTCAATGACGGCGCCATCCTTTTTCCGGTGACGCCAGCATCCCGCTTCATCCAAACCTTCGGTGACCGAGGCCACGTTTTCGAACAAACGCGGCAGATCCTCGGACGGGCGGATGTCTGCAATGGTCATGGCCAGGAATTCCTCCCGCGCATACCCATAATGGCGCACGGCCGCGTCGTTCACCGCCAGGAAGCGCAGGGTTTCGAGATCGTAGACCCACATCGGGTGCGGATTCGATAGGAAGAGCAGGCGGTAACGCTCCTCGCTGGCGCGCAGGGCGGATTCGGCGCGTCTTTGATCGGTGATATCACGCGCGTAGCCGCGCACGATCGGCCGAAGGACGCCCTCCGTCCGCAGCGTGTTTTGATATTCCCAAACGCGGCTTTCCCCGCTTTTTGTGAGAACAGTCATCAGACCGCCGGCCGCGCCGTCTCTCTGAATATCGGCCAGATATCGGTCGAACGTGGGATGGTGTTTGGGCGGCAGGAGATCGCGCAGGTTCCGCCCGACAATTTCTTCCGCCGCGTAACCCGTGAGACGGATCACGGCCTGATTCACGGAAAGAACGACGCCTTCCAGATCGTGCGTGCAAATCAGGTCGTGGATGTTTTCCACCAGGTCGCGGTAGCGTTCCTGGCTGGCGCGGACGGCATCCTCGGCTCGTTTGCGCGCCGTGATATCCTGGGCGGTGCCGGCGGCGCGAATCGGCCTGCCTGCCCCATCGAGAATCGCCTCGCCTCTCCCGCGAACAAAGCGGATGCTCCCATCCGGCCGCTGGATGCGAAAGTCGAGTTCGCCCGGATCGCCGCCAGCCAGGGTCTCTTCGATCCACTTTTGCATGGCAACTAAATCATCCGGGTGGATCAAGTTCAGGAAGCCCTGCGTGTCGTGTGAGAATTTTTCTGCGGAGATGCCAAAGATGTGGTACATCTCCTCGGAATAACTGATTTTGCCGGTGGCGAGTTCGACCTCCCAACTGCCCAGGCTGGCGATGCGCTGCGCCTCCGAAAGCAGGCGCTCTTTTTCGCGAAGCGTCTCTTCCGCGTTTTTGCGTTCAGTGATATCGCTCACAACCGTCATAAAGTACAGAGGCGCGCCTTCTTTGTCGCGGCGCAGTGAGGTGCTTACATCCGCCCACACGACGGAACCGTTCTTGTGAACGTAACGCTTGATGAAACGCGCCGAATCCTTCTCTCCTGAAAGGAGCAGATTGATCTCCCTTTGCGATAATTCGATATCGTCCGGGTGGGTTATTTCCTGCCATTTACCGGACTTCAACTCCTCCAGCGAGTAACCCAGCATCTCGCAGAACGCCTGATTCACATTGAGTTGCCCGTCTGGTAGCGTCAACGATTTTCCCAGGGCAGAATGATCGAAGATGTATTTGAATTTGTCCTCGCTTTCGCGCAGCGCCTCCTCCGCCTGTTTGCCGGCAGTGCTGTCGCGCGCGATGCCTTCGATGGCGGTCAGTTCGCCCGCCTCATTGAAGACGCTCACATTCCGCTGCTCGGTCCAGATGATCGTGCCATCCTTGCGGACCCAGCGCAGGACGATGGGCTGAGCCGGGTCAATTTTTCCCTGCGCCGCAGCCTCCAAAATGGGACGATCTTCAGGGAGAACGAGTTTGAATCCGAGGTCCGGGTCGGCGTAATGTTCTTCGGGTGTGTAGCCGGTCATGGCGGAAGCGGACGGACTGACGTAACTGAAGCCGCGCTTCGGGCTGATTTCGTAGCGATAGATCAGGTCGGGCAGTTGTTCCGCCAGCCGCAGGAAGCGCGCTTCACCCTGCCCTGCCTGTTGGGTTGAACGGTCGTCCTCCATTGCCGCCTTCGCAGGGTCGGCGCGTTCCATTGCCTCACGGATCGCCGTGATCAACGTCTTCGACATGACGGACTTATGCACGAAGCCGTCCGCGCCCGACTCCATTGCCGCGGCGCGGTAACTGGACTCCTCCATCATGGTCAGCACGATGATGCGGATTCCGGGCAGGTTTTCCTTGAAGACGGGGATCAGCCTCAAGCCCGAACTGTGGGCGAGGTTCAGATCCAATAAAATGATATCGGGCTGCAGGTTTTGGGATTGGGCGATGGCTTCGTCTCCCTCGGTAGCCATGCCCACCACCGTGAGATATTTCTGAAGGTGGAGAAAGTCGCGCGCCGCTTCGAGGAAATAGGGACTGTCGTCCACGAGCAGGATGCGGATCGGTTTGTTCACTTTGCCTCTTGATTCTTGACACTTATTCGTTGCTCCCATGTACCGTCCCGAAGGGTCTGAGCGGCTACACAAGGAATCTCGAGGAAGCCTTCGGGACGTTTGGGGAGTTGTTCGCTGCTTCCACGATACCAGAGGCAGTGTCAAGAGGCTATTCGTGAATGTACGGTATTTGTGGGGAGGAATGCCCTGTAATTTTGCCCCCTTCCGTGTATACTTGCCTCGCGCCTTTCTGCAACCTCGGCCAGACAGGAATACACATCATGGATATCGTATACCGACTTCAAGGCATGGAATTCGAATGGGATGAAAACAAGGCCGCGGCCAACGTTCAAAAGCATGGCGTAACCTTCGAGGAAGCCGCGGAAACCTTTTTCGATCCGTTCTTTCAGACAGGCGACGCGTCGGCAGACGACAATGAGGAACGCGATTTCATTATCGGTTATACTTTCTCCCAGCGACTTTTACTGGCTGTCTGCACAGAGCGATTGACACGGACGCGGATCATTTCCGCCCGTCCCGCCACCCGCGCTGAAAGGAAAGTTTATGAAGAAGCAAACTGACAAAACACCCGTAACCGAAGAAGGCTTTGAATTGCGCCTGCGGACGCGGCCGAGCAAACCCGTCACCGTTCATATCCCCGTTGACGCGCTCGCGTCGCTTGAAAAAATCGCCGCAGGCCGCGATATGTCTGTGGGAGCCCTGCTCAAGTTATACATCGGACAATCCATGCGTCAGGATTTGGCGAAACTCTCTGCCGACCGTGTAATGGAAAAGACGGAACAAATTCTCAAACAGCATATCCACTCGGAAGAAGAGGTGTACGCCATCCTGAGAGAAATCCGCATAGAGGCTGTTTCGTAACCATCCTCACCCCTCCTGTAAAAAAGACATCCGAAGCATAGAGGCTTCGGATGTCTTTGATTCATTGCTGCGGCTCATTCGATCATCCCCCGCTTCACCGCGTACTTCACCAGATCAGTCTGCGATTTCAAGCCCAGTTTCTTCATCAAATTCCCCCGGTGCATCTCGACGGTGCGCGCGCTGAGCGAGAGTTTCTCGGCGATTTGCGGGTTGCTCAGTCCCTCAGCGGCGAGTTGGAAGATTTCGCGCTCGCGCTCGGTGAGCGAATCGAACGGGTCTTCGGCGCGGGATTCCTGCGAGCGCTGCATGTATGCCTGGATGGCGCGTTCGTTGAGCGAGGGGCTGAGGTAGAGATTCCCCTGTAATGACTGCCGAATGGCAAACACCAGTTCCCCCGAGGAACTCTTCTTCAAGACGTAACCCGCCACGCCCGCCTGCAAAGACTCCACCACGTAACTCTCCGCGTCGTACATCGAAAGGACGATGACGCGCGTCGCCGGGGAAACGCGCTTCGTCCGCCGCGCCACCTCCAGTCCCGAAAGACCCGGCATCATCATGTCCACGATCAGCACGTCGGGCTTGTGTTTCTCCGTCAATTGCAGCGCCTCCAGCCCGCCGCCCGTCTCGGCGATCACCTGAAAATCGGGCTGCGTTTCGAGCAGCAGGCGCAGCGCCTCGCGCAGAACCTGGTGGTCGTCCGCGAGAACGATGGTGGTCATACTGGCTCCTCCCGCAAGGGCAGGCGGATCAGTTTCCGCGTGCCTTTGCCGATTTCCGATTCGATGTAAAACGAACCACCGACAAGTTGGGCGCGCTCGCGCATCCTGCTCAAGCCGCGATTCTTTGCCAGTTCGGATTCTGGATCGAAACCGATGCCGTCGTCTTCGATCTGGATCTCCATCCATCCGCTTCGTTCCCGGACCTCGAGCCTGACTCTGGTTGCCCGGGCATGGCGCGCCACGTTGGTGAGCGACTCCTGCACGATGCGATAGGCGGTGGTCTCGATCTCGGAGGCGAAGCGTACCCCCTCCACGCCGCTGTGTTTGAATTCCACTTCGACGCGGCTTTGTTCCTGAAAACGATTGACGTGCCACGTCAGCGCGGGGATGAGACCGAGATCGTCGAGCATGGGCGGGCGCAGTTCGAGCGAGAGCGCGCTGACGCGCGCCAGCAACTCTTCCACGATCTCTTTTCCCTGTCTTGCTTTTTGAAGCGCCTGATCGGGCGGCAGTTGCATGGCGATCTCGATGGTCAGTTTCAGGGCGGTGAGCATCTGCCCGAACTGGTCGTGCAATTCGCGCCCGATGGCGCGCCGCTCGGATTCCTGCGTTTCGACCAGCCGCCGCGAGAGGTCGGCGAGACGATCGCGGCTGAGGCGCGTTTCCTCCAGCAGGCGCGCGTTTTGGATCGCCACCGCCGCCACGTTTGCGACCGTGGTGAGCAGGCGTTGGTCGTGTTCGTTGAAGGCGTTGGGCTGGACGCTCTCGACGTTGACCGAGCCGATGACGCGATCTCCCACCTTCAACGGCACGGCCATTTCCGATTGGATGGCCGGGTCGGCTGCCAGGTAGCGCGGGTCGCTCCGCGCGTCGCCGGTGCGAATCGTCTCGCCGTGTTCGGCCACCCAGCGCGTGATGCCCTGCGGAAGTTCGAAGAAGCCGCGCACCCGTTCGATCTCTTTGCGATACGCCGCGTCGTCCAGGTTCATGCGGGCGTGGGCGAGCAATTCCAGTTTGCCGCTGGTTTCGTTCCACAATGCGATCGCGCCGCGCTGATAGTTCATCATCCGTTCGAGGAGTTGGAGGAGAGGATCTGCCCGCCGAGATCGCTCATATCCCGCGTCTGGCTGAGCGAGAGGCTGGCCAGGTGAAGCGCCTCCAGTTCGTTCAGGCGGCGGCGGGTGTTTTCGAACAGGCGCGCGTTTTCGATGGCGATGGAAACCTGGCCGGCAAGCGTTTCGAGGAACCCGGCCTGGGTTTCGAAATCCCGTTCCGTATCCGCCGCCAGCCCCAGCACGCCGATGATGTCGGCTCCGCTGCGCAGGGGCAGCGCGGCAAATGAGCGAAATCCGGCTTTCTTGCATTCCTCCCAGGTGCAGCGCATGTCTGTAAAAATGTCGCGTGAATACAGCGCCCGGCCTTCGAGCGCGGCCAGCCCGCATATGCACTCGCCCACGCGGTGTTCGGGGATCGCTCCCAACCGTTTAGCGGCGGCCTCGGGTCCGATGCCTTTCAGCAATAACCTGCCGCCCTCCCGCAGGAAGAGGTAGGCCGCGTCGGGATGGGCGGCATCCAGCATCCCCTTGATGGCCGCCTCACAGGTTTCTTCCAGCGAAAGCGACTGGCTGAGGCGATTTCCGAGGGCGTTGAGCGCGGCCAGTTCTTCGGCGCGGCGGCGGACTTCCTCTTCGGCGCGCTTGCGTTCGGTGATGACTTCCGAGAACAAAATGACCCCGCCGATCTCGCCGTTCGTTTCGTACCAGGGATGGATCTCCCAGCGCACCCAATCCAGTCTTCCATCCGCGCGCGGGAACGGGTCTTCTTCGGCTTTTTCGATCCCTCCCGCCAGGCTGCGCCGATGGATTTCCTTCCAGCGTTCGGGGATTTCGGGGAACATCGTAGTGTGAACGCCCGACCAGTTCCTGTTCGCCCAATTCGTAATCGGCAAGATAACGGCGGCTGGCGACGATATATTTCATGTCGCGGTCGAACATGGCGATGGCGGCGGGCGAATTTTCGACGAACAGGCGCAGGACTTGTTCGTTTCTTTGCAGGGCTTGTTCCGCGCGCTTGCGCTCGGTGATGTCGCGGACAACGCTCTGGATGTGCAATGGGCGCCCCTCGGTATCGCGCACGAGCTCCATGTTGATTTCCACGGGGAAGGTTTCGCCGTTCTTCTTTTTGAAAATGCGCTCGTAGTGAGGCACATGTTCGCCGCTCAGCAATTGCTGGATCACCTGTCTGCTTTTCGCCAATTCTCCGGAGGTTTCCACAACCGAAAGTTCTTTTAGTTCCGCATATGTGTAACCAAGTATGTCCGCTGCGCGCTGATTGGCTTCCAGGTGCCGCCCATTCAGGTCGAGAATGAACACTGCGTCGTGCGCCTGCTCGAACAGGGCGCGGTAACGCTTCTCGGCCTGGCGCAGCGCCTCCTCCGCCCGTTTGCGTTCGGTGATCTCGGTGAAGAAAACCGTCAGCCCGTCCTTCGAGGGATAGATGCGGTTCTCGAACCAGCGATCCCAGGGGGCGTAATAATCCTCGAACACAATGGGCTTTTGCGTTTTCAGGGCTTCGACATGGGCGCTCGCGAAGGGCGAGCCTTTCGCTTCGGGAAATTCCGCCCAGTAGTTTTTGCCGATCAGGTCTGCGGGTTTGCGCCCCAGCAATTCCGCGCCGCGCCGGTTGACGTAAACGTAATTCATCTGCGCGTCGAAGGCCACAAAACCGTCGCTGACGCGCTCCAACAGTTCAGCCGTTTGTCCGTAGTGTGGTTGGACGGATGCTCGTTTCGATCCATCTGGTTTGATCGGCTTCGCCTTTCCCTGCTTCGTACGCGGATTGGGTTTGGTGGCCGCCATATCGGCTCCTTTCGATGAAAGGGAGGCGTTCAAAACAACAGGAATCGCAGTATAGCATAACGGGAAAATTCGGAGACTTGCAGATTTGTGGAATTCAGTGGAAAGTGGGCTTCCTGCTCCATCCAAGCCGCTTGGATTTTAATCCGAGCCGCTCGGATTAAATTTTGAGCCGCTCGGATTCGAATCCGAGCGGCTCTGATTCTCGCCTAGCCGGGGATTTCCAGCGGGTCGGCGGGGTGTTCGCTATCCCACAATTCCTTGTATTGCTGGTGCGTCCAACCGATGCGTTCGCTGTTTTTCACTTCGCCCTGGTAGGCGGCGGGCGAGTTGATGCCGTTCTTCAATGCCATATCGGCGCGGAAACCGATATTATATTTGCCCTCGCCTTCGATGCTGGGCGTAAAGGTTCCTACGCCGGGCAGTTTCACGGGAATGCCGTCCTTATTGAAGTAGAGAATGGCCTCGCTCATTTCCTGCAACACCATCATGACTTCGGACTTGTTGAGTCCCGTGCGCATGGCCATCCATTCCGCCACTTTTTCCAGTTGGGCGGTCGGTTTGAGTTCGACACGCGGGCCATATTGAGTGATCGCTTGCAGAAGTTTTGCCATAGGAGCCTCCTTTTTGTGTGCGGCAAATTGTTTTGCAGGAGGACATCCGTATCCACCCTGCTGATGAAAATTGTATGGGCTTTGGGGGGAATAGTCAACGAACAATTTTGCAAACTGCGGGGGCCTCCTGCGTGTGCGGCAGAAAGAAAAAAAACCTTGCCGCAGTGCGGGTTTTTCGGGTAGGTTTAGGAATTTTTCGCAGTACCGCATAACTTGCTTTTTGATTATTGCTGGTCCCCCCTACATTTGGCCTAAAATGACACTTGAAGTCCGTTTTAGCCAAAATGTGGG
>DAOUMJ010000269.1:0-1737 GCA_034411715.1 Anaerolineales bacterium | reverse complement strand
GGAGGGGGCCGGAGATACGTTTTTGATATTTGGTGATGGCCGCGGGCGCGCAGGTGCAGGGTTTGATCGGGTCGCCGTACCAGCCGCAAGGGCAGGGATGTACACAATCGGACATATTTCTCGTGTTCGGTAAGGGGCAGAAAAGTCATTTTAAGGGTATTTCCGTTAGTTCGCAAGAAGAATGGCGCCAATAATCATCAGTATTGAAGCTGGAAGCCGCTTTAGCAAGTCCCGTTCTTTGAAAAAAAGCGCGCCCCAAACGATCGTAAGAACGGTACTGGACTTGAACAATGTGGTCACGTAACCGACGGGTCCCAGACTGAAGGCTGTATAACCCAGGACCGGCGCGCTTCCAGCGATCAGCCCAGCCAGGAACAATTCGCGGCGGTATGAACGAAGTTTGCCTAAAGACGATCTCCCACGATGCAAGGCTGGCGCCGTCAATAACGAGACAAGCAAAACATCCACCACGAAGGCGGCAAAACGCGGACTCGATGGATTCGTGCGCTGGATCGCCACTTTCTCAAAGATGGGTGTAATCGCCCACAACAACCCAGCAAACAGAACGAGGAAAATGCCCGGCTTGAGAGTCAGCGACTTAAACGGAGCCAACCACCCGTCCGCGGAAGAACGAGTGAGCCAGTAGGCGCCCGCGAGCAGGAGTCCGACCCCGGTCAGGCCGCGAGGCGAGGGAGTCTCACCGAGGAAGAGCGCCGCGATCAAAACGGTGAAAACTGGGCTGAAGGTCAGCAGTGGCGTGACGAGCGAAACATCCTCGAGTTGGATGGCCTTCGCGTTGGCGAGGTGCGCGGCGACGTTCAGCCCGGCCGAGGCGATCACGGCCAGCCAGAAGGTCCAATCCAATTGCGGCAGGCGCGGCGTGCGCGCAAACGTGAAGACGGCCAGCAGGGGCAGGCCGATCAACGTCACCGCCCAGACGACGCGGAGCGGATCGCCGTCTTTCAAAAGGTGCTTGTAGAGGATGGGATTGAAGGAGGTCAGCAGGGCCGCACCGAGCGCGAGGATAGTCCACATGAATCTACTCCGCGCAGCACGACAACTTCGCAGGGTCTTTGAAGTAGGAGATGGCTGCGATCTTCAAGGCTTCGGCCATGGTTGGGTAGACGTGGATCATGTCAATGTAATCTTCGAGTTTGGCTCTGAAACGCAACGCCATCGCCGCCTCGTGGATCACTTCACCTGCATTGGGCATGACCAACGAGACGCCCAGCACTTCGTTCGTATCCCGGTTGATCACCATCTTGGCGATGCCATTGGTTTGATGGGTGGCTCCCGCGCGGGGAACCAGATCAAGTGGGATCGTCCCACACCAACAGCGGAGACCCGACCCGACCACCTCCTCGTCTGTCTGGCCGACGACGGCCACTTGCGGATCGGTGAAGATCGTGCGCGGAATCACGCGGTGGTCAACCTTCGATTTGCTTAGCAAATCGTGCGCGCCTGCCAGCGCGTTCTTGGCCGCGATCACCCCGTCGTGCGCGCCGACGGGCGTGGCGGGTTGGCTGTCGGTTTGACGACCGATCACATCTCCCGCCGCCCAGATGTTCGAAACGTTCGTTTGCAATTCGTCATTGACTTTTACAAAGCCCTGCCAGTCGAGTTGAATCCCGACATTTTCACTGATCTTTCGCTTAAAATTTTGGTGAAATCATGAATTTCCAACACGCCATATATGGGGGTAAGATGATTTTCAATCCCATATTTAGGGGTGCGCTT
>DAOUMJ010000268.1:0-1891 GCA_034411715.1 Anaerolineales bacterium | reverse complement strand
ATTGGAACGAACAAACCAACAGCCAAAATCAGAAAGAACAAAGTCCGCTGCATGTTTCCTCCACAGGAACCGATAGTTTTGTTGCAACCTCGATCTCATTATAAACGGTGGTAGGACAGGGAAAAAGGGCTGGAATTTTCGAGGCATTCTCACTTATCTTCCGCGTAAACCATGTTGTAAATATCACGGCGGGTTGAGTCGCTTGCTATGTTATAATTCAGTCGCTGAATTTTGAAACATGGAAACCCAAGAAACCACCCGCGAACTCACCCTGCTCGAAGAAATCGAGAGCGACCCGGACGTGAACCAGGCCACGCTTGCCACGCAACTCGGCGTGGCCGTCGGCACGGTCAACTGGCATCTCAAACGGCTGATCGAAAAAGGTTACGTGAAGGTCAAACGCGCCGAGCGCAAGAAACTGCGTTACATCATCACGCCCGAAGGCATTGCCCTGCGCGCCCGCCTCGCCGTGGATTACGTCGAGCGCTCGTTCGACCTCTACCGCAGGACGCGCCAGCGCGTGAAGGATCATCTCGCTACCATTCGCCGAAATGGTCAAGACCGCGTCCGCATCCTCGGCGAGGGCGACGTGGCCGACATTGCCCGTCTCACCTGTCTCGAACAGGGCATGACCGTCGCGCAGGATGGAAACGCGCCCGCGCTGGAAATCAAGGGCTGGAAGGTGATCCTGCAAATGGGAGACGAGTCATGAGCGGGACGCGTCACGCGGTCGTGACGGGCGGCGCGGGCTACATCGGTTCGCTCCTGACCTCGGAGTTGTTGCGCGCCGACTGGCGCGTTACCGTCCTCGACAGTTTGCTGTTCGGGGGCGAGTCGCTCGTCCCGTTTCTGCATCATCCCAATTTTCACTTCGTCAAAGCCGACGTGACCGAGCCGCGCGCCGTGAAGGATGCGCTCAGAAACAACTGGCCGAAGCCCGAAGCGGTGATCCACCTCGCGGCGATTGTCGGCTTCCCCGCGTGCCAGGCGGTGGGACGCCAGGCCGCGTGGAAGTACAACGTCGAGGCCGCGAAAACGGTCTTCGAGCAGGCGGCCGCCCTCGGTTCCGCGCGCTTCGTGTTCGCGTCCACCTACAGCAACTACGGCCTCTCGCCCGACGGCAAGCCTGTCACGGAGGTGTCGCCGCTTAATCCGCAATCGCTCTACGCCGAGACGAAGATCGCGGCGGAGGAATTTTTGCTCGGTCAAAAGGACGCGTCCGCCGCGCCGCTTTTATTCCGATTCGCAACGCTCTACGGAATTTCCCCGCGCACGCGCTTCGATCTGATCGTGAATCAATTCGTGTTGGAAGCGTTCACCAGGCGCGAACTCATCATTTATCAGCGCGGCTACTCGCGCTCGTTCATCCACGTGCGCGACGCGGTGCGCGGCATCATGCTCGGCCTCGACGCGCCCGACGTGAAGGTGCGCGCGCAGGTTTACAACCTCGGTTCGGAGGGCGGCAATTACACCAAAGATGAAATCGTCAACCTTGTGTTGAAGCGCCTGCCCGAAACGGTGGTGGAACACAAAGACCTGACTTTCGGCGGCGACATGCGCGATATCGCCGTCTCGTTCGAGAAGGTCAAGCGCGAACTCGGCTTCGAGGCGACGCTCACGGTGGACGACGGCATCCGCGAACTGGTCTACGCGTTGAAGAGCGGGTTGATCCGCGATCCGCACGATGAGAGATACAGGAACGCGCAGTTTATAGTTCAGTAGACAGGTACACAGGTAGACAGGTACACACGTAGACACGTACACACGTAAATACGTGATACACCTGTGTACTTGTTGTAAGCTCTGGTAATCACGTAGCCGATGAATTAATCTGGTAGACACGTAGCCAGTGCGAATCTGGCAATTACGTAGCCGATTGTTCTTTAACAAC
>DAOUMJ010000267.1:0-3735 GCA_034411715.1 Anaerolineales bacterium | reverse complement strand
AGAGGCATGGGGATTCAGACAATCAGCAAAAAAAAGCGGTTCGTAGCTCTCTTAAGAGTTTCAATCCTCTCAATAGAGGCATGGGGATTCAGACACTTTCCCGCGTGAACAAGGCGCGGCAGGACGTGAGTTTCAATCCTCTCAATAGAGGCATGGGGATTCAGACCTGAAAGGCACCATCGGTACTCTCTGGACCAGCCACGTTGTTTCAATCCTCTCAATAGAGGCATGGGGATTCAGACGAAAAACATCACTGCTTTGATTTTCGTGTTGGCGCTGGTTTCAATCCTCTCAATAGAGGCATGGGGATTCAGACTGGCAGGCGACGGTGAAGTCCAGATCAATGGTTCATGGTTTCAATCCTCTCAATAGAGGCATGGGGATTCAGACGACTGGCTGACCAGAACGCCGTTGGTCAGTACCAGTACGTTTCAATCCTCTCAATAGAGGCATGGGGATTCAGACTTCAGCATGGGCTGAAAGCCGTGTGGGCGCTCATCTTGGTTTCAATCCTCTCAATAGAGGCATGGGGATTCAGACTTGGCCCCACCTCCCTGTACGAACGCTGGTACCACCTGGTTTCAATCCTCTCAATAGAGGCATGGGGATTCAGACAAAATGGCACTGCAAAACCTGCGATGCTTGTTAATATCGTTTCAATCCTCTCAATAGAGGCATGGGGATTCAGACTTGGTTTCGCTGTGTTGTATACGGCGTCACTTTCCAAGTTTCAATCCTCTCAATAGAGGCATGGGGATTCAGACTGTTCTGCTATACCAATCCCGTGTTGCATGGCGTCGTTAGTTTCAATCCTCTCAATAGAGGCATGGGGATTCAGACCCTTTGCGGGAGTAATGCTCAAGTTGGCATTCTTCTAGTTTCAATCCTCTCAATAGAGGCATGGGGATTCAGACGATGTGTGCTATCCCGGTAGAGCGTCTATGCTAAAAGGTTTCAATCCTCTCAATAGAGGCATGGGGATTCAGACCCCTTGACAAACTGGCTGGCGCAACGGAACAGGAAAGTTTCAATCCTCTCAATAGAGGCATGGGGATTCAGACTGCTGTCCTCGCCGGTTCAACCTGTCCCGCGGTTCCTGTTTCAATCCTCTCAATAGAGGCATGGGGATTCAGACTGATTACCCGCAATGGTCTGCGCTCGGTCGGTGACACAAGTTTCAATCCTCTCAATAGAGGCATGGGGATTCAGACGGTGTGGACCTGGGCGTGCAATAACAGCCGCGGTGAATAGTTTCAATCCTCTCAATAGAGGCATGGGGATTCAGACCACGATGTGGTTTATTAATCTGCTGGTAAAGCTGTTAGTTTCAATCCTCTCAATAGAGGCATGGGGATTCAGACCCGAATGGGGGGAGGAGCCGGGGGTGAGGGCCGACTCGTTTCAATCCTCTCAATAGAGGCATGGGGATTCAGACTAGCGCAGTTGGGAGCGCGTCTCTGCCCCCCTCACCCAAGTTTCAATCCTCTCAATAGAGGCATGGGGATTCAGACCCCTTTTGCCCCCCTTGCGTCAGGCAAACGCCTGGGTGGTTTCAATCCTCTCAATAGAGGCATGGGGATTCAGACTTGGCATTACGATGGACCGATCACCGATCCCGGTTGTTTCAATCCTCTCAATAGATGCATGGGGATTCAGACAAGAGGTTTGCGATGAACCGCAAGCTTTATGTCCTGATCGTTTCAATCCTCTCAATAGAGGCATGGGGATTCAGACTACTTATCCCCCCTTTGTCTTTTCCGATCCTGCGAAAAGTTTCAATCCTCTCAATAGAGGCATGGGGATTCAGACTTGTGGCAACTGGTCGCGCGACGCAGAGTGCGCTTGTTTCAATCCTCTCAATAGAGGCATGGGGATTCAGACATTTCAACGAGGCACAAAATGCCCAAGCAACCGTGAGTTTCAATCCTCTCAATAGAGGCATGGGGATTCAGACCCCGCCTTGACTGAGGTTGTGACCACTCCGATGGTTATGTTTCAATCCTCTCAATAGAGGCATGGGGATTCAGACACAAACGACTGGCTCTGCTAACCACACTGGTAGGTATTGTTTCAATCCTCTCAATAGAGGCATGGGGATTCAGACTGTCTTTTTTTTATCGCTCTGAATCACAACCAATCGCATTGTATCACAACTCTACGCCTGCTTGTACCAACCTTGCGAACCGTCGAGGAACAACCCTAAATTTTGTGCCAAACTGCCGTTCCCACCTTGGAATGTCCCTCCCCGAATCGCGCCGGAACTCGTCCAAACTCATTCCTGCTCCACAAATCTCGATTTGCGAAGGGTATCGGCTTCGATGCGACATTTTTCACAGCCTGCCGCGTTTGCAGGACGACAATGAACAGCATACAATGCGAACAAGAAAGGATAGCCATGGACAGACTTCCGGCATTGTACATCATTTTCACGCTGTTGAATGCCCTTCGGCGCGGTATCCCCCGAGCGAACTTATGGCGCGAATTTCTCCGTCAGAAGATCGCGTTGAGACCGCGCCTTCCCTTCTGGATTGCAGTCTGTAAAGGAGCGGGATTGATCGACGATTACGAAGGCCGCTTGCGGGTCACGCGCCAGGCGCGCCGTTGGTTGAACAGTTCGCCGGAAGATCAGGCCTTGCATCTCATCGAAGCCTGGCAGAATGTCCCCAAAAACCCGAAGGACCGGCAGCTCCGCAAGAAACTATTATGGAAACTCCAATACGACCAGCCCCTGACGAAAAAGGATTTGCAATTCGTTCACGGTCTCGAGGCGCTCGGCCTGGTTCGCAAAGGGGAACTCACAGCGTGGGGAAAATATTTCATCAAGGGAGTAGGCGCTCTTTCAACGCCCAAGCCTCTCGTTCCGTGGTCCGTTCAGGAAGATTGTTTGATCGCCTCATTGCCACAGCACGCGGATCTCCTGTGGGAATTGGAGAACCACCTCCGCCCGACCTCGCCGGGCGTTTACCCGCTCACAAAGCGCGCCCTCCAATTCCTCCCCGGCGACCCGCACAACCTGATCGCCCTGCTCGAACGCGGCCTGCAAGGCGAACTTCCCCAACCTGTGCGGGCGCGCATCCTCGGACAATCCAGCGTGCAAGTCAGGCAGGGCTTGGTCATCGAATTCTCCCACGCCGAAGACCTCAAACAACTCCGCCGCCAACCCAACCTCCGCAAACACGTGGAACAATTCCTCTCCCCGCGCCACATCCTGGTCTCTGCTGAAGAATCGGCAGGTCTCCTGAAAATGTTCGAACGGCGCGGCTTGTTCGCCGCTTTTCGCGAAGAGCCGCAGGAGACTCCCAAAAAGCGCACACACTTCCAGGCCAAAATCCCGATCCAACCGGTGGGCAAGTTCGTCCCTAAAATGGACGTGTTGAATAAATATCTGCAACTTCAGCAGGCGCTCGACATCCTCTACCGCACGCCCGCTTATCCACCCGAACAGAGGCGCATCACCCCCCTCTCTATCGAACCGCGCGGCGAGTACACCTACGTCATCGCCTACTGCCACTCCCGCCGCGGCCAGCGAACGTTTCGACTCGACCGAATGGAGATACCGGGGACGGTCTGAGGGAGTACATAGGTAGACAGGTACACAGGTAAATACGTCCCCAGGAACTTGTGTACTTGTATACGTGTTGTAAGCTCTGGTAGACACATAGCCGACGCTTGAGTCTGGTAGACACGTATCCGACAGGAATCTGGGAGATACGTATCCCATCGCACGTTAACAAT
>DAOUMJ010000266.1:0-3993 GCA_034411715.1 Anaerolineales bacterium | reverse complement strand
AGGCCGAAGAGCGTCATGGCGAAACCGCCGTTCCGTCCGCTCGCGCCGTAGCCGACGACTTCGCCCTCGAGAACGGCGACCTTCATCGTCGGTTCAGCCTTGCGGAGGAAATACGCGGTGGCGAGTCCCGTGTATCCGCCGCCGATGATGGCAACGTCTACAGTGACATCGCCTTCCACGGGCGCATTGGGTGTATACGGCCCGTAGGTATTGAGCCAGTAGGATTTTTGGGTGTGGTCGGTGGGCATGATATCTCCTGGGTGGTTTCGATGATCAGCAAAACCATTGTAGCATAAAGGCAAAAACGGGGAATATGGCGGCTCATGGACATAGGCCGTCTCGATTGTCTAAAATCGAAAACCGTTGTATATTAAGTGCCTGTTCGTCATTTTATTCCATGCCATCGAAGGAGTCACATGACAAAGATAGAATTCACCAGAAACTACTCGGACTTAAGCACCAACCAGGGTTTTCAGTTTGAATTCTTTTGTGACCGCTGCGGCACAGGGTATCGCACCCGCTTCCAGGCGTCCACGTTGGGTATGGTTTCCGGCGCGTTGGATACAGCCAGCAGTCTGTTGGGCGGACTTTTCAACCAGGCCGCCGACCTGGGGGAGCGCGCCCGCTCTGCAACGTGGGAAAAAGCGCACGATGAGGCGTTCATCAAAGCCATGGAGGAATTGAAGCCCGACTTCACTCAATGTCCGCGTTGTTCATCCTGGGTCTGCAAAAAGTCCTGCTGGAACACTAAAAAGGGACTGTGCAAGAATTGCGCCCCCGACCTGGGCGTGGAGATGGCGGCCGCCCAATCCAGCCGTACCGTGGAGGAAATCTGGGCGCATTCCAAAGTTGCCGAGGAAGATCGCTCCATGCTCAAGGAAGAGAACTGGCGCGCCGGCGTGCGGGCGACCTGTCCGCAATGCAATGCGCCCCTGCAAGCGAACGTCAAATTCTGCCCCGAGTGCGGCGCAAAGATAGACGTCAAAAAGCATTGTTCGGAGTGCGGCGCGGAACTGGCGGCCGAGGCCAAATTCTGCGCTGAATGCGGACACAAAGTTTAGAAAACGCAGGCGACCCAATCGGGTCGCCTGTTTCTTTTAGAACCCTTCGAGTTTGCTCATGTCCGCGATGCCGCTGGACAAATTGGCAATTTGTCCTACCAGGGCGAGGCGATTCTGCCGCATCTTTTCGTCCTCGGCCATGACCAGGACTTTGTCGAAGAACAAGTTGACGGCGGGGATCATGGGGACGAACGCGCTCAGGAAGTCGTCCACGCTTCCTTCCTGACGTGAGGCGGATTCGGCTTTCTCGAGGGCTTTGTACAACCCTTTTTCTTCCTTCTCCACGAAAGCCTTTTCATTCACTTTCAACGTTTTCTCCTGGTCGCGCGTGATGCGGACGCAGCGCGCGAAGGCAGGCAGGATTTCGCGCCAATCTTCTCGCTCCACCCATACTTGAAGTTGCTTCACCGCCCGCGCGGAACCAGCGGGATTGTTCGATTGCGCGGCGAGAACGGCGTCCACGACATCGTATTTGTATCCCATGTCTTTCAATACGACGGACAGGCGACCCGCGAGGAAGTCGAGAATTTGGTTTTGCGATTCTTCTTTGACTTCGATGGGCTGCGTCTTTGCAGATTTCTTCACCGCATCGGAGAGATCGAAATCAACATCGTGTTCGATGAGGGGCTGGACTATCCCAATCGCAGCGCGGCGCAAGCCGAAGGGGTCTTTGGCTCCAGTCGGTGCGAGACCTGCGGCAAACAAGCCAACCAATGAATCCAATCTGTCTGCCAGCGCGATAACGAGACCGGTTTTCGTCTGCGGCGCAGTTTGATATTGTTCACTGATCGCCGCGGCAACTTCTTTGGACTCCCCGCTTCGCAGCGCATACTCACCACCAATGATGCCCTGCAAAGATGTCATTTCAGTCACCATCTGCGTGACCAGGTCGGCTTTGGCGAGGAAAGTTCCACGTTCCACGATGCCACATTCCACATCGGAAAGTTCGAGCATATCCGCGATTTCAGCGGAGAGTTTCACCATGCGCTCGGACTTATCCAGCATGGAGCCGAGTTTGGCATGGAACATCAGGCCGGAGAGTTTCGGGCGGAAGTCTTCGAGTTTGAGTTTGAGGTCTTCGCGGACGAAGAAGTCTGCATCGGCAAAGCGCGCACCCAATACATGCTCGTTACCCTCACGAACAATATCAATATGTAAATCGTCGCCGTTGCGGATGGCGATGAAGTGCGGAAGGAGAGTGTCAGGTGTCAAGTGCGAGGTATCAGGTTTGTCAGCAGACCTGACACCTGACACCTGAGACCTGGCACTCTTTACCACAGGGAAGTACCGCTGATGTTTCTTCATCACCGAGATCAGGACATCGCGCGGCAGGGACAAATGTTCTTTATCGAACCCGCCCATGACGGCGGTGGGCATTTCGATGAGGTTGGCGACTTCGTTGAGAAGGTCTTCGTCCATAATGGCTTCGCCGCCGACGAGGGACGCGGCCTGCTTGACCTGTTGCACAATGGAGGCTTTGCGTTCTTCCTTGTCGAGGAGGATGCCTGCCTCGCGGATGAGGTCGAGGTATTTGTCCGCCGTGGGGATGGTGATTTCGGGTGAATTATAGGGACGGAGGCCGCGAGTGACGTTGCCAGAGACCACACCCGCGTATTCGAACGGGATGACCATGTCGCCGAGCAGAGCCACGTACCAGCGGATGGGACGCGAGAAGGCCACGCCTGATTCATTCCAACGCATGGACTTCTCGAACTTGATGTCCGCAACCAGTTTGGGCAGGGCTTCAGCCAGCACTTCGGGAGTCGGGCGTCCTTTCTGCTTGACCACAGCAAAGACGTATTTGCCTCCGCCTTCCTCGCGGACTTCGAGGTCTTTGGTGTCCACGCCGTTCTTTTTGGCAAATCCCATCGCGGCGGGAGTGGCGATTCCGTTTTTGTCGAAGGCTTTGTCTGCGGGAGGGCCTTTGACGAGGTCTTCGCGGTCGGGTTGGCTGGGGCTGAGATTCGCTACGTGGAGGGCAATCCGCCGCGGGGTGGTGAAGATGCGGATGTCGCCGTGGGTGAGATGCAATTCGGTTAGGAGTTGCGGGATGCGAGTTAGGAGGTAGGCGTAAGCGGAGTCCACATCGTTCGCGGGGAGTTCTTCGACGCCGATCTCGAAAAGAAGAGAGCAGGGAGCAGAGAGCAGAGAGTAGTCGGGTTTACTAATCTCTGTTCTCTGTTCTCTATTCTCTTTCAACAACGGATACTCCAACTCCTTGCGCTGTGCCTCATATGCGACGGCCACGCCCTTGGCCAGTTCGCGGATGCGGCGGAAGAAGGCTTGGCGTTCAGCAACGGAGATCGCGCCGCGGGTGTCGAGGATGTTGAAGGAGTGCGAGCATTTGAGCACGTAGTCGTGCGCGGGGACGATGAGGCCTTGTGCGAGGCAGGCGTCCGCTTCGGCGGAGAAGAGATCGTACATGGCGCGGACGCGTTGCACGTCGGCGGTTTCGAAATAATATTTGGAATGCTCAAACTCTTCCTGTCGGCGGACTTCGCCGTAGGTCACGCCCGCTCCATAATCCTCGTTCCAGATGGCTTTGGCGTTGTTGAGCGCGATGAGGATGCGTTCGAGACCGTAGGTGAGTTCGACCGAGACGGGGTCGAGCGCCACGCCGCCCATCTGCTGGAAGTAGGTGAACTGCGTGATCTCCTGCCCGTCGAGCCAGACCTCCCAGCCCAAGCCCCAGGCGGAGATGGCGGGCTGTTCCCAGTTGTCCTCCACGAAACGGATGTCGTGCTGGCGCGGGTCAATGCCGAGGGCTTTGAGCGAGTCGAGGTAGAGTTCCTGCGGCCCCTCCCGCGGGACTGCGCCCGCGGGACCTGCGGCAGGGTCGGGCTTGAGGATGACCTGAAATTGGGTGTGGAGTTGGAAGCGGTTGGGGTTCTCGCCGTAACGCCCGTCGTCGGGGCGCACAGACGGCTCGACG
>DAOUMJ010000265.1:0-16873 GCA_034411715.1 Anaerolineales bacterium | reverse complement strand
CACCGCGATCTGGTTGGCGACGGTCTGGAACAGGTCGAAGTCTTCCTGGGTAAAGGCGTTGATCTCCTCCTTTTCCAGGATCAACAGGCCGATGACTGTATCGCCGATTTTGATCGGCACGTCCGCTTCGGTGTGTGAGTTGCGCAAGCCGGGCAGGTAATCGGGCAACTGCGTAACGTCGGGCCAGTAGCGCAGCCTCCCCTCTTCGACGGCGTGGCGGCTAATCCCCATTCCGGGCGGGATGCGCCAGCCTTCGGGCGCGTCGTCCCAGCCGCTGTGCGCTTGCAACACCCGCTCGCCGGTTTCAGGGTCGATCAGGAACAAACCGGCGAAATCGTACCCCAGCCGTTCGCGCAAAGCCCGCACAGCCACGGCGCAGATCTCTCTGACGCCCTGCTCTTTGGCCAGTTCGGCGCTGAGGTGATACAGCGCTTCCTGGCGCTGGGCGCGCTGGCGCGTCTCTTCGAACAGGCGCGCGTTCTGGATGGCGATGGCGGCCTGGCCGGCGAGGGCCATCAACAGGTCGCGGTCGTGTTCGCCGTAGACGTTTTCTTCGGCGTAAGACTGGGCGGCCATGACGCCGATGGCGCGCTCGCCCAGCAGCAGGGGGACGCCCAGCCAGCATTTGGCCGGCTGCCCCACCGTCTCGATCCCCATTTTTTTCATGGTCTCCACCACGTTTTCGGGGATGAAGAGCGGACGGCGCGTGCGCAGGATGTGGCCGGTCATCCCCTTATCCGCGGGGATGGTGACGATGTCCCGGTCAATAACCGATTCGGACACGTTCAGGGGAAAAGTCACCTCGTTCTTTTCCGCGTCATACAGGCCGATGTAGAAGTTCTTCGCGTCAACCAGGCGTTCCGCGCCGCGGTAGATCTCCTGCAAGACCTGGGTCACATTCAGTTGGGCGGATAGCCTTTGGCTGAGTTCGTTGAGCGCGCTGAGTTCCTCGGCGCGCGCGCGCGTTTCCTGGAAGAGACGGGCGTTTTCGAGCGCCTGCGAAAGTTGGTCGGCCACCTGTTTGACGAGCAGTTGTTCATTGGTGTCCCAGGCGCGGGCGGCGGTCTCGTCCACCACCTGGAGGGTGGCCCAGTTGCGGTGGTCCATCTGGAAGGCCAGCGATATGCTGGAGGGGGTTTCCCCTTCGCCCCGGCGGGCGATGGCGATCGATTCGAGCGGCGGGAGGGAACTGGTTTGGGCGAGCGCGGCGGCGCGCGGCGCCAATTTCCCGGCGGCGGGCGCGGGTTTTTTCTCGGCCGGGCGGGGTGTCGCTTTTTTGGCGGCCTTGCCGGACGGTTTGGTTTCTTCCTGCAATCCCTCGAAGAGTTTTTCAAGCCGCTTGCTGGATGGTTTCTTTGGCATATTCGATCAACTCCTCGGCCAGCACGCGGTATTGCAGCGAGCCGCGACTGGCGGGCATGTAACGCGTGATGGGCTGGCCGGCGATCGGGCTTTCGCGCAATTTGGTGTCCAATTCGATGACGGTCTCGAACATGCCGTCGCCGAAGGTTGCCATCAATTGCTCGTAGATGCTGCGGTGCGTACGATTGCGGCGATCCAGCAGGGTGACCAGGATGCGGTAGGCCAGGCTGGGATTGGCTTCCCTGCGGATGCGGCGCACAACCGACATCATGTTGCGCAGGGCGTAGGCCGAAAAATATTCCGCCTGGGTGGGGATCACCAGCAGGTCCGATGCGGCCAGGGCGTTGAGCGTGATGGCGCCCAGGGCGGGCGGGCAGTCCAGCAGAATGTATTCGTAAGGGAGGTTGGCGGCGGCATCCAGCGCGGCGCGCAGGGTGGTCAGGTAGTTCGTGCGCACCGGCAGGAATTGCTCGGCGCTCTCGATACGGGCGTTGCAGGGCAACAGGTCGAGGCGTTCGAAGTCGGTGGCGCGGATGGCGTCCTGGAGCGGCATGGATTCGATCAGCACGTTGGCGGCGGTTTTCGAAGCCTCGGCGGGTTCGAAGCCAAGCGCCAGCGTGAGATTGGCCTGGGGGTCCATGTCAATGACCAGGGTGCGATGCCCCAGTTCCGCCAGCGCGCCGCCCAGCGAGAGCGTTGTAGTGGTTTTGGCGACGCCGCCTTTTTCATTGGAAATGGCAATGGTATAAGTCATGGGTCACGCTCCGGTTTCCTCATGCGTTGTTCTCGCGGCCCGGCAGGTGCGCGGAAACAACCTGGGGAATGATCTCGACCCGCTGCACGCCCAGGGCGCGTTGCAGTTCCTCGATGGCGGTGCGGATCATGACCTGCGGATCGTTGGTTTGCCGTATTTTGGCGCCGATTTCGGCGACTGCGTGTTCGCGCGCCGCGCGGCCGGCTGTTTCCTCGAACAGGCGGGCGTTTTCGAGCGCCAGGCTGAGGCGTTCGGCGACGGCCTCGATGACGGCAATCTCGTCGCGGGACCAGACCCGCCCGGCTTCGGGCGCGCGCACGTTCAGGACGCCGATCACCCTGTTTTGCAGGCGGATGGGAACCGCCACCGCCGAGGCCGCCTCCCGCCCGTCGAAGATGGCGGGCCTGCCCGTCTCGAGCGCGGTCTGCACTTCTTCCCACATCACCGGCTGCTCCAACGATTCTCCCGCACCGGCGGCGTGGCGGTAGCCGATGATGGCGTCAGCCGTCTTTTGTTCCCAGGCGCGCCCGGCGAATTCGCCGTACAGGGCCTGCGAATCGGCCAGCGCCTGGCGGGATTCCGACAACAGGCGGGCGTTCTCGATGGCAATGGCCGCCTGGTCTGCCAGGATGCTCAGGATTTCCACGTCTGCCTGCGCGAAGGCGTTGGGTTGGGTGCTTTGCACGTCCAGCACACCGATGATCTGGTCGCGCACGCGCAGCGGAAGGGCCATTTCGGAACGCGTCTCCGGCAGGTCCGGGTTGTTGAAGAAGGTGGCGTCCTCGCCCACGTCCAGGGCGATGCGCCCTTCGCCGCTCCCGGCCACGTAGCCGACGATGCCGACCTGGCCGATAGGCAGTTTGTGGCCGCGCGCCAGCATCCGCTTTCCGCCGGGGCTGTTGGCGGCGCGCAGGACGGCGTATTGGGATACGCGGTCGAGCAGGAACACACCCACGTGGTAGAAACCGAAGCGTTCGCTGACCACGTGGGTGGCCAGCGTGAGCAGTTTTTCAAGGTCCATCTCGGTGGAAACGGCGCGCGCCACCTCGCTCACGGCTTGCAATTCCTCGGCGCGCTTGTTGCTCTGCCGGGTGGCCTGTTCCAGTTCGGCGGTGCGTTCCGCCACGCGCTGTTCCAGCGATCCGATCAATTCGCGCAGGCGGAAGGTCATGGAATTGAAAGCGTTGGCAAGCACGCCGAATTCGTCGCGCGAGCGCGTTTGGGCCTCCGCGCTCAGGTCGCCTTCGGCCAGGCGCGAGGCCGTCTCGGTCAGTTGCGTCAGCGGTTTCGCCAGCGTGTTGCCCATCCAGCGCGCGGCCAGCAGGGCCGCCGCCAGCAGGACGACCAGGCTGGCGACCAGGTTGACCAGCGTCCTTCTGGATTCCTCCTCGAGCCGTTGACGGGTGGCGAGGAGGGCGGCTTGCGTCTCGCCGACGGGGACGACGATTCCCAAACTATAGCCAACGGAGGGGATGGGCTGGTAGGCCACATATTTTTCCACGCCGTTCATGTTTGCCAGCCTCATACCGCTCTGATGGGTGGTCATCTTGATAAGGATCTGGAAAATATCCAGCGGCGCCTTGGTGAGAATGGGTTCGAGGGCCTCCTCGCCCTGGAAATCCTCGGCCGAGAGGCCCAGGTCGGCGTATCCGTTTTCGGGAATGGCGATCAACCGTCCATCCTTGTCCATCAGGAAGGCGTAGCCGCTCTGCCCGACGCGAATGGCGGAGATCATTTGGGAGATGCGGGTCAGTTGCAGGTCTGTCGCGATCACGCCGCGGAAGCGGCCGGCGCCGTCGTGGATCGGCAGGCTGCTGGTGACGACCACCCCATGCCGCGCCGCGTCGGGGTAGGGAATGGACCAGACCACCTTGCGGGCCGGGTTCGCGCCGGGCTCGGCGGCCAGGAACCAGGGCCGTTGTGTAATGTCGAAGTCCGGCGGCAGGATGGCCGCCAGGTCAATATTTGGGTAATACATGGTCTCGCCGGTCATGCTTCCGAAATACAGGGCGATCATGTCTGGGTTGTTGCGGAGAACGGAGAGGGCAAGCGTGTCAATTTGTTTGAGCGTGTTGATCTCCGCGATCAACTCCTCGGAGAGTTCTTCCCCGGCCGGGACGAAGACCGAGCCAGGCTCCGAGTTTGGGTTATCCCAACTGCCCGAGGGCAGTTGGACGAGTTCCCGGCTGGCATCCCAGGAACCGCCGACGCCCGCCCCCTGGTCGAGAAGCGTTTGAACGCTGTCGCCCAGCGTTTTCATGCTGTTGTTCACCGAGACGAAGAAGTTGTCCAGTTCGAGGGCGTGGCGCGCGGCGACGGACGTGATCTCCTTTTCGGCCTGGGCGGTCACGCTGTCGTTGATCTGGCTGGTCAGGAAGGCGTTGGTGATCTCTGCGCGATAGAAGGTGTAGATGGCCGTGGCCGCCACCGCAATGGATACCAGCGTCACCGCGCTCCAGCCCAGGCGCGAGCGGAACGACCGGCCGGAGATGCCGCCGCGTTGGATCGGATTCGGACTGGGAATGTCGTTACGCATAAACCTGCTCCTGACTTTGGCGCGGCTTCATTCCTCGACCTCCGCGGGGTGTTTCGGCGACTGCAATTGGATCAATACCTCCGAGCCGTTGAGGGCCTGGCTGAGCTCCTGCGCGGCCACCTGCAAAATATTCCTGACGCGGATGTTGCCGCCGATGCGGGAGGAAATGTCCGAGACGATGCGCTCGCGGGCGGCGCGGTTGGAGGCGGCCTGGAACAGGCGCGCGTTTTCGATGGAGAGGGCTACGCGTTCCGCCACCGCTTCGACGATGTCAATTTCGTCGTCCGTCCAGCGTTTCCCGGCCGGGACGGAAAGGTGGATGACCGCGATCGTCTCGCCGCGCAGCCTGACGGGGACCGCCAGCGCGGCCGCCCCGGACGGATCGTGGGAATCGCGTTGGTAGGATTTGCCGGCTCGGGCGGTTTCACCCGCCTCACCCAGGTCAACGGGCGATTCGAGCGATACCGCGCCGCCCGGTCGGTAGTAAAAGCCGGTGAGTCTCCCTTCGCCTATGAAACTGGTCCATTCTCTCTTGATATATTGGCGATAGACCGCCTCGGTTTCGGCGAGCGATTTTCGGGCGGTTTCCAGCAGGCGGGCGTTTTCGATGGCGATGGCGACCTGGTCGGCGAGAATGGACAGGATGTTCACATCCTCGCTGGTGAAGGCGTTGGGCTGGTCGCTCTGCACGTCCAGCACGCCGATGATCTTTCCGCCAGCCGACATGGGCAGGGCGATTTCGGAACGCGTCTCCGGCAGATCGGGGTTGTTGAAATATGCCGCATCCTCGCCGACGTTCAGGGCAATGCGCGGCGTGGCGGTGGCCGCCACCTTTCCCACGATGCCGACCTGGCCGATTTCCAGGCGGTGACCCTTTTCGAGCATCCTTTGTCCGCCTGGGCTGTTGGCGGCGCGCAGTACGGCGCGGTTGGCGTCTTCGTCCAGCAGGAAAATGCCGACGTGATAGAAGCCGAAGCGGTCGCTGACCAGGCGGGTGATGAGCGGCAGCAATTGTTCCAATCCCTGCTCGCTGGAGATCGCCCGGCTGATCTCGCTGATGGTCTGCAGTTCGCGGGCGCGTTTTTCGTTTTGCGCGGAAGTCCTCTCCAGTTCGGCGGTGCGTTCGTTCACGCGTTGTTCCAGGCCGCTCACCAGTTGGCGGATCTGCCCGGACATGGTATTGAACGAGGCGGCCAGGGCGCCCACTTCGTCTTCGGTGAGAACGGGCGCAACCACATCCAGGCTGCCGGCCGCCATGAGGTCGGCGGTGGCGTGAATGGCGAGCAGGGGGCGGGCCACCTGGCGCGCCAGCAGGAAAACGCCGAAGGCGAGGAGCGCCGCGATGGCAAACCCGCTGGCGAGGATGGCGGCGGCAACGCGTTGAACCGGCGCGAAGGCTTCGCGCTGGCTGATTTCGGACAATAACGCCATTTCGCGTTCATTCACCCAGTGATACGCGCCGAGAACGGGGATATCTTCGTAGTTGAGGTACTGCCCGAAACCGTCCGCGCCTCGAAGGGCTTCGTCAATCCCCTGCGTGTGGACGCCGCGCGGGAATTCGCGTTCCCCGAAGCGCGCGGCGGAAATGAAATTGCTGTGGCGGTCCACGAGGTACGTTTCGCCGGTTTCCCCCAGGCCGGCGCGCTGCAGGATGATGCTGTCGAGGCGGTCAAGGTTGATGTGGATCGCCGTCACGCCGAGCAATTTCCCGCCGGCATCGCGCACCGGCGCGGAGAGGGTCATGGCTGGCTGGCCGGTCTGCGGGGAGGTGTATACGTTTTGCACGTAGTAGTCGAGACGTCCCTGGGTGTAATAGGTATCGGAGACGCGGTACTGGCCCTCGCTTTCGACGTTCGTTGAGACCAGCACTTTGCCGCCCACCGCGCTCAAAAGGGAAATTTCCCGGAAGGAGGGATGGCTTTCGATCTCTTCGGCGAACAGTTCCAGCATTTTGGCGCGCGCGTTTTTGTATTCGGGCGAGCCTTCTTTGGCGTCGGCCAGGGCGCGGGCGTTGGCGATCAGGATCGACTCGGTGGATAGGTGAACCAGTTCCTCGTGCTGGTCGTTCACCCAGCGATTCAGTTCGTCCTCTTTGAGCGCGGCAACCGCCTCCAGCCGGTCATAGATGGAGCGCGTCAGGGCGTTGCGGACGATGGCGAGGGTGGTCAGTGTAGTGACCGTTACGCCAATGGCCGAAAGCGCCAGAAAGTAGGAGACGAGCCGCGCCAGGATGCTCTTTCTCAAGAAGCGCATGGAACCTCCAGGATCGAACCGCGAATGTCTTTCATGGGTCAGGGCGTTGCCAGTTTGTAGAAGACGAATTGCCCGTTGACGACTTTTAGAACGACGGCGCTTTTGATCGGGTCGCCGCTTCCGCTGTATTTCATGTTGCCCGTTACGCCGACGAACGATTCGATGGCGGCCAGCCCGGCGCGAATGGACTCGGGCTGGAAATCTCCCTGGCTTTGAATGGCGCGGAAGAGCAGGCCGAAGGCGTCGTAGGTGAGGGCGGCCACATCGTCGGGCGTGTGACCGTAGGTCTGGGTATATTTTTCGATGAAGGTGCGCGCCGGTTCCTCGGCGATATCGGGGGCGTAATGGGTGCTGAAATGGCTCCCCTCGAGCGCCGCCCGATCTTCGGGGGTGATGGTGCCCCACGAGTCGCTGCCGATGATGGGAATGTCCAGCCCGATCTGGCGCGCCTGCCCGGCCTGCAAGGGGACTTCGCTTTCATAATTCGGCAGGAACAGGACTTGCGCGCCGCTTTCCTTGATCTTTCGCAGTTGCGCGGAGAAATCCGTTTCGCCGGTGGTGTAACTTTCGAAGGCGGTCACTTCCCCGCCTGCGGATTCGAAAACCTGTTTGAAGATTTCGGCGATGCCGCGGTTGTACGAACTGGCGATGTCGTACAACACCGCCACCCTGGTTGCGTTCAGTTCTTCGAATGTGAATCGCGCCATCACCTGCCCCTGGAAGGGGTCAATGAATGCGACGCGGAAAACGTAGTGTCGCCCGGCGGTGGTATCCGGATTGGTGGACCACGGGCTGATCATGGGGATACCGGCGTTTTCCGCCACCTGCGCGACGGGGATGGCGTTGCGGCTGGCCTGCGGCCCGATCAGGGCGGCCACGTATTCCTGGTTGATCAGTTTTTCCGCGGCCGCCACCGCGCTTTCGGCTTTGTCTTCGTCGTCTTCGATGACCAGGGTGACCCGGTATTTCCTGCCGTTCACTTCCAGCCCTCCGGCTTCGTTGACCTCCTGCGCGGCCATCTGCGCGGCCTCGACCGTGGATTTGCCTACATTGGGAATGTTTCCTGTGATGGAAGCGATCACGCCGATGCGGATTTCATCGGCCCGTCCGTTTTGCGGGGCGCATCCCGCCAGCGCGCTGAACGCAAGCAGGCATACAATGGTCAATCGGGGGAGGAGGCGGCGTTTCATGATTGGAAATTCCTTTCTGCTGTCCAATGTTTATCCGGTATCTCGCCCGGCGTTGTCTGCAAAGGGGGCGGGCGGCTGTTGTTCCTGAAACTGGAGGATCACTTCCGCGTTGGGCAGGATACGTCCCAGTTCCTCCACGGCGGCCTGCATGATTTCGCGCACATCCACCGAGGCGCCGATGCGCGCCGCGATCTCGCCGATGGCGCGTTCCTTGGAGGCGCGGCGCTGGGCTTCGGTGAGCAGGCGATAGTTCTCGATGGCCAGCCCGGCGCGTTCGGCCGCGGCGCGCGCCAGGTTGATCTCATCCTGCGACCAGGCGCGCAGGGGGTTGTTGGATTGAATGACCACGTTGCCGACGGTCAGGCCGCGCACCAGGATGGGGATGGTGAGCGCCTGCGGCGCGGGGGAGGGGGAGGCGGCATCCAGCGGAACGGTGCGAATGCCGTCGTAGAGGTAGCCGCTGTGCTGGAGGCCGCGGGAAAAGCGCGCCCAATCCTGGCGTACGTATTGCTGATAGACGGCCTGGGAATCGGCCAGCGCCTGCTTCGTTTGGCTGAAGAGGCGGGCGTTCTCGATGGCAATGGTCACCTGGTCGGCGAGGATGCCCAGAACGGTGATATCCTCCTCTTTGAAGGCGCCGGTCTCCCGGCTTTGCACGTCGAGGACGCCGATGGTCTGGCCGCCGATCTGGAGGGGCAGGGCTAGTTCGGAACGGGTTTCGGGGAGGTCGGGGTTGTCGAAGTAGACCGCGTCCGCGCCCACGTCGAGGGCGATGCGGGCCTGTCCCTGGCCGGCCACCGCGCCCACGATGCCGGTCGCCCCAACGCGCAGGCGGTGGCCGTGTTCCAACATGCGCTGCCCGCCGGGGCTGTTCGCGGCTTGAAGCACGGCATATTCGCCGCGCTCGTCAATGAGGAAGACGCCGGTGTGATAAAAGCCGAAACGCTCGCTGATGGCGCGGCAGATGAAGGGGAGCAGCGCCTCGAGATCGCGCATGGCGGTGATGGAGCGCGCGGTGGAAGCGATGGTCTCCATTTGCGCGGCGCGGCGTTCCAGCTCGACGGTGCGCTCGGCCACGCGCGTTTCCAGCGAACCTTTGAGTTGCAGGAGTTCCTCGTTGGCGGCGATCTGGGCGAGTTCGTTCTGCCGCGCCCGCATGGCGATATTTCCCAGGCGGTTGATGAGAGCGCCCAGGGTGAGCAGGATGGCGATGAAAATGAGCGAGAATATGAAGAGATCCTCAGTGAAGGTCTCTTCCGGGGAGATGGGAGAATATATGCCTGTTATTTCGGCCACACCGTAGCCGAGAAAAACCAACAGGGCGATTGCGCCGAACCACAGCAGGCCGCGTGCGCCCAGCAACAGGCCCGCAACGATCACGCCGCCAACCAGCCCGACGATGGCGATATCGTGGATGCCGCGTCCCTGGTGGACGAAGACCGCGCTGATCAGGAGAATGGCAAGCGGCGTAAGGATCTGCCCGGGCCAAAGGATGCGCGCGAGCGAAAAGAGAATTGCGACCGCCAGAGCCGCCGCCACGGCCAGGGTGACGAATTTGACGCTTACAAAGAAAGTGATGCCCAGCACGGTGACCAGGGTCACCATCTGCACGGTGAGGGCCAGCCTGCGGAAGGAATGGGGATCGTCCGCGTAGGGGTTGAAGAATCGGAGCGGTCGGGTTTGGTTCATTGTCCCTCCGCTTCCAGCCCGCGGATCTGAATGGCGACCTCGGAATCGCCGAGGGCTTTTCCGATCTCCTGGGCAGTGACGCGCAGGATGGCGTCTGCATCGTGCGCGGAGCCGATGCGGGCGGCGATCTCGCTGATGACGCGCTCGCGCTGGGCGCGCTGTTGGGCGTCTTCGAGCAAGCGGGCGTTTTCGAGCGCCAGCGCCACCTGGCCGGCGATCTCCTCGAGCATGGTTTTTTCGCGCGGGTCCCAGCCTGCCGGCCCGTCCTTTCGTTTGATCTTGATCTCGCCGATCTTCCGGTTGCGCAACGCGATCGGGATGGTCAATTTTTCCGCGGTGTCGGGCGCACGATGTTTTTCGAGGGGACGAATCCCGAGCGGAGTGTATTGGAAGGCAATTTCCCTGGCGCGGGCGATTCCCTTCCAGGCCTGGGTCGCGCTGCGGGAGGCGGTTTGTTCCAGTTGTTGCACGGCTGCCTGCATTTCACGGAACAGGCGGGCGTTTTCGATGGCCAGGGCCAGTTGGCTGGCGAGGGTTTGGAAGGTTTCGATATCCTCGGCGGTGAAGGCTTGCGGTTCTTCCGATTGGATGTCCAGCGCGCCGATGACGTTCCCGCCAACGATGAGGGGCAGGGCCGCCTCGGAGCGGGTTTGGGGGAGATCGGGATTGTCGAAGTACACGGCGTCCGTTCCCGTGTCCAGCGCGATGCGGGGGCGTTTCTGGGCGACGGCGAAGCCCACAATTCCCTGTCCGCCCACCCGCAGGCGGTGGCCGCGGGCGAGCATCCGCTGGCCGCCCTCGGAGGAGGCCGCCTGAAGGACGGCGTATTCGCGGTTTTCGTCCAGCAGGAACAGCCCCGCATGATAGAAGCCGAATTGGCGCGAGATGAGGCGCGCCGCCTCGTTCAACAGCGCGGACGGTTCCTTGATCTCGGCGGCCTGGCGGGCCACCTGCGCGGCCGCCTGGAGTTGCGATGTGCGGCGGGTGAGCGCAGCGGCGCGTTCCTCCACGCGTTGTTCGAGGCCGGCGACCAGTTCGCTTAGTTTTTCGGCGGTGGCGTTGAAAGCGTCGGCGAGAATTTCCACTTCATCGTTGGTTTTTACGCGGACGCGGTGGGCGAGGTCGCCGCTGGCAAACCTTTCCGCGCTCCGGGTGAGACGGGAGATGGAGGCCGTTAGCGCGGCGCCGAGAAACCATCCCATGACGGTAAGCGTGACGGTGGAGCCGATGAAAATCAACAGGGAGCGCAGGAGGATTTGTCTTTCCAGCGCCACGATGTCGTTCGCGGAAATATCCATTCCCAGCACGCCCTCGCGGCGGCCGTCCCCGGCGTAGAAGGGCGCGTAGCCGCTGAGGTGGGCGCCCCATTCGTCGGTGTAAATTTCCTCCTCCAGCATCGGCTGCGACATGGTGAGAAAGTTTTCCGCGAGCGTCGGGCCCGAGTCCGGGTAGAGATCGCCCAGATGTGAAATGTCCTCTTCGCTCTCTTCGGCATCCACGACGAACATGATGTTGCCATGGGCGTCCGGGCGCATGGTGTAAACGAACTCGATATCCGTGCCGGCGTCGCGAATGTTTTGGAGCGTTTTCTTCAATTGCAGGTAGATCGGGCCGCCTTCCTGCGAAGGATCCGTCAACTGCGAATGCGCCTCGGCGTCCACTTGCAACGCCGCGATGGACACCGAGTCCAGCAAACGCGCGCGAATATCCTGCCACAACTGCGCCCGCGCGCTTTGATAATAGAAATAAGTGGTCGAGCCGACCGCCAATACGGAGAAGAAGGCAAATCCGAGCGCGATTTTCAATCGCAGGGGCGCGAAGCGGGTTCTTTTATCCATTTTCATCCCCTTCCTGCTCATCCGTCTTCAATTCGATGGTCGTTTCGGAAAGGTTGAGGGCGCGGCCGATCTCCCTCGCGGCGGTTTGCAGGATGCCGTCAATGGTGGAGGCCGACCAGACGCGCGTGGTGATCTCGGCCACGGTGCGTTCGATGCCGGCCTGTTTGCGGCTTTCCTCCATCAGGCGGGCGTTTTCGAGCGCGATGGCGGCCTGCGTTGCCACAGATTCGACCCAGGCGCGCTCCTCGGCCGACCATTCCTCCTCGCCGGCCAGGCTGATCTGGCCGATGATTTCGTCTCGCAGCGCCAGCGGAACCTGGAGGGCCGATTCGGTTTCGGACGGGGTCTCATCGCCGACATTGTATTCGAGCCGCTTCTGTTCGGAAAGGGATTCCCACGCTTCGCGCAGGTAGAGACGCTGCGCGGCCTGGAGTTCCTGCAATCTCTGGCGGGTTTCCTGAAAGAGGCGCGCGTTTTCGAGCGCCACCGCCACCTGGTTTGCCATGCTTTGCAGGGTTTCGATGTCTTCCTGGCGGAAGGCGGATTCGCGCGTGGACTGCACGTCCAGCACGCCGAGAACGCGGTCGCCGACGATGAGCGGGAGGGCGATCTCGGAGCGGGTGTAGGGGAGCAGGGGATTGTTGAAGCGCACCGGCTCCTGCCCAACGTCCAGGGCGATGCGGGCCTGTTTCTGGCTGATGGCCATTCCCACCATGCTCTTGCCGTCCACCGCCAGGCGGTGATGCGATTCGCGCAGGACGCGCCCGGCTTCACCGGTGGCGCTTTTCAATTCGGCCCATCGGTCGCCGGGGTCGAGCAGGAAGATGGCGGCGTAGTAATGCCCGAAGCGGTCTGTGATGAGATTGTCCACTCTCTCCATTAGTTCATCCGGGTCGAGAATGGCGCTGGCGGCGCGTCCCACCTCGATGACCGCGGCCAGTTGCGCGGTGCGCTCGGCTACCTGGCGCTCGAGAGAGGTCTGGAAGGCTTCCAAACGGGTGATCATGCGGTTGAAGTGGACTTCCAGTTCCCCGGCTTCATCGGAGGAGACCACACGGGCGCGGCGGTCAAGGCGGCCCTGTTCCACCTGGCGGAAAACGTTCACCAGGTTGCCAAAGGGTACGGAAAACAGATAAGCGATGACGGCGGTCAGGACGGCGACGAAAGCCAGGATGAGCAAAGTGACGATCAGCGATTGCATCTGATATTCGCGCAGCGCCCGCGCCGCATCCATGCCTTCCACCACCTGCACGATCTTTCGATAGCCGAGCGGCGCCAGGGTAAGGATGCCGGTGCTGATCATGGCAAGGATGAAGATCTGCAATTTCCAGAAGATGTTGATGGCGTTGACGTGGGCGGCCTGCGCTTCGAACTCGGTGGGCAGCAGGACCTCGCGGGCAGGCCGCGACAGCCACTCGATGAAGATGACCCCGGCAGAGATGATGGACAACACTGCCACAATGCCGCCCAGCAGGGTGTAGATGATCTGGTCGCTGGTCAGTTTCAGGACGAAAGCCTGATAAGCGATGAGCGGGGCGATCACCACCACGAAGGAACTCGCCAGACCGACCAGGCCGTATCGCCAGGGAAGGCGGGTGATCTCGCGCCAGGCGCGCACTTCCGCTTCGGTGCGCGTGGGCAGGGTGCGGCCTTTTCTCCAGGCCTCCAGGCGCTGGAAGGCGTTGCGGGCGAACAACCAGGAAATGCCCAAAACGGTCAGGTTGCTGACGGCGGTGAGCAGCAGGGTGGTCCGCACGGACGCCCACAGTTCGGCGCTGGTCAGCGCGGCGTTGCTCTGCACAAGGATCACCGCCGGGGCGATCAGCAGGTTGGTCGCCGCCTGGGCGATCAGGATGCCGATCAGCAGGTAATAACCGCCTGTGCGCTTCAACAGGTTTTCAAAGAAAGAGGAAAGAGTCTGCCGTTCAGTCATTCGAGCCTGCCTGGTGGAAAGGCGCGCTTTCATCTGTTCCCTGGCCTGCCGCGGCTTCGATCCTGATATGCGCGCGCTTTGCTCCAATGGCTTTGGTCAACTCGCTGGCGGTGGTGGCAAGGATGGTCTGTATGTCGGTGGAGCGGCGGATCTTGCTGGTCACCTCGTAGAGCAGGCGCTCGCGTTCGGCCTGGCGGCGGATCTGCGCCAGCAGGCGGGCGTTGGCGATGATGGCCGCCAGGCTCCCGGCCAGCGTGCCGAGCATTTCCTCGTCGTTCTCGGTATAGGCCGCGACCTGTTCGCTTTCCACGTTGAGGACGCCCAGCAGTTCGTTGCGGTAGATGAGCGGCAGGGCCAGTTCGGAGCGCGTGTTTTCGCTGACGGCGATGTAGCGCGGGTCGTTCAACACGTTATCCACGCGCAGGGGTTTGCGATGGGCGGCGGCCCAGCCGGTGATGCCCGTCCCGACCGGGACGCGCACGTTGGAGGCCTCCTCGGAATATCCCACCGTGGCGCGCACTTCCAGGTTTTTCCGTTCCCGATCCAGCAGCAGGATGGAGACGCGGTCGCCGCCCAGGGTCACTTGCAGGCCTTTGACGGCGGCATCGAGCGCGTCCTCCAGCGTCGCGCCCGAAGCGGCGGAGGTGGTGATGTGGTGAAGCAGGCGGTGCTGGGCCAGGTGTTCCTGGGTTTCGGCAAACAACTCGGTGTTCACCACCGCCACAGCCAGTTGGTCCGCCAGGATTTCGAGCGTGCGCAGGTTTTCCTCGTTGAAGGCAAAGGGCTGGTCGCTTTGCACGTCCAGCGCGCCGAGGATGCGCTCGCCCACTTTGAGCGGAATGGCGGCTTCGGAGCGCGTATCGGGCAATACGGGATTGGCGAAATACGTGGCATCCTTCAGGGCGTCGTTCACCACCAGCGTTTCGCCCCGCCCGGTGACGTACCCCACGATGGATTTCGACCCGACGCCCAGTTTGTGTCCCATGCGCTTCAATTGCGCGCCCGCCTCGCCCGTGGCCTCGCGGATGACGGCGAACTCCCCGTGCAGGTTGAGCAGGAAGACGCCGGCGTGATAGAAATTGAAGCGGTCGCGGATCAAGTTGACGGCGCGTAGCAGCAATTCGTCCAGGTTGAGCGATCCGCTGATGTCGCGGGCGATCTCGGCCGCGGTCTGGAGTTGAAGCGTGGAACGCCGGCTTTGGTCCAGCAGGCGGACGTTCTGGATCACCCCGGCCATTTGCCGCCCC
This sequence comes from Anaerolineales bacterium, assembly GCA_034411715.1. GTDB lineage: Bacteria > Chloroflexota > Anaerolineae > Anaerolineales > Villigracilaceae > Denitrolinea. The sequence goes on along the minus strand of DAOUMJ010000265.1, from coordinate 2,071 downwards.
AGTTCGTTCAGGAAGCGCAGGTCACGCTCGTCGAAGCGGCGCTCCTGTTCGAGGTCCTGGACGATGAGCGCGCCGATCGGCTCCTCGTTGACGAGCAGCGGAACGCCCATCCACGATTTGGCGGGTTTGCCGTGGATCTTGGCGCCCAGCGCCAGCGCCTGCCTTTCGGTATCCTCCACCAAAAGGAGCGGGCGGCGGGTGCGGATCAGGACGGAGGTCAACCCCTCGCCGAGGGGGAAGGGTTCGATGTTTTGAACAGAGCCTTCTTCGTACAGATAGGGAATACTGATGGAGTTGGTTTTTTCATCGTACAAGGCCACCACGAAACTGTAATCGCCGATCACGCGCTGCACCTGCGCCTGCAATGCGGCATAAAAGGCGTTCACGTCGCTGGTCGAGAGCGTCGCCTGGCTGAACGAGGCCAGCGCTTCCAGTTCGTTCAGGCGCGCTTGCGTTTCTTCCAGCGCTTTCACCTTGTCGAACGTTGCGCCCAGCAGGCCGGTGAGGGCGGTGTAGGGGCGCGCGGCCATGCTCGTAAGCGGCTGGCCGGGCTGTTCGCCGATCATCAGCAGGGCGGATAATTTTCCCCGGGCGAAAACGGGCAGGAACGCGCCGCTCTTGCACCCGATCTCGCGCAGCGGACGCGCCAAGCCGGATGGCAGGTTTTCGGCCCGACCCAGTTCGTTCGCCAGGATGGGCGCCTGGATCAACCGCGCCGCGTCCTGATAATTAACTTTCATTTTCTGAACCGCATCTGCGCGAATCTCGCGCAGGGGGTTGTTGACCGCGACTATCTCCGCTCCCTCCCGCTCGTCCAGGCGGATCACCACCGAGGGATGCGGCGACTCCTTCATCGCGCGCCCGAGGGCCGCCAGCGCCTCCCGCTCTGAGGTTGCCCAGCCAATCTCGTAGCCGAGTTGCATCGCCCGCCCGGTCTCCGGCGATTCCGCTTTGAGGGTGTCGGCCAGGGCGGTATGCTGAATGGCGGCTGCGATCTGGTTGGCAAGCGTTTGCAGGACGATGACCATCTCCTCGTCGAATACGCGCGGCTCGGTGCTTTGCACGTCCAGCACGCCCAGCGCCGCCTCGCCCAGCGCAATGGGAAAGCCCGCCTCGGCGCGCGTTTCCGGCAAGAAGGGATTGATCTTGTGAACGGGGTCTTTGTCCACGTCCGCGGCGACGCGCGGTTTCAGGTTGGCCGAGGCCCACCCGACGATCGAGTCCGACCCCACTTCCAGGTGGTGGCCGCGTCGCAGCATTTCCTCCGCCGAAGGGCCGTGCGCGGCGCGCAGCGAGGCGCGCGTCCCCGTGGAATCGATCATGAAGATACCCGCATGGTAGAAGCCGAAGCGTTCCACGATCAGGCGGACGGTGGTATCGAGCAGTTCGTCGAGGTCGAAGGAAGTTGTCAGTCCCTGCGCCACTTCGGCCGCGGTGCGGATCTGGCGCGTGCGCTCCTCCACCTGTTCCTGCAGGGCGCGATACATTTCACTTAACTGATCGGCCATGTGGTTGAAGGACGCGGCCAATAACCCCACCTCATCGTCGCTTTTCACCTCGGCGCGTTCCAGCAGGTTTCCCTGCGCGAACCGGCTGGTGATGCCCGCCAGCGAAAGGATCGGTTTGACGACGCTGTTGGTGGCGGCAACGATGACCAGCGCCATGGCGGCCATCGCGGCGATCAACACCAGGGCGATAAATGGAATGAGGTTGTTGAGATGCCCGAAAATGGATGCGGTCGGAACTTCCAGCGCCACCCCGCTGCGCAGTTCCTCCAGCCAGACGACCTGGGCGAGCGCGTCCACGCCGCGTTCGTTGCGATAACTCACGGTGGCGGGAAGGAAGTCCGCGCCGGGTTCCATCATCGGCGCAAAGGCGCGGGCGATGGTCTCCTGCTGCTCCGCGGCGGAGACGAATTTCTGGATGCCGCCCGTGTATGGGTCCAGGCCGATATAACCGCCGTAATCCGAGAGGAAAGGAGCAGAAGGTTTCCATCCAAGGTTCCACCGGAATGGACGACAAGGAGGTCGATAAGCTCGTAAAGGAAGCCGAAGCCAACCGCGAGGCCGAC
>DAOUMJ010000264.1:0-3123 GCA_034411715.1 Anaerolineales bacterium | reverse complement strand
TGGGTTCTCATAGCCTCTGTCTCTTGTTTGACGCAAGCTACAGTATGCTCTGAGAACCCGTTTTGTCAAGTCAAAAGTGACTTTTGCGGTAGTGCGATTATCATTTCCAAAGAAAGAGGAGTTTGTAATGGCTAAAGGATTCAATCGTCCAGTTGGAGGCGCAGGCGGACAGGGCGGCATGATGGCGCAGATCCAGAAACTGCAAAAGCAGATGGAAGAAGCGCAGGCGCAACTCGCCATCGAGACTGTCACCGCGAGCGCGGGCGGCGGCGCGATCAAAGTCACCATGACCGGCGACCAGAAGTGCAAAGCCGTCGAGATCAGCCCCGACCTGCTCAAAGACGCGGATGCCGAAATGCTGCAAGACCTGGTTCTGTCCGCGGTCAACATGGCGCTCGATCAATCCCGCGAACTCGCCGCGCAAAAGATGGGTCCGCTGGCGGGGGGGCTTCCTTTCTAGTGTTCCAGTGTCAAGTGTCAGGTGTCAGGTTTAAATCGCCTGACACGTGACACCTGAAACCTGACACCTATGATTCTCCCCGAACCCATCCAAAACCTCATCAACGCCCTCGAGCGACTGCCAGGCATTGGGCCAAAGTCCGCTTCGCGGCTGGCTTTTTATTTCCTGCGCGCGGACGAGTCGCTTTCGTCCGAATTAGCCGAGGCATTGACGGGACTCAAAGACAAGATCGCCTTTTGCTCCGAGTGTTTCAATATCACCGACGCGGGACGCGAACGCTGTGAAATTTGTGAGAATCCCAAACGGGACGCGTCCATTATTTGCGTATTGGAAGACGCGCTGGATGTACTGGCGCTCGAACGGATGGGTGCGTATCAGGGCAAGTATCACGTTTTGCAGGGTGTCTTGAATCCCATCGAAGGCATCGGTCCCGATGATATCAAGATTCGTCCGCTGATCGAACGCGTAGCGCGCGGCGGAGTCCGCGAAGTGATTCTTGCCACCAATCCCAGCATGGAGGGCGACACAACCGCGCTGTATATCAGTCAACGGCTGGCGCCGCTGGGCGTCTCGGTGACGCGTCTCGCGCGCGGCCTGCCGATGGGCGGCGACCTGGAATATGCCGATCAAAGCACGCTCCTGCGCGCGTTGCAGGGACGGCATCAGATGGAGTAGTTTGGTTCGGTGGTTGGGTCGTTGATGAAAATTACAATTCTGACTTACGGCTCCCGCGGGGACATTCAGCCGTTTATCGCCTTGGGGCGCGGATTGCAAAAGAACGGCCATCAAGTCAAACTCGCCGCGCCGCATCGCTTCGCGAATTTTGTGGCGCAACACAACATCCCATTCGCGCCGCTCGCAGGCGATCCCGAAGAAATTAGCAAGGCCTTCGTCGCGGCGGGGAGCAACGCCATCAAAGTTGCGCGCTCCATTCGCGACTACGTCAACTCCATCGCTGTGGATGTGACGCGCGGCGCGTTCGCGGCCTGCGACGATGCCGACCTCATCGCCCACTCTTTCCTCTTCACCACAGGCGCGCACTCGCTGGCGCGCCAGCGCGGCATCCCCGATATTTCGATTCAAACTTTTCCCATATTCGCGCCCACCCGCGCCTATCCGCCCGTTGCGCTTTCGTGGTTGCCAACTGGCGCGCTGAGTTACTTCGGTCACTGGTTGAACACGCAAATCTTCTGGTACGGCGGGAACAGCGGCTATCACCAAAAGCGAAAACAGCATTCCGACATTTTTTCCTTCGACTTGTTCTGGCCCTTTGACGAAAAGCCGCCGCGTCGCGCGACCCCGTTGCTGTTCGCTGTTTCCCCGACCGTTCTCCCGCCCGCGCGTGAGTGGGCGGGCCGCGTCACTCTGACGGGTTACTTCTTCCTCGACGCGCCCGCGGACTATCAGCCTCCCCCCGAACTGACGCGCTTCCTCGACGCGGGTCCCGCGCCCGTCTGCGTGACGTTTGGGAGCATGATTCATCGAGATGCAGATCGCATCGCCGAATCGATTCTCGACGCGATTCGAATCGCTGGTCAACGCGCGATCATTTTGACGGGCTGGGATGGCTGGAAGGGGAGAGGCTCGTCTGACGATATGCTGTTCCTCGAGTCCGCGCCGCACGATTGGTTGTTGCCGCGTTGTAAGGCGGTCATTCATCATGGCGGTGCGGGGACGACGGCCGCGGGCCTGCGCGCGGGGATTCCAAATATCGTGATTCCGTTCGCGGGCGACCAGATGTTTTGGGGAATGCGCGTCCATGCGATTGGCGCGGGGCCGCGTCCGATCAATCTCAAGTCGCTGACGAGCGCGCGGTTGGCGTCCGCGTTGGCCGAGGCGGAGGAAAATGCTCTTCGGGACCGCGCCCGCCTCCTCGGTCGCGCGATCCGAGGCGAAGATGGGGTGGGGGAGGCGATTCGTGTGGTAGAATCCCGTCTCGTGGGGTGAGTTGGGTCGGAAAATTTTAAGGTTGAGTTGCCTGACAAGTACCCATTTATCCTTGACAAAGTAATCGAAAGGCATATAATCATTGTTCGCCAGTGAAAACAAAACAGATCTCGTCTCCCCAGACAGATCGTTGACAACTGAGAAAGTCTCGAGTCAGAGACACAAGCCCGATGGATTGCAGTCTGACGAGCCGATGTGGAACGATGCATCGGCGCTTTCGTCTGTATGGGCTTGTTGAAGCAGTGGCGCCGCACCTTAACAACTGAAAAGTGATAGGAAGACAGCAGTGATGTCAATGACCAGTTAATTCTTCCGTACCTTTCATCCCGTAAGGGATGTTTTTGCGGAGAGTTTGATCCTGGCTCAGGATGAACGCTGGCGGCGTGCCTAATACATGCAAGTCGAACGAGGTGCCTTTGTAGCAATACGAGGGTATCCTAGTGGCGAACGGGTGAGTAACGCGTTGGTGACCTGCCCCAAAGTGTGGGATAACAGATCGAAAGATCTGCTAATACCGCATGTGGTCCCCGGGTTTAGAAGCCGGTGACTAAAGTCCCCTTCGGGAGACGCTTTGGGAGGGACCTGCGTCCCATCAGCTAGTTGGTAGGGTAACGGCCCACCAAGGCTACGACGGGTAGGGGACCTGAGAGGGTGGCCCCCCACAATGGAACTGAAACACGGTCCATACACCTACGGGTGGCAGCAGTAGGGAATAT
>DAOUMJ010000263.1:0-5581 GCA_034411715.1 Anaerolineales bacterium | reverse complement strand
TGGGTTCTCATAGCCTCTGTCTCTTGTTTGACGCAAGCTACAGTATGCTCTGAGAACCCGTTTTGTCAAGTCAAAAGTGACTTTTGCGGTAGTGCGATTTTTTAAATTCGTTCCGTGTGAATCCGTATCATCCTCGGCATCCGTGTACAGAAAGCAGAAAGTGTATTACCCCACTAAACTCCAAAGAGACGATAGAATACAAGCATGTTGACCCGGGTACAGAAAGGTTTTCGCGCTGTTTTTCGTTCCGAACCCGCGCACGTGGTGCGCGCGCCGGGACGGGTGAATCTGATCGGCGAGCATACGGACTATAACGACGGATTCGTCCTGCCGATGGCGATTGACCGCGCCGTGTGGATTGCCCTGCGGCCTCGCGCCGATCGCCGCGTTTCGGTTCATTCCCTGGACCTTGGGCGGGCCGCGGCTTTCGATCTGGATTTCCTCGCCCGGGGCGAAGAACGGTGGATCGAGTATCTCAAAGGCATGGCAAACGAATTGCAGGCTGCGGGTTACGCGTTACACGGCTGGGAGGGGGTGATGGCGGGCGACGTGCCGCGCGGCGCGGGGCTATCCTCGTCCGCCGCGCTGGAGGTGGCGGCGGCGCGCGCCTTCGCCTGTGCCGGCATTATTGAGTGGGACGAACTGCGTATAGCCAGGATAGGACAACGCGCCGAGAACAACTGGCTGGGAGTACAGACCGGCATAATGGACCAGGCCGTTAGCGCGGCGGCGAAAGCGGGACACGCGTTCTTCCTCGATTGCAGGTCGCTCGCTTACGAGCATATCCCCCTGCCGAAGGAGATCGCGGTGGCGGTGATGGACACGTCCACGCGGCGCGGGCTGGTGGAGTCCGCATATAACGAACGGCGTGAGCAGTGCGAGCGGGCGGCGCGGTTCTTTGGGGTGAAGGCGTTGAGGGATGTGGGGGTGAAAAAAATCGAAGAGGAAAAAAATAAAACGAAAAACGTAAAAGGCGCGCGGCTGGATGATGCGGCATTGAAACGGGCGCGGCACGTCGTCACGGAAAACGAACGCGTATTGAAGGCAGTGGACGCCATGCGGGCAGGCGATGCGGTCGCGCTGGGGAGGTTGTTCAACGAAAGCCACGCGAGTTTGCGCGGCGATTTCGAAGTCGCGAACGACGCGTTGAATTGGATCGTGGAGATCGCCCAGGCGCGTCCCGAATGTTTCGGCGCGCGCATGACCGGCGCGGGCTTCGGCGGCTGCGCGGCGGCGCTCGTGCGGCGGGATTCGGCTGGGGCGTTCGCGAAAGCCGTCGGCGCGGAATACCGCGCGAGGTCCGGGAAAGAGGCGGAGATTTTCGTCAGCGAGGCGGGGGAGGGGGCGAGCGTTGTAACGTTGTAGGGCGGATTGCCAATCCGCCCCACGTTCATTCGGTCGAGATCGTCGCTTCGGCGGTCATGCCCCACAATAATCCATCGGGTTGTTTCTCGAAGGCCAGCGTCACCTCGAAGACCACGTCGCCGCCGACGATTTGGGCGCGCGGCGCAATCGCGGCCACCCTGGCGGGAAATTCCCTGCCGAGCGCTTCCACGAAGACGGTCGCCTTCTGCCCGATCTTGATTTTTGGGATGTCGCGCTCCGGCAGGTCGGTGGTTTTCACCTGCATCCGATTCTGCGTGGCGAGGGTGAGAACGGGCTGATCGAGTTGGGCGAGTTCGCCGGGCGCGGCGTGGACGGCGACCACCGTCGCGTCGTAGGGGGCTGTCAGTGTGTATTGCGCCAGGTTCGCCTGCGCCACTTCCAGGGAAGCGCGCGCCGCTTCGGCCAGGGAATCGGCTCGCAGCATGACTTCGCGCGGCATGTATTGGAAGATTACGCGGCCGCGCTTGTCGCGCGTTTTGACCAGGCGGTAACGCTGGAGTTCCGCGTTGGATTGCGCCGAGCGATAGGCGGCCTCGGCGGCCTGGACGCGGTATTCCTGCTCGGCCATTTCGAGCGCGGCCAGGACCTGTCCCGCGGCAACGAGATCGCCCTCTTTCACGTTGATCTCCCGGATCGGCGCGGCGGTGAGGAAACCCATCTTCGAAACCTGCGCGGGAAGGACGACCGCCGATGCAACCACGCGGCCCCCATTGGCGGCTCGGGCGGGCGCGGGGGCGATGGAGAAGGCGAGCAGGAAAACGAGGAGGAGGGGAAGAACGCGTTTCATGCGGGCTTCCATCATTCCGTCTCGATTTCCACGTCGGCGCTCATGCCCCACATCAGGCCCGGCGGCTGTTTGTCCAGTTCGATGGTCACGGTGAAGACCACGTCGCCGCCGAGGGTGGAGGAGATGAGGGCAATATCCGCCACTTTTCCGGTCAATTCCCGGTTCAGGGCTTCGATGAAAATTTTGACGGGCTGCCCGATCTTGACGCGCGTCACGCTGCGTTCGCTCAGGTCGGTGGTCTTGACCTGGAATTTGGAGAGGTCGCCCAGCGTGATGACGACGCGGCCCGGCACGACCGTCTCGCCGGGCGCGACATCCACGGAGACGATCGTCCCGTCGAAGGGCGCGAGGATGGCGGCCTGGGCCTCGAGCGCGGCTTTGGCGGAATTGACCAGCGCCTGGGCGCGATCCACGTCCGCCTCGGCGGATTCGAGGTGGCGCTCGTCGGTGCCGACCCGCTTCAAAAATTTGACCTGGATCTCGGCCGCGGCGAGATTGGCCTCGGCCTCGCGGACGCGCGCCTCGAGCAGGGCGGTATCCAGGCGAACGAGCGCCTGTCCCGCCTGCGCTTTATCGCCGGCTTTCACGTCCACCGAGGCGACGTGACCGATGGCGGGGAAGGACAGCCGCGCCTCGCGGATCGGGACAACGACCGCCGAGGCGCTGACCGCCTCGGCCGAGGTCTCGTTTGTGGGCGCGGCGTCCAGCGAGACGGTTGGGATGGGCGCGGGCGTGGAGGCGATCGCGGTGCAGGCGGTGAGGGCCAGGCCGAAGATGATCGTCCAATACATTAATTTCATTGGTTCTCCAACATCGTCACTTGGCCTGGCTGTCGCTTTCGATCCGGCCGTCGTGCAGGGATACGACGCGGGCCGCGAATTTGATGACGCGCGGGTCGTGGGTGGCGAAGATGAAGGTGGTGCCGGTCTCCTTGTTAAGGCGCTTCATGATATTCATCACATGCTCGCCGTTCTCTGTATCCAAATTCGCGGTGGGTTCGTCGGCCAGGATCATTTTGGGGTCGGGAGCCAGCGCGCGCGCCACTGCGACGCGCTGCTGCTGTCCGCCGGAGAGTTGATCGGGGCGGTGACGGGCGCGGTCGGTCATGTCCACCGCTTCGAGCAGTTCCATCACGCGCTGTCTGCGCTCTGCCGCGCTCTTGCTGTTGAGCAGGAGCGGCATTTCGACGTTCTCGTAGGCGGTCAGCGTCGGGATGAGGGCGAAGAATTGGAACACGAAGCCAATCGTGCCTTTTCTCAAGTCTGCTCGCTGGTTGCGGTTGAGGTTGGTGGTTTCGCGGCCGTTGATGACCACGCTGCCGGTGGTGGGCTGGTCGAGACAGCCGATGAGTTGCAGGAGGGTGGTCTTGCCCGAGCCGGAGGGACCGACGAGGGAGGTGAATTCTCCGTGTTCGATGGTCATGGTGATGCCGTTCAGGGCGCGGGTCTCCACCTCGCCGACTTTGTAGATGCGGGTGACATCCGTCAGTTTTGCGACTTCCATGTTGTTTCTCCTTGTTACCCTCACCCCTGCACCCCTCTCCCATTGGGAGAGGGGTGCAGGGGTGAGGGCAATTCTTATTGCGCGCTGTGAAGCGCTTCGACCGGCTCCATGCGAGAGGCCATCCGCGCGGGATAGAGTGAAGCGAGAATGGTGACGATGAATGCCGTAACGATCAGGGTGACGGCGGAATCCAGCGTCAGGTAGGTGTAGATGCGGTCCTCGAGGAGCATCTCGCCGCTGAAGCCGAAATCGCCGAAATAGATTCCGACCTTCTCGAAATAGGCGGAGATCGCCCATCCCGCCAGCGAGCCGAAGGTCACACCGCCGAGCGCCAGCAGACCCGCTTCGGCGAGGAAGAGTGTGACGATCTGGCGTCCCTTCATGCCGATGGCGGAGAGGATGCCGATCTCGCGCGTGCGCTCGAAGACCGACATGAGCAGGGTGTTGACGATGACCGTCGCCGTGACGCCCAGCACGATCAGGTTGATCACGGTGAGATAGGCGTTCGAAAAATCATTGACCAGCACGAGCAGTTCGTTCATTTCCGTCCAGGTCTTGATCTGCAAACCCTGCCCCTGAATGGCGGCGGCGACCGCATCCGCTGTTTCGCGGTCATGCAGAAGAATGAAGAGGATACTGGCGCGGTTTTGCGCGCCCGAAAACGCCTGCGCTTTTGCCAGCGGCAGTAACACAATGCCCTTGTCGTAGGCAGTCGTGCCGGTGCTGAAGATGCCGCGCACGGTAAATCTCTGCTCGTCCACCGTCCCGTCGGAGGTGTTGATCAGCAGGTTGAGTTGGTCGCCCACCTGCAGTCCCAGGCTTTGCGCCAGCGGATAGCCGATGACGATGCCCTCGCGGTCGTCCGCGCTCAGGAACTCTCCCGCGACCAGACCGTCGCGATAGGGCGCGTTGGCCTCCGAGGCGGGGTCAATGCCCATGATCTGGACTCCGTTCGATTCATCGCGGACCGAGACGATGCCGCTGGCGAACAGGCGCGGGGTCGCGGCCGCGACCTGCTCCAGCGCTTCGATCTTCGCCGCGGCCTGCTGCGGGTTCTCGATCAGATACTCCCAGGCGACGCTGAGTTTGTCGGGGTCGTAATCCGCGTCCTGCACCTGGAGGTGTCCGCTGTTGAGGCGCAGGGTGGTCTCCATCGAGCCGCGCATCTCGCCTTCGAAGAAGGCGGCAATGAACATCAACAACGCCGTCCCGAGGGCGAGCGCCAGCGCCGAAAAAACAGTGCGGCGGCGGTGCCTGCCGAGGTTGCGGTATGCCATTTTGAAATAGTTGATCATAAGAATCTCTTTTCCAATCATCCGCGTAGAGCGCGTTCTCTTCATCCGCGTATCGCACGTTCTCTAACGTGCGAATGACTCGGCGTTAGAGAACGCCGGTTACGCAGAAAACGATCACACATAATGCAGCGCCTCGGCCGGTTCGCGCCGCGAGGCCTCGATGGCCGGGTAGAGCGCCGCCAGCGCCGCAATGACCGCGACCGTGACGGCATGTTTAAGCACCTTCAGCGGAACCAACTGGGTGTAGATGCGCCCGCTGATCAAGGCCGTGTATTCGGTCAAATTGGTGAAGGTGCTGTAATCCATGCCGTAATAGCCGAGTATGCCGTTAATGGCGGTACCAAGAATCGCTCCAATGACCGCGCCCATGACGCCGATCAGGATGCCCTCCAGCAGGAACAGGAAGGTGATCTCGCGCGGCTTCAACCCCAGCGCGCCGACGATGCCGATCTCGCGCGTGCGCTCGAAAACCGCCATCATCAACAAGTTCAAAATGCCGATGGCGACAATGCCAAGCATGAACACGCCGAACACGCTCATGACGCTCGTTTTCATATCCATCGTCTGCTTCAAATCGGGAATGCTGGTCTCCCAACTATCCACTTCATAC
>DAOUMJ010000262.1:0-2819 GCA_034411715.1 Anaerolineales bacterium | reverse complement strand
GACGCAGATAGCCTTTCACCACCACCTGCTTATGAGGCTGGACCATCTTGTCGTAGTCCAGCCATTGCACGGGTTCGAGGGCGATCTCCTGTTCAGCATCTTCTTCAGGTTCGGACTCTCTACTCGAACCATTCCCATCTACAAAGCGAACTGTAACGGTTTGATTCAGAATATCAGCCAGCATTCGTTGAACGGTGTTCGTCAGGCGCGACTCCAGCCAGTCGCGCGCGTAGGCGTTTCGTGCCGCGACAGTCAGGGCATCGCCATTCAACGACAACGCCTCTGTGTCACGCACCCAGGTCTCGAACGAGGCGCGCGGCATTTCGCTCTGGAGTTGATTCAACACGGATTGCCATGCCTGTTTCGGATTCATGCCCCAAGTCTCCACAGCCAAATCGAGCAAATCGGTGAGCTGCACCCCACAGACCCTGCACCGGCTGATTCATTCGTTACAAGCCTTCCTGTGCGTTCAGCGTAGGCGGCAACGCGGGCGGGAGCGTAGGCGGAGCGTGGACAACGCGTAGGCGGCACATTCTGTGTGCCGCCTACGTTGAGTTCATTCCCTGATTCATTCATCCGATTTCGCGCGCGGTTCATTTTTCACCTTTCCCGTCCAGGGTGAAGGATGCCGACTTTGGGGTTGGTTTGATCTTCAACATTCCCGACTCGTATGATCGCAGGCCGAAGCGAAGCAAAGCCGTCACCAGCTCACCCACTGGCACGTTCAGGTTGTCCTCCGATGCGATGTCCGCGATCTCCTGCTTGAGTTCGGAGGGAAACCCGCGCCAGGTGATGATCTCCTTCCACAAGGCCGGCGCTTTTTTTCGCGTGTGACGCTTTGGATATTCATCGTCTTCGTATCGCGCGTGAGAAGTCGGAAAGAGCGTCATGCGCATTCGCTCTGGGTTGGGGCGTGGAAGGAGATCCAGGTCGCCGCGCCCGTAGGCGATCAATGAATGTTCGAGCAGGGCGCGCGCCACTTCTCCTTCAGGTACAGATAGTTCTCCCGCAATGGACTTGACCTTCAGTGCCAGTTTGGAATCCACGCCACGATAGACCGCCTTTTCGTGCTGATGTTCCTTTTCCCAGCGGCGGTTGCGCTTGCGCGGGGAAGCTATACGTAGCGAGTCATAGATGCTCGGTGGGACGGGAGCAACGGAGGCCGGCTCGGAGGATTCAAAAGGATCACGTCGCTTTGACATGCCAGCCTCCTAGAACTTCATCACATACTGCGTCAGCGCCTGGTATTCCTTGGCGGCGCGGCAGAGTGGATCGAACTCGAAGATCGTCCTGCCTTGCGAAGCGCATTCCCGCAACAGCGTGGAGCGATGGATCGGAGGCAGCCACACTGGCGTGGAAACGCTCCTGCAAATCCTTCATCGTGGCCTGGCTCTCGCGCGTGGTCTCGTCGTAGAAGGTTGGCAGGATGCCGAGCAGCTTCCCGCGCCAGTTCTTCTTCTTTTGAAGAACAGCCAGCATGTGCAAGGCTTTGGAGAGACCGTCCGCGGAAAGGAACTCGGTGGCGGTGGGGACGATCACAAGGTCGGCGGCCCAGACGGCGCGTTCCTGGATTCCGCCCACGCTGGGCGCAGTGTCGAAGAGGATGTAGCTTAAGCCCTCTTTGAAGAACCGACTGACCGAATTCCGAATCGCGGAGATGGGTTTGTCCTGCGCGTTCAACACAGTTTGAGCGACCATCGTTTGCTGATCGCCTGGCAGGAGATATAGTCCATCCCGCCCGGAGGAACGCACCCAGGATTGAACAAAGGCAATCTCTTGCGGGCTCGCGCTCATCGTGAGCAGGTGGAAGACAGCCGGCTCAGGACCCCGCCCCAAGGCAGTGGCGCATTGTCCCTGGGGATCGAGATCGATCAACAGCGCCCGTTTGCCTTTTTGAGATAGGCCATGCGCCAGCGAGACAGCCGTGGTGGTCTTGCCCACCCCGCCTTTCTGGTTGGCAATGCAGATGATTTTGGTGGACATGGATCATCCCCCCCTACTTCTGTTTTCTCAATCGGCTTTTCACATAACACTTTCCCAGGATATAGAAGATTCCGCCAAGCACGAGCCCTCCCAGAACATATATGAAAGCAAAAGGAATGGTAACTGCGACATCACTCATGACTGCGCCTCCGCCTGATGTTCCAGGGATTCGGCATCCATTATCGAGCAAGCCAGGGTCATGGTGGATGAATTGCGAAACAGTGCAGCGACACAAAGTGCCGATCAAGAATGCATTGAGAAGGAATTGGATGCCTTGGCCAGTAATCGCCAATGGGTGATTACCCAGGCGCGTAAAGGCAGCATTACCGAACAGGACATGGATCGCCAATTGGGCGAAATGTCTTTGCAAGAGGTTGCCTTGAAACGCGAATTGTCCTCGGCGCGAGAAATTATTGACACCAGTGTCATTGAGAATTGGGAGCCGCATGTCAGACAGTATTTGGCAGATATGTTGGAAGGTATTGCTGGGTTAAACACAATTCCTGTTGATCCACAGGAAGAAAGGGAAAACCAAGCGTTGAAGCGTCAAATCATTCAAACACTTGTCGAAAAAGTGGTAGTAGATCGAAACCAGAAATTTACCGTGACGATCCGGTTGAATTTGCTCCAAATTTTAGAAGGCGTGTCAGGAAAGGATGGGGGACATGGAAATGACGGGCACTGGCCCAATGAAAATCCCAATTCGTACCTCAGTTCTCCCATCAAAAAACCAGGCTTCCAGGCTCGAATGGGCTTGGTGAGAGTAAGCGGTATTTGGCAGGCATAACTACTATACGAGGAAAATGGAAATGAAACATCGCGCTGTTATTTACATT
>DAOUMJ010000261.1:0-3229 GCA_034411715.1 Anaerolineales bacterium | reverse complement strand
CCACGTTGATCAATCCCCAGCGTCACATCCCCGAATTCATCACGGGACTCACGCGCATTGACGATTCGATGGTGCGAAACGCGCCGCGCCTCGCGGACATCAAACACGAACTGCAAGCCTTCGTCGGCGACGCCCCCGTGATCGGCCACAACATCCGCTTCGATCTGGGATTCCTGCAAAAGGCGGGACTGCTCCAACTGAACCGCGTCATTGACACGTACGCGCTGGCGTCTGTGCTGATGCCCTCCGCCAGCCGATACAACCTCGGCGCGCTCGGCCAGCAACTCGGAATCCTGCTCCCCGCCACCCATCGCGCCCTGGACGACGCGAAGGTCACGCACGCGGCCTACGAACGATTGCTGGAGATCGCGCGCGAACTTCCGCTGGAGGTGGTGCAGGAGATCATTCAACACGGCGAGCCGATTGACTGGGACGCGGGATACGTCTTCGAGCAGGTTTTGCGCGCAAAGTCACGCGAGGGCGTGCAGCCAAAGAAAGTGCGGGGCAAGCCCGCCGAGGCGTTGGAAAGAAGCGAGGATCGGGGCGAGGGAAAATATCCCCCGTTGAAAAAAGTCGAAGAGAAGCCGATCCCGCTCGACGCGGAAGAGATCGCGTCCGTCCTCGAATATGGAGGCCCGTTCTCGCAATATTTCGAAGCGTACGAGCATCGCCCCGAACAGGTGGCGATGTTGAAGTCGGTGACGAACGCGCTTTCGTACGGACGTCACACGATGATCGAAGCCGGGACCGGCGTCGGGAAAAGCCTCGCGTATTTGGTTCCCGCCGCGTATTTCGCCGTTACGAACAACACGCGCGTGGTGGTCTCCACGAACACGATCAACCTGCAAGACCAATTGATCAAAAAGGACATCCCCGCATTGAAAGAGGCGCTCGGCATTGACCTGCGCGCCGCGGTCTTGAAAGGCCGCGCCAATTATTTGTGCCCGCGTCGTTTGCAGATCATGCGGCACTTCGGCCCGAACAGCGCCGAGGAAATGCGCGTGCTGGCGAAAGTGATCGTGTGGCAACTGGAGAATCAAAGCGGCGACCGCAACGAGTTGAATCTCACCGGGCCCGCGGAGCGCGACGCGTGGGTGAAACTTTCGGCCGAGGACGACGCCTGCACGACGGATAATTGCATGGCGCGCATGGCGGGGACGTGCGCGTTCCACCGCGCCAAAACCGCCGCGCAGAACGCGCATATCCTCATCGTCAATCACGCCCTGCTTCTCTCGGACGTGGCGACGGGCAGCAAGGTATTGCCCGAATACGATTATCTCGTGGTGGACGAGGCGCACCATCTCGAAGGCGCCACCACCAACGCGCTGTCGTTCAAGTTCACGCAGTTCGATTTGATGCGAATGTTGAAGGAGGTCGGCGGGACGAGTTCAGGCCTGCTCAACCGGCTGCTCGGCGCGGTTGGCGCGTCCCCCCTGGGCCCGTCCGACCACGCCGCGTTCGTCCAGCACGCGGAGCGCGCCGCCACCCAGTCGTTCCGCCTCGACCAACTCAACAAGGAATTTTTCAGCGTACTCGGGCAATTTGCCGCGTTTCAACGCGAAGGCCGGCAACAGTCCAATTACGCCTGGCAATCGCGCATCCTGCCGGCCACGCGCAAACTCGCGGAGTGGGAGGATATCGAAATGATGTGGGGACAGACGAGCGAGACGATGCGCCACCTGCTCAAATCGCTGGAGGCGCTCTACAGGGCCTCGGCGGATATGTACTCCGACGGCAACGAAGAGATCGAGGGGCCGATGAGCGACCTGAGCAACGCGCTGCGGCGCATGACCGAGATGCACAACAACCTCACGGCTCTCGTCCTGGACCCCTCGCCGGGTACGGTTTACTGGATCGAGGTCAAACCGAAGGACGAACGCCTCTCGCTGAACGCCGCGCCGCTCCACGTGGGCGGATTGATCACCGAGCATATCTGGAACCCGAAGAACGCCGTAGCGCTGACCTCCGCCACGCTGACGACGCATGGCGAATTCACCTATCTTCGCAACCGCCTCGGCGCGGAAATGGCGGACGAACTCGCGCTGGGAAGCCCTTTCGACTACGAAAGTTCCACGCTGCTCTTTCTCGGCAACGACATGCCCGAACCGAACCAGCCGAACTACGAGCAGATGATCAACCGCGCCATCGCCTCCACCGCCATCGCCACCGGCGGACGGATGCTCGTCCTGTTCACGTCCTACGCGGCCCTCAAGCGCGCCGCGCAGGGAATCACCGCGCCGCTGGCGCGCGAAAATATCTTCGTGCTGGAACAGGGCGAGGGCGCGTCGGCGAACACACTGCTCGAATCGTTCAAGTCCACAGAACGCGCGGTGCTGTTGGGAACCAAGTCATTTTGGGAAGGCGTGGACGTGCCAGGCGAGGCGCTCTCGGTGGTGGTCATCGCCAAACTACCCTTCGATGTGCCGACCGATCCGCTCATCGCGGCGCGCTCCGAGACCTACGAAGACCCCTTCAACGAATATTACCTGCCCGAAGCCATCCTCAAATTCCGCCAGGGATTCGGACGATTGATCCGCACCCAGTCCGACCGCGGCGTGGTGGTCATCTTGGACAAGCGCGTGATGACGAAGCAGTATGGGCGGCTGTTTTTAGAGTCTCTGCCGCAGTGCACGGTGCGCGCCGCGAGCGTGACGAATTTGCCGAAAGAGGCGGGAAAGTGGCTGGGGGTGTGAGGTTTCTCATACGAAAAAAAAGGGAAGGCTCGATGATTTCCTGATTCCTAAATCAAATTCCCGCCTTTTTCGCGATTGTGATCCTCGCACAGCAATTGGATATTCCGAGCAGTATTACTTCCGCCCATTGAAAGCGGGATTATATGGTCATATTCAAGGTTCTTATTGCTCCCGCACTTCACGCATTTCCCCCCATCTCGCTGCCAAACAAATATTTTCACATCATCAGGAATAGGCTCTCTTTCGACACTGTCTGATTGCTCAACATCCATCATGGAACGTGCACGTTCAATCGTGCGCCTCTTTTTTCGTTCTTTTTCTCGCAAAAGAGCGTTAACGTCATCCGCGGATAGCTCTTCTCTCGTCCAATAAAAGAGATTTTGGAAGACCCAATAAGTTTTCCCTTCGGCACATCCAATCCTTACAGGAATTGTTTTTTGGCAGTACCGCATAACTTGCTTTTTGATTATTGCTGGTCCCCCCTACATTTGGCCTAAAATGACACTTGAAGTCCGTTTTAGCCAAAATGTGGGGGA
>DAOUMJ010000260.1:0-33791 GCA_034411715.1 Anaerolineales bacterium | reverse complement strand
CCCCCACATTTTGGCTAAAACGGACTTCAAGTGTCATTTTAGGCCAAATGTAGGGGGGACCAGCAATAATCAAAAAGCAAGTTATGCGGTACTGCGATTATACCTTTACGGAACGGGTTCCGAAATTTCAGATTTCGGAACCCGTTTTCATTGCTTGTTGCTTTCCCTTTCCCCCCATTTCTGATCTTCGAAATGGGGGAAGGTTGGGATAGGGCTACGGCTTCACCACAAACACCGTCCCCTCCCCCCTCCCATACACATCAGGGAAGTAGAACTCGTAGGCGGTGGTCGGGATGACGTTGAACGTGCCAGCCGTTCCCGCGCGGGCGAGGTAGGTGAAGACGTATGTCCCCGCGGGGAGGTAATCGGCGGAGAGAACGACCTTCTCGTCGCGCAGTTCGGTGTGGGTGAAGAACCACCAGCCCCAGCCTTTGCGGGCGAAGTCGGCGACGCTGTATTTCGCGGGGACTTGCACGTCGGTCAGCAGGGACGAGTCCACGGCCTCGAGACCGGCAGGAAGCGGATCGTTGACCACCACGTGATGCAGCGCGGCGGGCGCGACGATGGTGACGCGCACGCGCACCAGTTCGCCGCGTTCGATCTCTGTGATGGGCTTCTTCGCGTCATCGAGGGTGAAGTACTGCCGCGAGACGATGATGCCGCGATCCAGCGACTTGATGGATTCAACGGGCAGTTCAGCGTTGAGATAGGTGCTGTAATACAGGTTGCCCGTCCCCGCGCCGCGCGCGATGACGAGGTAATTCACCTGCTGGGAAAGTTGTTCATTTGTGATTTCCACATTGACAGGCGTCGTCAGGTTCTCGGCGGAGACCTGTCCCTGCGCCAGCGATTCGCCGTTCACGCCGACGGCGAAGGAATAACTGGATTCGAATTCCTTCGAGTAGGCCAGCCAGTCGGTCAGGGCGAGGAGCGTCCACGCGGTTTCCTGGGTGGAGCCCCAGCCATCCGACCGGCGATGCGCCATCAGCCAGCGAACCGCGTCCACGGTCAGGGTCGAATCGGGTTGGATGCGGACGAACGCGTCCAGCACGATGGCCGTCGAGCGGAGGTCGGTGTTCCAGTTCCAGTAATCGGTCTCGGTCTCCTCCCAGTGCGCGCCCGCCGCGGAGAGGACGGCCGCGGAGGCCAGGTCGGACATCAGGGTCTTGAGGCGCGCGCTCTTTGGATCTTCGAGGAAGTAGGCCTGGGCCAGGTAGGCCTTGCCGAAGTTGCCCAAATGGGCGCGGTTCTCGTAGAGGAATTGGGCGGTGGATGAGGGGAACTCGTCGGCGCGGGCGAGAACGTAGGCGATGAAGGCCTGGCGGTTGTATTGCCACTGCGCGTCGTTGCGGTCGAGGCGCGGCAGGTTTTCCTTCAGGTAGTTCACGCCGCTAGTGAAAATGTCTTCGTCAATTTCGTAACCCGTTTGACGCGCTTCGATCAGGCCGAGCAAAACGTAGGCGCTGGTTTGCGGGTCGCTGTCCTGCCCGTCCCACCAGTTCCAGCCGCCGTCGTACAGTTGTTTGGCGTAGATGCGCTGGAGGGCGGCGCTCACCTGCTTGTCGAGTTTATCGCGCAGTTCTTTGGACGGCTGGCCTGCAAGTTCGAGGGCGCGCAGCGCGGCCAGGTTCGGCAGGAAGCGGGAGACGGTCTGCTCCATGCACAGGTATTCGAAATCTTCGAGCGCGCTCAGCCCGCCGACCATCGAGGCCGCCAGCGAGGGCGCGAGTTCCACGTTGACCGTGGCGGACTTGTACGGCAGCGACGTCGGCACGGCCACCAACTCGGTGACGGAATCCGCCTCCCGCATCATGCCCGACGTTCCGACGGTCTCGGTCACGTGGAAGGTGTACACGGGGATGCCCTGTCCCTCCAGCGTGCCGACCGCGGGTTTGCTGGCGTCCTGATATTTTCCGCCCTGCGCGCTGACGGTGAGATCAACCCGCGTCGCGCCGCTCTCGACCTTCACATCCCACGTGACGTATTTCTGCTGGCCCGCGCCGACAGTGACGGTCTGTTCGACAGGCGATTGGATCTCCACCCCCTCCGCTTCGAGCCTGACCTTGACGGTGAGCGGTTCCTTCGTGTTGTTATGCACGCTCGCCCCGACCCGCGCGGTATCGTCCACGATGAAGAAGCGCGGCGCCTGCGCGTTGACGAGCAGCGGCTTGCTGCTGATGATCTCGTGTGTCTCCTCGCCGACGAGGGAATCTCCTGTAACGGCGCGCGCTTTCATCTGCCAGGTAGTCAGGTTTTCGGGCAGTTTCACGGTGACGGTGGCTTTGCCGTTCTTGTCGGTTTTCACCTGCGCTTCGTAGAAGGCCGTGTCGCGGAAATCCTGCCGCACGGTCATCACGCCGAAGTCGCCATCGCCCTTTCCGCCGCCGCTGCCGCCGCCCAAACCTTCGTTCAGCGACTTGCGATAATTGGCGTTGAACGCGTCCGCGCTCAAGACGATGCCGACGGATGTTTGCACGCTCAAGGCGCGTTCGGGATAGAACGCGCTCAGCATGGGCGGCGAATTGGACGGCGCGAGGGCGAGAACGGCCTTATCCACCAGCGCCAGCGAGACTTCGGCCTGGACGGATTTGCCGGCAAAATCCTTCACCGTGACGGTGTATTTCACTTCGTCGCGCGGCCCCGCCGATTCTTTATCGGCTTCAATGCTCACGCTCAATTCCTGCTGGTCGAGATTCACGTCAATGCGCGCCATGCCGACCTTGAAATCGGGCGGGGAATCTTTCTCCGCGCCTTTGATGACGACGACGGAGACGTAGGCAACCGGCGCCATTTCTTTGGTGATTTGCAATTCGTAAATGGTGCTGTTGCCATCGAGTTTGATGACTTCCTGCTTGTAGATGTGGCCGCGCTCGTAAGTCACCAGCGCGTAATGTTCGCCTTCGAAGGGCTGGGCAATGAGCAGTTTGGCCGTGTCGCCGACCGAGTAGAAGTCCTTATCCTTCACGAGTTGGAAGGTGCGGTCGTTGGTCTGCTGCCAGGGGATGTATTCCCTGCCCGCCACCCAGATGAATTGCGAAGCCTTCTGCTTGTTGCCCTTTTCATCCTGCACATGGACGATGGCTTTATACACTCCGCCCCGCTTCGGCGTGAACTCGGCCACCGCGCGGCCGTCCTTGTCCGTCGTCACTTTCATTCCCGTTTCGATGGGAATATCCTTGACGCTCGTCACCCAGCGCAGCGTGTCTTGCGAATCCTTCTCCTGCACGCTGTACCACTCGCGGCGGACGATGTCCACCGTCAACTCTTGATTCGCGATGGGATTCGACTCCCAATCCAGCACGACCAGATCGAACGCCGAGGGGAGATTCTCGATCCCGACGTAACTCTGCGAGCGGATGCCCGCGTAGATGAGGCTGGGGTGCACGTGGAGGCTTGTCCCTCCGCTGACGAGATTCCCCGAAACGTCGGTCACGTTGGCAGAGAACGTCACCTGGCTGCCGTTGGTGTGCTTGCCGAGGGCCGCGGTCTGCGAGAGTTCGATATGGCCGTTGGCGTCCAATTTGCCTTTGCCCTGGTCGAGGGTGGTGGTGGAGCCGAATCGATTCCCGTCGAAGTCGTCGAAGTTGAAATCGGAGAAGGAATAGTTCGAGTAAAGAGGAGCAGGGCTGAAGGTCGAGGGGGAAGCGGAGAGGAACCAGTCCACGTCCGCGCCGCCGACGAATCCGCCGGAGTAGTAGGCCGCGTCTAGCGCGAGGGAGTATTTGCCGCCCGCGAGGACGTCGGTGGCGCTCGGCGTCGCTGTCACTTGAAATTCGGGCTTGCGATATTCGGCCACGCGGAAGGTGTGCCAGGCGAAGGAGGTTTCGTCGCCCTTCTCGAAGCGGACAGTGACATCGTAGGTTCCAAGCGAGACTTCCTCGCCAAGTTTGTAGGCGATGGCAAACGTCCCCATGTCGTTGAGCGCCGCTTCCTGCTCGTAGAGCGTCTCGCCCTGGAAACCGATCGTAACCCAGACCGAATCCTGCTGCGGGAGGCTGTAATGCAGGTCGTCGTTCTGGCGGACGACGCCCTTGATGAACACGTCCTGGTTCGGGCGGTAGATCGGGCGTTCGGTGTACACGAAGGCGAAGGGCTGATTGACGGGCGTCCAGTAATCCTCGTAGATGCCGAAGTTGCCCGCCGAGACGCCGCTGCCCCAATGCTGCGCGGCAAAGGCGAGGTGGTTCTTATCGTCGGTGCGGGCGTAATAGGGATGCGACAGATCGCCTGCGTAGGCCAGGCCGTCCTTGTCGGTGGCGGCCTTGCCGAGTTGCTTCCCATCCTGGTCGTAGAAGACCACGTTTACGCCTTTGACGGGCGCGCCCGTGGCGAGATCCGTCAACCAGACGAGCGATTCGCTCTCGGTGTTTTTCAAGGTGATGTTATCGGTGGCAACAATGACCACCGCGCCTTGCAGGAAATTGGCGGTTGATTCGAAGGGTTCGGCCTTCACGCCGAGGAAGTAATAGCCAGGCGTCAGCGGCTTGCCGTTGGCATCCTGCAACTCGTATTCCACCGACTGCCGTTCGTTCAGCGGTACGTCGAGGTTCGGCTTCCAGGTGCGGATGGGCTGTCCCCTCGTCCCGAAGTTCTCCGGCTGCATATCCCCGCGCTGGAAACTGATGAACGTCTCAGGCGTGATCGAGTAGAGAAATATCTCCGCCGAATCGAGGTTGGTGTACTCGAAGAAGAAACTCTGGTCTCCGCCCACGCGGTAGATGAGCGATTGCGGAACGGCAAGGTACGCGCTCGGATATCTCTCCCCCGTCCTGAAATCCCAGGAATATTCGGCGCGGATGACGTTGCCGTAAATATCCGCCATGCCCGGCAGGACGCGCACGATGTAGTCGGTGGACGGCTCCAGCCCGATGAGATTCAACTGCCATTCATATTCGTTGTAATACATCCGCAGTTCTTCCTTCGGCGCGGGGGTGACGACAACGCGGTTTTTCAAAGTGTCGAAGTCCATCGGCGAACTAAACTTGATCGTGATCCACGCGTCGAAATACTTCTGCGCCGAATTCGGCTTCGGCGCCACGCTGACGATGCGCGGCAGGGGCAGGGTGGAGAATCGGAACGACAATCCATCCGCCAGCGGACTGCCGTCCTGCGCGAGCGCGGACTTTGCCAAATCAAGTTGATAAAAAGCGGAAAGACGATAAAACCCGGCGGGCGTGATCGTCAGTGCGGTGAATTCCTCGTTCCACTTGAATTTGACGGGGAAGGGTTTGCTCGTTTCGCGGTCGGCCAGCGTCACGGCGGCTTCGGTGGAGGCTTTGTCCATCGGCTGCTGGAAGGCGACGACGAAAGCCTGGTCGAGCCGAACGTCTTCGATGTCCATCGGGGGATTGAATTCGCCGTTCACGAGCGAGAGATATTCGACCTTCGGGGCGCGCGTGACGAACTTCCAGACGTAGGACTCCTCGAGCGACATGCCGAGCGTATCCTCGATCCCCGCGTCCACGCTGACGAGGTAGTGGGTGCCGCTGCTGAGGCCTTTTTCCGGCTGGAACACGTACACCGACGAACTGACCCACTCGCCCGTCCCCTCCACTTCGGGCTGGATGGTGAGCGGCTGGGGCAGATCCTTCTGCTCCTCGGCAATCGTCACCGGGACGATGGGACGGTTGAAGATGACCGTGATGGTGGAATCCAAGTCCACTTCCTGGGTGTCGGGCGCGGGGAAGACCTGTCCCACCGCCAGCGACTCGACCGTCTGAAATTCGGCGCGGACCTCCTCGCCAAGCGCGACCCCCTCGGCGCTCTTCGCGGAAGCCGAAACGGCCGCGACGTAAATCGTTGCGGGAGCCAGCAGATCGTCCGGTTGGAAGCGAAGCGTGCGCGCCTCGGGCCAGGTAATCGTCCCAGCGACTGGGCCGCCGCTCGAGTCGGCCAACGCGAAGGCGGAATCCGTCGAGGCGGAATCCATCTCGCGGTCGAACGTCAACTCGATGAACGAATCGAGCAGCAGACGTTCGCCCTCGGCAGGGACTTGACCTACGAGGCGCGGAGCCTGGCTCACGGTGGGGACGATGGGCGGCGGCTCGAGGGTGGGCGTGGCTTTGCCGCAGGATGTGACGATGAACGAGACGAGGAGGAGAAAAGCGAGGAGTTTTTTCATGGCGCACCTTTGGGGGGGCAGGTGTCAAGTGTCAGGTGTCAGGTGATGGGAGGTGTGAAGAGGGGGGTTGGTTAATGAACGAGGAAAGGAAAGGCAATGTTCCGCAAGCAAAACTTGCGGATACCCGGCCGCAAAATCCAGAAATGCGGCAGTGTCAGGGCAATTCCCCCTGCGAATCAACGCGCTTGCTCCGAAAGTTTTCGGGCAGGCGCTTATTCATAGCCTGTGATGATCAGGTCCTGGATGTTCTCGAAGGTGGCGGGGCCGATCCCGCTGACGTTCATGATGTCTTCAATGAAATAGAAATCGCCGTACGTCTCGCGATAGTCAATGATGCGCTGCGCCAGGGTGGGGCCGATGCCGGGCAGGGAGGCCAATTCCTCCAGGGTGGCGGTGTTGATGTTGATCAACTCGGCGGGTTCGAAGGTGGGGGGAACGCCAAGCGGCTCGGCGCCTGCCAGGAAGGGGATCTCCAGTTTCTGGCCGTCTTCGAGCGGCGCGGCGAGATTGATGGTGGACTTATCGGCCTCGGCCAGGAAGCCGCCCGCCGCTTGTACGGCGTCCTTGACGCGGCTTCCGCCGGGCAGTTCGTACACGCCGGGACGCGGCACCGCCCCCGCCACATCCACCACCAGGGGCGCGGGGGTGGGCGGAGGCAGCAGTTCCACGGAATTGCCGCGCGGCGAGCGGGCGACGATCCAGAGCAGGCCGCCGAGCGCCAGCCCGATCAGCACGCCGACGAAGGTGGGGTAAAAGGCCTTGAGGAGGTCCTGTTTGGTTGTCTCCATGCCGCTATTCTAATCCAATTTCATCACCAGCAGGGTCTCGCCATCCCGAAAAAGTTTCATCATTCGATTTGCCAGTTTTTGCAGGCGGCGAAAATAGGGGGTCAACTCGGCGGGAGCGAGGGCGCGGAAGCCGAATTTCTCGTAGAAGGATGCGAGTCCCGAACGACAGGTCAGATAGATGGGACGCGGCGACTCGGACAGCAACCGCTCGACGAGGCGGCGCGCCAGCCCGCGTCCGCGCCACGCGGGACGGACGGCGAGGGAGGCCAGTTCGAGCGTCCCGTCGGCGTGAGGCTTGACCTGGGCGCATGCGGCCAGGTCCCCGTCCGCGGAGGAAGCGACGAGGAAACGCCGCCAGTCGAGGTCCATCGGGTTGATCCGCACGAGGCGGATGAGGGCTTTGATGCGCGCGGCGTCGTCGGCGGCCGCGGGGCGGAGGATGAAGTCGTCAGCCAATGGTCCCCGATGAAACCAGCACGATGAGCGTGAAGATGTACCAGTGAACGAGAAAGGGGTAGAGGAAAGAACGCGTGCGGTACGCCATCCATCCGAAGGCGAAACCCCCAAAGACGGTGGAGAGGGTTTCGATCTCGGGCTTGCCGAGGTGCAGAAGCGCGAAGGGAACGGCCTGGATCCAGAGGGCGTTTGCGCCGAATTTGCGGACGTAGCCAAAGGTGATGAAGCCGCGAAAGAGAAATTCCCAGCCAAGGATCTGCCCAAGCGTGTTCCACGGCAGGCCGGCGGCCATGCCTTTGTAATATGCCTGCGACGAGGGATCAAGTTTGGCGAGGAACCAGATGAGGGGCGTCATCAGGACAATGCCGCCGAGGGTGAGAATCAGTCCCATGCGCCAGTCGCCGAGGGTGAAGCCATATTCGCGCGGCGATTCGCGGAAGAAGAGGACGATGAACACCAAAGGCGCGATCAGAAAGAGGATGGTTTGGTTGATTTCGACGGAGGGCGTGATGTCGTGATAGGAATACAGGATCAACAGCAATGTGCTGACGATGGTCACCCACGCGACTTTGCGATCAATGTCGAGAGGTTGGAAGATGTAGTTCAGTAGTTTCATAGTTACTTCGTATTGCGTGTTGCGTGTTCCGTGTGTACCTGTGTACCTGTATGAGTCCACTGAAAAAATTAACCGCAGAGTGCGCCGAGAGCGCAGAGTTCTTCATTATCAAGTCTCTGCGTACTCTGCGGTCTCGGCGGTAAAATAACCTTTTTGCAGTAGACTCCTGTATACTTCGTCAATACGGATAATTCGAGTGGTTGCCGTCCGGGCCGAGAAGTTGGATGATTTTATCCGCGTCGCGCGCAAGTTCCAAGCCCCAGTTGAGGAGGAGCAGAAGCGCGGCGAGGAGGGCGAGGGCGACGGCGACCTTTCCCGCGCGGGATGCGCGCCGGCGCGCGGCGAGGGAGTTCCAGCCGCCCGTCCAGAAAAGGGAGGCGAGGATGGCGAGGAAGGGAATTAGCGCAAGGTGGAAGCGGTCTTCGGAGAGGATGAAAACGTGCGGAGTGATGTAGGCGAAAAAGAGGAGCGCGAGGAGAATCGTCGGCGGATTCCAACGCAGGAGGGACGCGCCCAGCGCGGCGGATAGGCCGACGATGACGAAGGGCAGGAGGATGACGAGGAAGAGGGTCAACAGCAGGGGGAAGGGGATGAAGCCGACGAGATTGTTCCCGTAAAAATACATCAGGACGCGTTTTTCGAGGCCGAAGAAAAAGCCGAGACGATTCAGCGCCAATGGAAGAAAACGCTCTGGTTGAGCGCGGATAAATCCTATGGCTTCTTCTGTCCCGACACGGTCGCGTTCGGCGTCGTCGAGGATGGACAGCAGGTTGAGCGAGGGGCCGAAGACGAAGGAGCCGTTTCCCTGAGGATGATAGCCGAGGTAGAGGTTGTAGCCCATCGAGGTTTCGATCCCCGTCAGTTTGTGATGGAGGAGGGAGTTGCGGATGATCCAGGGGGAGACGGTCAATGCAAAGGCGAGGGCGATCGGCAGGGCGTGTTTGCGTAAAATGTAAAACGCGTAAGCGATGGCGAGAACCGCGAAGGGGAGGATGACGGAGCGGGTGAGGGCGGTGAGGCCGAGGAGGAGACCCGAAAAGATGAAAGATGAAGGATGAAAGATGAAGGATGAATAATGCGTGTTGCGTGTTGCGTAAGGCGTTGAGGCCGGAAGCGGCTGCTCGAAGGTTTTGAGGAGGAAGAGGAAGGAGGCGAGGAGGAGGAGAAAGAAAAGGTTCTCGGTGCCGAGGCCGAGGGGGTAGGCGAGGAGGATGGGGTAGGCGGCGACGATCCAGGCGGCGAGGCGGGCGGCCCTCACCCCCGGCTCCTCCCCCACGGGGGGAGGGGAGTCGGCCCTCACCCCCGGCTCCTCCCCCCATTCGGGGAGAGGGGAGTCGGCCTTCGCCCCCGGCCCCTTCGCGACACTTGCACCTGGCGCAAGTGCAGGTGAGCGCTTCTTTGGGGCTCTCCATGCGGGGAGAGGGGGGAAGCGCAAGGCAACGAAATATGTCAACGGGGCGAGGGCCGCGCCGAGGAGGGATTGGGCGAGGCGGGCGGCGAAGAAGCGGGTTGCGCCAGAGCCGACGAGGATATAGATGAACGAGAGGAAGGCGGGATAGAGCGGCGCGCGGAAGGAGGTCTCCACGCCGCGCAGGGGATCGTAGTCCACGCTGGAGAGGTCGAAGTCCGCGTAGGGTTCGAGCATCGCCAGGTCGGGCGCGGCGTACCAGCGGAATCCGTCCCCCGAGGCGAGACTGCGCGCCAACATGTCGTACTGGAACATGTCGTCCAGGCCGATGCCGAGATCGCGCGCGAGAATAACAGGAATCAGCCTGAGGAGAAGGGCGGCGCAGAAAACGCCCAAAGGGAAGGGAACGCGAATGCGGGGGAATCCGGCCGAGGTCATGGAAAGAAGCGAGGTGTCGCCGTCAACGTCCGCCTTCGGTGTCCGAGGCTTCGGCGGAAATCTTCTGCGCGAAAAAGATGGGCAGGAAGGTGATGAGGATGACGAACATCGCCACCACGTTGGTGACGGGACGGTCGCGCGGGCGGGTCAGTTGCGAGAAGATCCAGATCGGGAGCGTGGATTGCTGGCCTGCGGTGAAGGTGGTGACGATCACTTCATCGAAGGAAAGGGCGAAGGCCAGCATCCCGCCCGCGAGGAGGGCGGTGGCAATGTTGGGCAGGACAACGTAGCGGAAGGTCTGGAAGGAATTCGCCCCCAAATCCATGGAGGCTTCGATTTGCGAACCCGAGGTGCGGCGGAAGCGCGCCAGGACGTTGTTGTAAACCACCACGACGCAGAAGGTGGCGTGCCCGATGACGATGGTCCAGAAGGAGAAGGGAATGTTGAGCGTGCCGATGGCCGAGCGCAGGGCGATACCGGTCACGATGCCCGGCAGGGCGATGGGCAGGACGAGGAGGAAGGAGACGGCCTCCCGTCCGAAGAAGTTGCTGCGATAAACGGCCGCGGCCGCCAGCGTGCCGAGGACGAGCGCGGAGAACGTCGCCACGACGGCCACTTGCAGAGACAGCGTGAGCGCCCGCCACAGGTCGGCGCGGCCAAGCGCCACGCCGAACCATTTGGCGGTAAAGCCGGGCAGAGGAAACGTGTAGGTCGTCTCGTCGGTGGTAAAAGCGTAGATAAAAATAACGAGCAAAGGCAGGTACAGGAAAAGCAGGCCCGCCAATGCGCCAAATTTCAGCCCGAGGGAGGCTTTCTCGCCGTTGTTCCTAGAGGGCATCGAAGGCTCCTAACTTCCGCGCGATGAGGAGGTAGATGATCATGATAACGACCGGTCCCATCGTGAAGGCCGCGGCCAATGGAATGTTTCCCGACGTGCCTTGATGGGAATAGACCGCCTGCCCGATGACGAAGCGCGAATTTCCCAGCGATTGCGGGACGATGAAATCGCCGAGCGTGAGCGAAAAGGTGAAGATCGAACCTGCCACTACACCGGGGAATGCCAGCGGCAAAATGACGTTGCGAAAGGTCTGCGAGGGATTCGCGCCGAGGTCGCCCGAGGCTTCGATCAACGATTTCGGCACGCGTTCCAGCGCGGTTTCGATCGGGACGATCATGTACGGAAGCCAGATGTAGCAAAAGGCGATAAACATCCCGATGGGCGAAAGCGAGAGCGAAGAACCGCCGATTGTGGGAATCGAAAGGATGCCGTCCAGGATGAATTGAATATGGAACAATTGAAAAAACCAGGAAATGATACCCTCCTTGGCGAGGATCAATTTCCAGGCATAGACGCGCACGAGATAACTCGACCAGAGCGGCAGGGTGACGGCAATGTACAGCCAGGTCTTTGCGCGCCGCGAGGCGAATTTTGCAATGTAATAAGCGAGGGGAAAGGCAATGAGCGCATCGGCAATCGTCACTGCCGCGGCCATGCCTGCGGTGCGCCCCATAATGCCGAGATTCGAGGGTTTGAGCAGCTCGGCATACGTCCGCAGGGTGAATTCCCGCACGACCAGGCCGGTAAATTCTTCGAGATAATAAAAACTGTTCACTAACAGCGCGAACAACGAGCCGAGATACACAACGAACATATAGATCATCGGCGGGCCAAGCAAAAGGAAAAGAACCAGGCGCGGCCTCTGGTGCAGGTATGTGGAAAGGCGCGTCAACATCTCAGGCTCCCACGCGGCTGATGTGCTCTTTGCTCCAGATCAGGCGCGTCCGCTGTCCTTTGACCTTGAGAACATCCATCGAAGTGGATTGGAGATTCTGCTCGACGACGACCAGGTCCCCGCCGCCGTCCAATTCGACGAGATAACGGGTGTACAGGCCGAGGTAGATCACATCGCGGACAATCCCGTCCACCAAATACGAATCAGGCGGGACCGATTGGCCGGGCGCGGCCATACGGATCTTTTCCGGGCGGACGGAGAAGGTCTGCGCGGCGCCGGTGATGCGCGCGGCCGTCTCGCCGCCGACCAGGTTCGAGGTCCCGACGAAGCCCGCCACGAAGGGAGTGGCGGGATGTTCGTACACATCCGCCGGACTGCCCACCTGCTCGATCTTCCCTTCGCGGAAGACCGCGATTTGGTCGCTCATCGTCAGGGCTTCTTCCTGGTCGTGAGTCACAAAAATAAACGTGATACCGACGCGCTTCTGAATCGCTTTGAGTTCCACCTGCATCTGCTGGCGAAGTTTCAGATCCAGCGCGCCGAGGGGCTCATCCAGTAACAGAACTTTGGGATGGTTAATGAGCGCGCGCGCCAACGCCACACGCTGGCGCTGTCCGCCCGAAAGTTGCGAGGGCTTGCGCGCCTGAAAACCGGGCAATTGCACGAGTTCGAGCATTTCCTCCACCCGTTTTTTGCGCTCGGCTTTGGGGACTTTTCGGATCATCAAGCCGTAGGCAATATTTTCCTCGACGTTCATGTGCGGGAAGAGGGCGTAATCCTGAAAGACGGTATTGACGTTGCGCTGAAATGGCGGCAAATCGGACACATCCTGCCCATAGAGATGAATTTTCCCCGAGGTCGGATGGTCGAACCCGGCGATCATCCGCAGGCAGGTGGTCTTGCCCGAGCCCGAAGGCCCGAGCATGGAAAAAAATTCTCCGTCGCGGATCTCCAGATCCACCGCGTCCACGGCTTTCACGTCGCCGAAGTGTCGGCTGACATTCTCGAATTGAATTGCAGGGGCAGTCAAATTCATTCTCCAAAACAAATCTGGGCA
The DNA here is from genome assembly GCA_034411715.1 of Anaerolineales bacterium. GTDB lineage: Bacteria > Chloroflexota > Anaerolineae > Anaerolineales > Villigracilaceae > Denitrolinea. The sequence goes on along the minus strand of DAOUMJ010000260.1, from coordinate 21,174 downwards.
GGACTCGCGCCCTGCCCAAACAACGGCGCGTTTACTGGCTGATGATCGCGATGTAGGCCTCGACCCATTTGCTGTACGGCACGCAGCCGCCGGAGCCGTCACTGCACTCGGCGGTGGGCGTGCGCCAGAACCAGATCTTCTCGAAGTCGTTGAAACCGTTGGTGGCGCAACCTTCGTCGGTCAACAACTCGTTACCCTTGCAGGCGGCAGGCACGGCAGGCACCGAACCGAACCAGGCGGCCAGGTCGCCCTGCAATTTGGGATTGAGCGACCATTCCATCCACATGTAGGCGCAGTTCGGGTGCGGCGCGTCCACGTGCATCATGGTGGTATCCGCCCAGCCGGTGGCGCCTTCCACGGGGATCACGGAGGCAATCGGCGCGTCCTCGAATTGGAGCAGGTTCACCTGGAACGGCCAGGAACCGGAAGCGACTACCCCCTCGTTCTTGAAGTCATCCATCTGGACGAAGGCATCGTGCCAGTAGCGGCCGATCAGGGCGCGCTGGCCCTTCAGCAGTTCCACCACGGCGTCGAATTGTTCCTGATTCAGGTCGTAGGGATTATTGATGCCCAGTTCGGGACGTTTCGCCTTGAGGTACAGCGCGGCATCCGCCAGGTAGATCGGGCCGTCGAAGGCCTGGACGCGTCCCTTGTTGGATTTGCCGTCGGGCAGGTTCATCTCCTCGAAGGTCACGTCCCAGGAGGTGGGCGCATTGGGGAAGACCTCGGTGTTGTACATCAGCACATTCGGCCCCCACTGATAGGGTGTGCCGTAATGCTTGCCGTCCACGAAGCGCCAGGGGGCTTCCTTAAGACGGTCATCCACGGTGTTCCACGAGGGGATGAGGGCGATGTTGACTTCCTGCACCTTGCCCGCCGCGATCAGGCGGTTGGAGGCGTCGCCCGAGGCGGTCACCAGGTCGAATCCGCCTTCGTTCATCAACGTGACCATTTCGTCTGAGGTGGCGGCGGTCTTTACTTTGACCATGCAGCCGGTCTGCTCCTCGAAACCGGTCACCCAGTCGTAGGCGGGATCGGTCTCGCCGCGCTCGATGTAACCGGCCCAGGCGATGATGGAGACTTCCCCTTCGCCCGCGCCGATCTTTTGCAGAGGGGCATTTCCGCCTCCCGCGCCTCCGCAAGCCGATAAAACAAGGCTGGCCAGTACAAACGTGGCCGTCAATGTAAATACAAACTTGGATTTCATGCTCTCTCCTTTGGCAATGCGAATTTGGACGAAATCGTAGTGGTTTAAAAATCTCTATCGTGATGGAAGGCGCCTCCTTTCGGACTGCCAATAAAAACACTTCATTTTCGGAAGTGTTTCGATAAAATCGTTTCCGAATCGGACTGAATTTCAAATGTGCCGCGCCGGGTCGGCGGGATTATAGCAAGTTTAAAGCGCAATGGGGTAAAACAGCGCAAATTACCGCAAATTGGTTGCCACATTCTTCCCAAATGTGATTTAATTGCCCCATTATTCAGCGTCTCCCATGACCACAGTCACCGCGCCTCGCGAACGTTTCCTCTGGGCGGACCTCATCCGCGCCGCCGCCGCTTATGGCGTGGTCTTTACTCACGTTGCGATGAACATCGTTTATTACTGGGATAAAAAACCGCTGGTGCGCCGCGGAGATGAGGTCTGGTGGACGACAAGCGTGTATTATGCGTTTTTGGCGCGCTCCGCCCTGGGTTTGTTCTTCATGATCAGCGGCTATCTCCTGCTTCCGTCTCGAATGGACACGTTATCGTTCCTGAGAAAGCGCCTCTGGAAATTGTTCGTCCCTCTCGTTTTTTGGGGCGCGTTCTATATTTTGTGGAACGGGGATTATCCGCAGGATCCCGTCAAGGCGGCCAGGTTCATTCTCAATTCTCTTGCGGTGGGGAATATTGAATTTCATCTGTGGTTTTTGTACACCTTTATCGGCTTATACCTTTTTATTCCCATCCTGAGCGTTTTCATCAAGGATGGGAAGGAAAGCGATATCTGGTATTATGTGGCGGTCTGGTTCTTATTGACGCCAATCCTCACCCTGGCGTTCAATGTCACAGGCGTGGCGATCGTTCTGGCCGAAAATGGATTCTTCTCGGGATTTATCGGCTTTTTTCTACTTGGGTATTTGATCGGCAGGCGGGATTTCAACGGGAAATGGGTGATTCTGGCCTGGATTCTCATTCCTCTTTGGGCGGGCGCGGAAACTTACGGGATGGTTCGCGAAACCCGTATCGAAAAATTCATGGACGACAAGTGGTTCGACACGCTGACCATCCACGTTGCGCCTTATACCGTCCTGATGTTTATTGCGCTAAAAGGATTGGGACATCGCATCCAAACCGGACTCACGCGCAACTCGAAAATCCCCGGCGTTTTGGAAATCGCAAGCCGCGCAAGCCTGGGAATTATCCTCATCCACGTGGTTGTGTTGGACATCATGTATACCGGCATTGGCGGAATTCATCTTACTCCCCACGATTTTCATCCCGTCGTTTCGATACCCGTTGTTTCCACCGTTTGCTACGTCATTTCTTTTGCCCTGGTGTATCTCATCCAGCGGATTCCAATTCTGCGTCATATTGTGGCCGCCTGAGGGCGGTTTTCGCTTGCCAATCTTTTCAAGGAACTTTCGATGCAACCCTCCTCCCGTCCCGCCTACCTGCCCTGGGCAGATCTCACCCGCATCATCGCCATTTTCTTCGTTGTTGTGGTTCACGTCTCCTATCAATTGGTCGCCAAATGGGGGGAAATTCCCTTCGGATGGTGGATGCTCGGCAATATTGTGGATGGGGCCAGCCGCACTGCCGTCTCGCTGTTCTTTATGGTGAGCGGTTATCTGAATCTCCTCCGTCCCATGTCGTGGAGGGAATATTTTCGGCGGCGGCTTCCCCGCCTCCTCATCCTGCTGGTGACCTGGTCGCTAATTCACATGTTTCTGCTGGCCTATACGGGCCAGAGAGAATACACCCTTCTGACCGCTTTCGAGGCCATTCTCACCGGAACGGTCTTCGATCATTTGTGGTTCATGTACTCTCTCTTCGGCTTTTATCTCATCACGCCCGTTTTCTGGAAACTGCTCGAGGCGGACCAGGATCGCCGGGCGATTTGGTATTTCCTCCTTCTCTGGGTGATCTTCGAGCCGGTCATCTCGCTCGTTGATCGTTTCACCGGCCTGCAATTTGGTTTCGTGCTTCCTCAGGCAACAGGTTACTTTGGTTTCTATCTGCTGGGCTTTCTCCTGGGAACGCGCGAATACACTCGTAAACAATCCTGGCTGGGACTGGGCGCGTGGTTTTTGGCCTCCCTGTTCATTATCCTGGTTACCTGGGGGTTGACCGCCTCCGCAGGCGCGGCGGATCTCACCTTTTATTACATCAACGGTTTCCCTGTCTTGATTGGGGCAGTCGGCCTGTTCGTCTTCATCAAGTCCGTGAATTTCGACCATCCCCTCATTCGCGTGTTTGGGACAACCACTACCGGTATCTATTTGATGCACTACATCGTCATTGACCTGGTCAAGCGCGGACTGCTTGGCGTGAAGTTATCCGCCGCCAATCCCAACCCCTACGTTGGCGTTCCGGCTGCTTCCATCGTTGTCTTCCTCCTGTCCGCGCTCATCACCTGGATTTTGCTGCGCATCCCCATCCTGCGGCGGACGGTCTCCTGAGCGGTTGGAGTATAATCGGGCGAATTTCCAACCCTGAGGTGTTCATGCAAGTCGAAACTACAAGCCCATCTGCTTCCCGCCATCTTTGGGCGGATTTTGTCCGCAACCTCGGCATCCTGCTGGTCATCCTGGGGCATGTCTCCGCCATCGTGGTACAGCGCTGGCAGACCCTCCCGCCCGCAGACTGGATGGCGGGCAATGTCTACAACGTCATCGCCCGCGCCTGCGTCCCGCTCCTGTTTATGGTGAGCGGCGCGTTGCTGCTCCCCCGCCAGGAGAGCATCCGTGATTTCTATCGCAAGCGCTTCCAAAAGGTCATCTTCCCTTTCCTGTTCTGGTCGGTGTTATACCTGGTCGTAAAGGCGAAAGGCTACCCCGGCGCCGACCCGCTCGCCGTTATCAGGGGCATCACCGTGACCATCATGGTCAAGCCGGCGGAATATCATCTCTGGTTCATGTACGAACTGTTCGGGCTTTACCTGATCACCCCTATCCTGCGCGTGATCATCGCTTCGGGGCGGGACGAATACCTGTGGTATTTCCTCGGCATCTGGTTCATTTTCGGCCCGCTTCAGAGCCTGGTGGAATTCCTGACCAATTTCAGTTTCATCTTCGACCTGGGTTATCTGACCGGCTACGTTGGCTATTTCCTGCTTGGCTACCTGTTGATCCGCTTCCCGCTCAGAAAGTGGCTGGTCTGGTCGGCGGCGGTCTATCTCGCCTCGGCGGTCTTCACCGGGTATATCACCTATTTGTATAGCGGGATGATCGGCAGGCTGGATACGACTTTCCAGAACCTGCTTGGCGTCAACATTGTTTTTCTATCCGTTTCCGCGTTCATCCTGTTGAAGGCCGCGGGCGAGCGCGTCTTCGCCAATCCGCATCCGCGCCTGGCAAAATGGGCGGTGCATCTGACTTCCGTCAGTTACGGCATGTACCTGATCCACGTCTTTGTCCTCGATGCCTTGCGCGAATATTCCATTTCCCCGCTCGAAGGCCCCGCGATTTATATGATCCCTGTCGCGACCATCGCGGTTTTCATCGTATCCTGGGCGCTTATATCTATATTGATCAAAATTCCCATCCTGCGCGCCCTGGTGGCGTGACGGTTCAGGGATTCAAGGCTTTCATCATCAGCGCCTCGCCCATGGTGTTTGCCAGCGGGGCGTTGTTCTCTTCCAGCAGGAGAACCAGCGTCAGGGGCGTGCCTTGCCAGCCGGGCAACGTGCCGGCTGCGAGCCAGGTAAACGATTTTCCCTTTTCGCTGGATATTGTCCCAAACCGCCAGAACGGCCGGTCGGGGACGCGCAGGGTTTCCGCCGCCTGGCGGGCTTTCGCCTCTTCCGTGACCTCGCGCGGGTCGCCGGTTGCGGACAGGATGACCCAGCCCTGAAAGGGGGTGTTCACCGCCAGCGCGATGCGCGGCGCGGGACGAATTCCGCCGTTGCTGAGAACCGAGAAGGCCAGCGCCATTTGCAGGGGGCTGAGGCGCAGGGTTTCTGTCTCCCCGAATTTCGATGGGGTTCCCACAGGCAGACGCAGGTCGGGAGCGGTATATAAGCCGAGGAGGTCGAAGAACGCGAGTCGTTCTTCGTCGTCGGGGGCGGAAATCTGTCCGAAGCGCGCAGCCAGCAGAGGGTTCGGCATGGAGCCGGGCGGATACGCTCCCTGCGCGGCGCGGTTGACGAGCGGCGCGCCCGGGTCGTGCCGCAGGGCTTCCCCGTTTTTGTCCAGCAGGTTGGGATCGAAGGCCGGGTGCGAGGCTATCGCGAAAATCTCGCCGCTTTGCGCGTTGAGCAGGATGATGGCGCCGGTATGCCCGCCAAGAAGATCGTCGGCGGCTTTTTGCAGGTCGAGGTCAATGCTCAGGCGGATGTCGAGGCCGGGCGGGGGCGTGCCGTAGAGCAGATGGTGGCTCCAAACCAGGCGGGAGGGATTGCCCTCCAACCCGCGCAGGTAGCCATCGAGCGTGGCTTCGAGACCGGCCTGACCGAATGTAGGTTGCGTATAGCCAGTAATAGGCGCAAGCGACGGATAAACATATTCACGAACATAAACATTTTCGCGCCGCGTCGAGAGGGTGATGGGCTGGTTCTTGCGGTCCAGCAGGGCGCCGCGGCGGACGTACCGGTCGGCAATCGAGCGGCGGGGGTTGTCGGTGCGGGCCAGCAGGTCGGGGCCGCGCACGACAGCCCACCAGCCCGTGGAGAGCGCGCAGGCGAATAACCCCAGGTAAAAAAGGATTGCGAGCCGCGTGTAGGGGCGCGGGGTTCCCAGCGGGGCGGGTTCTTCTTCGGGCTGGCCTCCCACGCGCAGGAGCAACGCCAGGGCGAGGAAGGAGGTCAGCAGGGAGGAGCCGCCATACGAGACGAAAGGCAAGGTGACGCCGGTGAGAGGCAGCAGGCGCAGGTTGCCGCCCAGAATGAGCAGGCTTTGCACGCCGAGGTAGGCGGTCAGCCCGCCGGCCAGCAGTCGCTGGAAGCGGTTGGGGGCCAGCAGGGCCGCCCGCAGGCCGCGTCCCAGGAGCAGGCCGAGCAGGATCAGCAGGCCGATGGCGCCGAGCAGCCCCGTCTCTTCGGCGATGGCAACGTAGATGAAGTCCGAGATGGCAATCGGCACCAGGCCGGGCGCGCCCAGTCCAGGCCCGCGCCCAAATGCGCCGCCGTTCGCAATGGCAAGCAGGGACTGGACGATCTGGTACGAGCGGCCGCTTGGGTCGCTCCAGGGGTTGAGCCAGGCGTCGAGGCGGGCGTGGATGATGCTCACGAAGAAGTAGCCGACCAGCGCGGCCAGCCCCAGGCCGGCGGCGGTGACCAGCAGGACGCGCCGTTTGCCGGTGGCGAGGAAGAGAACGGCGGTGTAGATCAGAATGAAGATGGAAGCCGTGCCGAGGTCGCGCTGGACGAGCAGGATGAGCAGGGAGAGGCCGGCCATGACGATGGTCGGTACGAGCAGGGGGATGGTAAATACGCCCCGCAGGGTTTGGGCGCCCCCTCGGTCGAATGTCTCGGCGGGCAGGCGGTCGGAGAGGTAGGCCGCCAGGTAAATAACCAGCAATAGTTTGAGCGGTTCGGAGGGTTGAAAGTACACCCCCGCGCCGCCGATCCACAAGCGCGGCCCAACTCCCGCGGGGTTCGAGCCGAAGATCAGCGTTAGCGCGGTGAGCAGGATGCCGCCCAGCAGGGCCACGTATTTGTAGCGCCGCAGGAAACCCAGGTTGGCAGGGAATTGCAGGAAGGCGAGAAAAGCCAGCGTGGAAACGACCAGCCAGAGAGCCTGGCGCAGTCCAAAGGCGGGGTCGAGCCGCCAGACGGTCAGCAGTCCCCAGCCGCTTAGCAGGGAGGCGAGCGGGAGCAGGAACGGGTCGGCTTCGGGGAGGCGGCGCGAGGTCACGCGCGCCGCGAAGGCCGTCAGCGCGAGCCAGGCGGCGAATCCGGTCCAGTGATCCCAGCGATAGGCCGCCAGCCAGGTTCGTTCGCGTACCGCCGGGGAAAGGGTCAGGATCAACGAAAAGAGGAAAAGAAACGCCGCCGAGTAGCCGAACAGGCGGCGCTGGGTTTGAAGGTGATTCACTGGGATTACTTGAGATATTTGTCTACCAGCAGCCGCAGTTTTTCGCGGGTTTGGGCGGGGATGCGGGCGGGATCGGTGATGAGCGCCGAGGCGAGCGCCGACCCACATTCGCACGCGCGCGTGACTTTGAGGCTGGCTGCCAGTTTGCGAACCGCTTCCTGCGCGACCTGCGTGTTCCGCTGGAGCGTCTCGATCACCATTTCCACCGTGACGGGCGATTCGCTGACGTGCCACACATCGTAATCGGTCACGTGCGCCATGATGGCGTAGCACATTTCGGCTTCGCGGGTGAGGAAGGCTTCAGGCGAGGCGGTCATGCCGATGATGGACATGCCCCAGGCGCGATAGACGTTCGATTCCGCTTTGGTGGAGAAGCGCGGCCCTTCGATGGTGAGGAACGCGCCGCCGCCATGGACGACTGCGCCGCTCGATTTGACCGCGGCCTCCAACTGATTGGCGAGGTCGCGGCAGAACGGCTCGGCCACGGAAACGTGGGCCACCAGTCCCTCGCCAAAGAAGGTGCGAGCGCGCCGGTGGGTGTTGTCGTAAATCTGGTCGGGGATGACGATGTGGCCGGGGGCGTAGTCCTCGCGCAAGGAGCCGCAGGCGCTGACGCCGACGACGCGTTCCACGCCGAGGGATTTGAGGGCGTAGACGTTGGCGCGATAGTTGATCTCGCTGGGGCTGATGTGATGACCGAGTCCGTGGCGGGCGAGGAAGGCGACGCGCCGGTTTTCCAGTTTGCCAACCACGATGGGCGCGCTGGGTTTGCCGAACGGCGTATCGAGGTCGAACTCCTGCGCGTCTTTCAGGCCGGGCATGGAATAGAGGCCGGAGCCTCCGATGACAGCCAGTGTTGCGGTTGGGGGCATGGGTCTTCTCCGGTGTAGTGTGGTGCGGCCAGTTTTCAGACGCCCTCTTACAAGCGAATCGTGGGCGAAGGATCCGGCGCCGCGCCGATACTGACGATGATGGCGGTGCGGCCGCATTCGATCTGGTCGCCGCTGGTGAGGACGGTTGGCGTAACGAGGGGCGACTGGTTCAAGCGCGTGCCGTTGGTGGAGCCGAGATCGTTCGCCCACCATTGTCCGTGATGGTGGCTCAAATGGACGTGACGCGCCGACACCGCGTCGTCGCTCAACGAAACGTCGCAGGCAGGGTCGCGCCCGATGAGGATCTCGTTCTGCTGGAAGGCGCGGCGGGCGATCTCGCGGCTTTCGCTCAGGATGGTGAGTTCGAGCGGGGGAGCCTTTCGGCCGGCCAGGCGCACGCCCTGCGTTTGCAGGTCGCGCCACAGGCTGTACAGCGCCCATCCGAGGAAGGCGTAGAGACAGGCGGCCAGCGCCAGCCGCAGGGCGAGGACAAGCGCGCCGCTCATTCCTGGTTAGCGCGCTCCGGCCGCGGCTTCAGCACCACGGTGGTGCGATCCATTGGATGAGCGTCCAGCGGCCCGGTGTCCTGCAGGTCGAGGCGCGGCGGGGGGCTGTCCTGCCCGAAGACGAGGCTGACGCCCGCCAGCGAGATGACATCGCCCGGATAGAGAATGGTCTGGCTGGTGCGCTGTCCGTTCACGAACGTGCCGCCGGTCGAGTTCAGGTCGAAGACCACGTAGCGTCCCTTGATGGCGCGCAGTTGGGCGTGCGTGCGCGAGACGCGAGGGTCGTCTATCACCAGTTGGTTTTCCAGTCGTCTTCCGATGTTGATGACAGGGGCGGTCAGGGGAAACACTTTTTTTCCGTCAATGATAAGGAAGGCGTTTTCTGGAATGACGCCCTCTTCCGTTTGGGCGGGCGCGTTTTGGGCGATGGAATTGGTAGGGCCGAGGCTATCCACTTGACGGGAGGCGACGACGCGCGTTTCGCCCGGGGCGAGCGTCGCGTCGGTGGCGACGGACAGAGTGGGCGGCGCGTCGAATTCGAGGTCCGCCTCGCGAACGACTGCCTGGAGCGTCTCTTTCAGGGCGTCGAGCAGGCGGGCATCCTGCCAGGGGCCGGTTTCATCCGGGCGGACGACCAGTGTGAAAATGTTCGGCGCGGTCCTGGTTCCCTCCTTTTGGTTCACATTCGAGCGCACGGCCTCGGCCAACTGGCGGACAATGGCCCGCTCGATCTTTTGCCCGGGCAGGATGCCAACCATGCGGATCTCCACCAGTTCCCGGATGCGGGCTTCGAGTTTTTCGAGTTTGGTTTTCATGAAACAGCCTCGAAATGATTATAGAGGCGAGGGGACAATTTCGCAAGCCCGACCTTTTACCTGATTAATAAACTAGAAAATTATCATAAATATTGACATATTCCATTAGCCCTGCTATAATGCCGCCGAATTGGTAAAAACGCCAGCATCGGTTTTTCGTTACCGCAAGAATGTTGCTTCACGATGCAACATGAATGTTGCGGTACAAAAAAACGCTAATCAGGAGCAAGGAATGTCGCAACTCGAAGTCAGGAATCTGCGCGTCAATATCGAGGACAAGGAAATCCTAAGAGGACTCTCGCTCACCGTCCGGCAGGGCGAGGTTCATGCCATCATGGGGCCGAACGGGACGGGGAAATCCACACTGGCTTACACGCTGATGGGGCATCCGAATTACACCGTAACCGAGGGGGAGGCGATCTTCAAAGGACAGAACCTGCTGGAACTCGAACCCGACGAACGCTCGCGCGCGGGGATTTTCCTCGCGTTTCAATATCCCGTCGCCATCCCCGGCGTGACGGTGGCGAACTTCCTCCGCTCCGCGCTGAACGCGCGCCGCCGCGCCGCGAATCCCGAAGACAAGGGCGTGCCAATTCCCGAGTTCCGCAAGATGCTGAAAGAAAAAATGGACATGCTCAAGATGGATCATAATTTCGCGGGACGCTATCTCAACGATGGTTTCTCAGGCGGCGAAAAAAAGCGCGCCGAAATCTTGCAAATGGCGACTCTCAAGCCTGAAATTGCGATTCTCGACGAGACCGATTCGGGTCTGGACATCGACGCGCTCCGCATCGTTTCGGACGGCGTCAACGCCCTGACCGGTCCCGAACTCGGCGTGCTGGTCATCACGCATTACCAGCGCCTGTTGAATTACATCAAGCCGCACTTCGTCCACGTGATGTTGGGCGGACGGATCGTCGAGAGCGGCGGCCCCGACCTGGCGCTTCACCTGGAGGAACACGGCTACGATTGGCTGCGCGAAAAAGTGGAAGAGAGCGCGTAGAGATTGGATATTGGAGAGCAGAGAACAGTTTATCGGTTACTACTCTCTGGAGACTTAATCATGAGCGACGATGTAAAAATTCTCGAAGATATTGGCGAATACAAATACGGCTTCCACGACCGCGACGATAACTACGCGTTCAAATCACAAAAAGGTTTGAGCCGCGAAGTTGTTGAGAATATTTCGCGCATGAAGGAAGAGCCGCAATGGATGTTGGACTTCCGCCTCAAAGCGCTCGAGCATTTCCAGTCGCGTCCCATGCCGAATTGGGGGCCGCCCCTCAAGGACCTCAACCTGGATGATATCTACTACTACGTCAAGCCGACCGAGCGACAGGAAAAATCCTGGGACGATGTTCCCGACGACATCAAACGCACCTTTGATAAACTCGGCGTCCCCGAAGCGGAACGGAAGTTCCTGGCGGGATTGGGCGCGCAATACGAATGTCTGAGCGGCAACACGCGTGTTTACACTGCGCGCGGTGTTGTTCCAATTCGGAATATTATCCCAGGAGATATTGTTTTCTCATTTGACGAAGAGACAAACGAGACCATTCCCGCGCCGGTCAAGAATTTCATGCCGAAAGGCGAGCGGCCCGTCTTTGAAGTGAAAGTTGGGACGCGGACAATTCGCGCCACCGAAAATCATCCCTTCCTTGTGTTGGAACTCCACAAGAAAGAGGGCAGGCGGCGCGGGCGATATTCCCGTTCCTGGAAATACCTGCGCGATCTGAAAAAAGGCGATTTGGTTGCAGTTGCCAAGTCTTTACCTGACGCGGGACAGGATTACAGTTTGGAGCAACCAAATGTCGAATTGAATTGGCGGCACAATCTTGTTGTTTTGCCCGAACATACATCCAAAGACCTGATGTGGTGGCTCGGTTTGTATATGGGTGACGGCTTTGTTCATCGCGAAGGGGAAAAGGCACGCGTTGAATTTGCAATTCCAGCCACTGACACGCCATTGCGGACTGAGTTCAAAAGCGTAACTTCAACCCTTTTCGAGATTGCCGCGCAGAATGGCGATCCATATCGCATGACGGTTGGTTCAACGATTGTGGCGCGCTACCTTGAAGCCAATGGATTCACTGGCGGCGCATTGGAAAAGCGCGTGCCTGGATGGGTCGCGTCGTTGCCGCAAGAACAAATCCTTGCGTTTATCGGCGGCTATGTGGACGCGGATGGATATGTCCGCGAACACGCAAAGAACAAGGATGTGATGGTGACTAGCGCCAATCCTGAATTGTTGCAGGATGTCCGTGACCTGGCGGAATTATGCGGCGTTCATACATCCAACATTCATCGGTTTGAAGGAAAACACCCGCACGACAAAGACCGTGTGATGGTTGGCTACCGCATGATGTTTAGCGGCGATTTCGATAAGATCGGATGTCGCTCCCAACAACGGCTTGAACGAATGGGCAAGCGCAAGTTCCATCACAGTTACTCGATGGCAGAGGGGACAAGTTTCCGTAACCATGTCAATGAGTTCATGGGCTACGCCCGTATTGACTCCATTGAACCTGTTGGTGTTGAAGAAGTCTTCGATATTGAGATTGACGGACCGCACAATTTTGTCGCCGAAAGCTTGATCGTCCACAATTCCGAGATGATCTACCACTCGATTCAAGAACATCTCGAAAAACAGGGCGTGATCTTCCTCTCCATCGAAGACGGCTTGAAGCAACATCCCGACCTGTTCCGCGAATACTTCGGGACGGTTATCCCGCCCGAGGACAACAAATTCGCCGCGCTTAATTCTGCCGTTTGGTCGGGCGGATCGTTCGTCTACGTGCCGAAGGGTGTCAAAGTGGATTTGCCCTTGCAGGCGTATTTCCGACTCAACACGGCGAACGTTGGCCAGTTCGAGCGGACGCTGATCATCGTGGATGAAGGCGCGCAAGTTCACTATGTGGAGGGTTGTACCGCGCCTCAATACACCACCGACTCCTTCCACTCTGGCGTGATCGAGATCATCGTCAAGAAAGGCGCCCGCTCGCGCTACTCCACGATTCAAAACTGGAGTACCAACGTCTACAACCTCGTCACGCAACGCGCGAAGGTTTTTGAGAACGGCGTACATGAATGGGTGGACGCCAATTGGGGCTCGAAGGTTACTATGAAGTATCCCTCCTGCTACCTCATGGAACCCGGCGCGCACGGCGAAATGCTTTCCATGGCCTTCGCGGGCGCGGGCCAAACGCAGGACGCGGGTTCCAAGATGGTTCACTTCGCGCCGAACACCACCAGCAAGATCACATCGAAGTCCATCAGCAAGAACGGCGGACGCGCCTCGTATCGCGGCCTGCTCAAAGTCTACAAAGGCGCGAAGGGCGTCAAATCCAACGTTGTTTGCGACGCGCTGCTGCTCGATCCCAAATCCCGTTCCGACACCTATCCCTACATCGAAATTGACGAAGACGACGTCACCATCGGTCACGAGGCCTCGGTCAGCAAAGTCGGCGAGGAGCAACTCTTCTATCTCATGTCGCGCGGCCTCAGCGAAGAGGAAGCCACCACAATGGTCGTCTCTGGTTTCATCGAGCCGCTCGTCAAAGAATTGCCCATGGAATACGCGGTCGAGATGAACCGCCTCATTCAACTTCAAATGGAAGGTAGCATCGGCTAATCGTCATTGCGAGGAGGGCGAACTTCTCGACGAAGCAATCCCCGCTCAGTCGAGGAGATTGCTTCCCGAAGGTCGCAATGACGCGATGAGAACACTATGCAAGAGAAACCAAAAGTTGTAGTCTCAAAACGACGACAGACCGAAACTTCCGCACGGGACTTTACCTTCACCCAGGCCGATCTTCCCGCATCGGCGGATGGTCTCGCTTCATTTCGGACCTCGGCCTGGTCTGTATTTCAGACGCGTTCCCTCCCTTCAACCACGGACGAGGCCTGGCGTCGCACCGACCTGCGATTATTCCCCGCGCCCGATTTCAAACTCCCGCAGCCCGGCGCGCACGAAGACCTGCCTCCCGTCCCCGATGAATTGCTCCGGCCTCTCATCGGTGATCAGCACGGTCCTCCGCAGATTACCCTGCTGGCGGGCGGATCGCAAATCTTCCTCGATGAGACTCTGGCGAAGAAAGGAGTTGTCTTCACAGACTTCCGCGCCGCCGAGCAGAATCATCCCGACCTGCTCGCGAAGTTGGTCGGGCAAATCGTCAAACCCGAAGACGGCAAGTTTGCCGCGCTTGCTTCTGCTTTGGCGCAAAACGGCGTTTTGCTCTACATTCCCAAGAACGTGGTTGTCGAATCCCCCCTCCATTCCGTGCTGTGGGGACCTGGCGCAGGCCTCGCTTACTTCTCGCACCTCATCGTTTTCGTGGACGACGGGGCCTCGGTGACGTACGTCCACGAGGCCGCCTCTCCGAACGAACCCGGTCATGCCATACACGCGGGCGTGGTCGAAATTCACGTGGGCGAAAACGCCAATTTGCGGTTTGTGGAGTTACAATCGTGGGGACGCGGCGTCTGGAACTTTTCCCACGAACGCGCCCGCGTCGAGCGCGGCGGCAACCTGGATTGGATCTTCGGCGCGGTCGGCTCGCGGCTGACCAAGAATTTCTCCGATCTCGATCTCGTCGGCGAGGGCGCGCAGGGACGCATGTCGGGCTTCTATTTCACCGACGGCAGTCAGCATCTCGATCACGATACCCAGCAGAATCATCTCGCGCCGCGCACCACCAGCGACCTGCTTTTCAAGGGCGCGCTCAAAGGGAAAAGCCGCTCGGTGTGGCAGGGCATGATCTACGTCGCGCCCGGGGCGCAGAGAACGGATGGGTACCAGGCGAACCGCAACATCGTCCTGAGCGAGGAGGCGAGGGCCGATTCCATCCCAGGGTTGGAGATCCTCGCGGACGACGTCCGCTGCACGCACGGCGCGACCGTTGGTAAACTTGAAGCGGAGCCGCTGTTCTATCTCAAGTCGCGCGGCATTCCGCAGGCGGAGGCGGAGCGTCTGGTCGTCGAGGGCTTCTTCGATCCGATCATGCTGCGTATCCCCTTCGAAGGCGTGCGCGAACGATTCCAGCAGGCCATCCTGCAAAAGATGGGCTGATTGGAGGATGCCAGATACGCAAGCACGAGAAATCCGTTTCAAAGAGAGAAAAATGGCAACCAAAGCAAAACCGAAGCAGGGAAAGAATACACCGCCCGTTCCCGAACGGCGGCCTGTCCGGGGCGGACGCATCGGCGCGCAGATCTCATACATGAAGGCGCCCGGCGCCGAACACGCCTTCGAAGTGGGCGATACCGTCGAGGTGTTCTGCGATCACGAAAAGAACAACGACCGCGTGCGCGGCTGGATTCGCGGCATCGTCGTGCAGGTAGATAATAAAATGGTCGCGGTGCAATTCCGCTCGAACGTCTTCCTCACCGATGGCTGGATGGTTCCCGATCGCATCCTGTGGTATCCGCTTGCGTCCGAACACATCCGCCCTGCGGCGAAGAAATCGGCGAGGAAGGATATTCCTGACTATTAAGTACACAGGTACACAAGTACACAGGTAAACATGTAGACATCTGACCTGTGTACTTGTGTACGTGTCTACGTGTGTACTTCCACCCCCCATGCTCGACACCGACCTGATCCGCAACGACTTTCCGATCTTGCAACGCCAAACCGCCAGCGGCGCGCGCGTGACCTATCTCGATTCCACGGCCACCTCACAGAAGCCGCTTTCGGTCATCGAGGCGATGAACGATTTTTATCGCCGTTCGAATGCCAACATCCATCGCGGCGTTCATACGCTGGCGGAGGAGTCCACTGCGTTATACGAAGACGCGCGCGAAAGGATCGCGAAGTTCATCAACGCGCCCTCGGCGCGGCAGGTCATCTACACGCGCAATACAACCGAATCGATCAACCTGGTTGCGTACGCGTGGGCGCGGGAAAATCTCGAAGCGGGCGATCTCGTCATCCTGACCGAGATGGAGCATCACTCCAATCTCGTTCCCTGGCATATCCTCGCGGCGGAACGCGGCATCGAACTGGATTTCGTCCCTGTGACCGCGGACGGCCTGCTCGACCTCGAAGCGTACGAATCGCTTCTCGCGCGGGACCCGAAACTGGTCGCGTTCGCCCATATTTCCAACGTCCTCGGGACGGTGAATCCCGCCCGCGAGATCATTCGCCTCGCGCGTGACGCCGGAGCGGTCACCCTCGTGGACGCGGCTCAATCCGTCCCGCATCTCGCGGTGGACGTTCAGGCCCTCAATGCGGACTTCCTCGCCTTCTCCGCTCACAAAATGTGCGGCCCGACGGGCATCGGCGCGCTATGCGGCAAGGCCGAGTTGCTCGAAGCCATGCCTCCGTTCCTCGGCGGCGGTGACATGATCAAGGAAGTCAAATTGCGCTCCTTCCGTCCGAACAGCCTTCCGCACAAATTCGAGGCAGGGACTCCCGCCATTGCCGAGGCGGTCGGCTTCGGCGCGGCCGTGGACTACCTCTCTAAAATCGGCATGGATGCCATCGCCGCGCACGAACGCGAAATCACCGAATACGCGTTGGAGCGTCTCGAAGAAATTCCCGGCGTGAAGGTGTTCGGTCCCTCGGCGGATAAAAAATGCGGCGTCGCCTCGTTCACTCTCCAGGGCGTCCACCCGCACGATGTAGCTCAGATTTTGGATCAGGACGGCATCGCCGTCCGCGCCGGGCATCACTGCGCGCAGCCTCTCCACGAGAAATTCGGCATTCCCGCCACCACCCGCGCGTCGTTCTACCTGTATAATACAAAAGAAGAAGTTGACCTGCTCGTAAACGGAATCTATAAGGTCAAGAAACTATTTGGCTAATTCTTCAACTACCAAACTATCTAACTATCGAACTACGTAACTAAAATGGACGATTTATATCGCGAAGTCATCATCGAACACTACAAAAATCCCTCCTACCGCGGCAAACTGGACCCGCACGATATTTCCTTCGCGGACAACAACCCCCTGTGCGGCGACCACATCCAGATTGACCTGCGCGTGGACGCGGACGGCAAGGTGGCGGAGGCGCGCTTCGACGGTCACGGCTGCGCCATCTCGCAGGCCTCCGCTGACTTGCTGATGGAATCCATCATCGGCAAGCCTGTCGAAGAAGTAAAACAACTCAACAAAGATTTCATCCTCGACATGCTTGGAATTGATCTCGGCCCCGTCCGCTTGAAATGCGCGTTGCTTTCGCTCAAGGTGTTGAAGGCAGGCGTGTATGGCTTGGGGGAGGCGAGCGACTCTCTCGTAGAGTAGACAAGTACACAGGTACACACGTAAACACGTGGCGCGACCTGTGTACTTGTGTACGTGTTTACCTGTCTACTTTTCCCATGTTCAACTACATTAATCATCCCACCGAAAACTTGGAATACATCGAAATCGCCCCCGCCTCTGAACTCCCCAACGGCGAGCGCCTCTTCGTGGACGTCGGCGATAAAACACTTGTCATCTTCAACATCGCAGGGCAGTTCTTCGCGATTGGAGATGTTTGCTCGCACGATGACGGCCCCGTGGGGGAGGGGACTCTCGAAGGCTTCAATATCGTCTGCCCGCGGCACGGCGCGGAGTTCGACGTCCGCACGGGGAAAGTGATGCAAATGCCCGCCGTGGTGGATATCCCCGCGTATCCTGTCCAAGTTCGAGAGGGACAAATATTTGTCGGCATCCCGAAGGAGTAATATTCCTGCGGAAATTACTTGAATTTAACTTCTACATAGTACCAAACCCCATTTCGTTTGCCGAAGAAGTGAACGCTATTGTTATCAACATCAGGATTGTTCACAGCCAATCCACAGCACCAATAGCGGGCGACATCTTGGTATTCAAGCGGCAAAATTTTCCCGTCGTATGAAAGGCCGATTCTTGGTCCCTTGCGGAAAAGATAGACGGGTTTATCCTCAACCAGACTCCAATTAAAAATCTCCTCATATCCCAACTTCTCGTTAAGTATTTCTCCGTCTTGAATCAAAAAGTCACGCGCCGCTAGCGTCCAGTGATTTTCCCAAGACGAAAACTTGTTTACTTGATGTATCGGTTCTGTAAAGGCGGCTAAAGAATACACAACCTCTTGGTTGCTTTTTAGTATCTTCACATGATTGAAGTCTTTTGCTGCGTTTAGCCACAACACCTCGTTCTGATAGAGAATAGGAGGATAAGGAGAGTCTTGATGGTTGTATTCCCATGGGTAAACCGCATCGTTTTGAATTAAGAAACCGCGGATTTCCTTTAGAGAATGAAATTGATCCAGCGTCGCAGTGTAGACAATGAAAGTGGTGATTGAATCTGAATTGGTTGAGAAGTGATATACATCCGAAACGCGAAAGACATAATCGAACAGTACCCTGCCATCTCGAAGTAACTGCCGTCGGTATGGATTGGATTCACTAATTACCCTGAATTCGTATCCAAGAGATTTTAATTGTTCTTCCGCTTTAGGTGTTTTAGTGGGCTGAGGGCGGGTTGACCAATCAGGATGTGCCTCCTCGGGTACGTCTCCCCATAGCATTTGTTGAGATGGGTCTGAGCCATCTGGCAGGTTGTATTCAGTGACTGTTGCGCCTTCCAGAAGAGAGGCTGTTTTTTTCCAGACGGAAATTTCTTCATCGCTGATTGGTGCAAGTATGGGCTCTTTTCGTGGCGCGATTGGTTTTAGCCATGCTAAAAAGGCTGCGGGCATCTTGCAGTTTGTGGTGTTTGTGTAACTCCAGCCAGTTTTGATGAAAACAAAGCGATGCTCAGGGTCTGCGGCGGGATTCTCGAAAACTTCAGACTTGAGATTCTGCCAATAGGAATCGTTCAATTTAACATCTTTGGCTGACACCAGGCATTTGGGTTCAATTTTATAAGTTGGGGAAAATATCTCCCCCCAGCCAACTACACTCTGTTCAGGCTCTAATTCAATATTGGCAATCCAGGCGCAGACATTCAAGACGTTTGACATATACCCCATTTTTGATAGGTATCCAGTCTCGAGATAACCGCTTGGCCCCCGAAACGAGTTGGGGGTTTCCATGGGTTTCATATCTGCGGGAAAGTAAACAGAATACCAGCCATCAGGATCTGTGTAAACCTGGCGATCAGGGCTTGGGGTGCCTGGGGTGAAGATGGGAAGATTTGATATGTTAGTCGGTGTTGAAAGCGCTTGCACCGTCATGTTATTTGGCCATGACGTGCTTGCCGAAACCGCTGTTTGTGTCTCTGCGTGTTTTGTCCATAATTCGGCAACTGCTGTTTCCATAACAGGGTCTTTTATTTCCGCTGGCCCGCAGGATGCTACTGCCAAAACCAAAAATAGAAAAACGATTAACCTGGCGCTCGCTCTCATGTTTGCCTGCCTTTCGCTCAAGAACCCTTTTCAAAAACCACTGCCGATTTGCACCTCATAAAAATTCAAACGAAAAGAACGCGTTTGTTGTTCCATTTTCCGTGTTTATCCGCCGAAGGATCCGCGAAATCCGTGTACCGATCTTTTACCCTCGTTTCGGAATCGGAAACTTCCCAAACTCCGCTTCCAGTTCCGCGAGCAGCGCCTCGGCCACCTCTTCGGGCGCGCCCTCGCGTTCCGTCCACTCGCCGCGGCGATACTGCGCGCTGTAGTCCTCGGTCGAAGTCAAGTCAAGCGACATCGCGTACGCATCAATCAGGTTTTGTATTTTTTGGGAGAGTTGTTTTTTGACGGTTCGGCCATCCCCTTCAACGGTAAACGAGGCGGGGATTTCCTTCCAGTAGGTGATGCGGTATTTTGCCATGCTGTTCTCCATTAAAGGGAAAAATTGCCGACGATCCGTAATATATCGAACCCCTCCGCGAAGGGACATTCCGCCAGCGCGCCGTGGCGCACCATGATCGAGCGCGTCAGTTCGGCGTTGAAATAATACCGGTCGCGATAAGTCTCGTATTGCGAGAGCGCTTCGATCTTTTTGTTCACATCCTCCTCGCTGACTTCCACGATGAAGTGAGGAAAGAATCCATAAGAAGATCGCAC
Source organism: Anaerolineales bacterium (assembly GCA_034411715.1). Taxonomy (GTDB): domain Bacteria; phylum Chloroflexota; class Anaerolineae; order Anaerolineales; family Villigracilaceae; genus Denitrolinea. Next base: position 1,770 of record DAOUMJ010000260.1, on the reverse strand, counting down.
CACGTCGAATCCCAGCACGGTAATGCCGCGATAGGCGCGCAGCGCCTCGTCGGTCATGGTGAGATGATCCTGGTGCAGGTCGTTCTTGGAGTGGACGAAGATCAGGTTGGGTTGGAAATCTTTTCGCAGTTTGAGAAAATATTCCAGGATTTCCTGCCGCGCGGCTGGAAAAATGCGTGTGGTGAACGGCCCAAGGACAATTTTCTCTTTTGGCACGCCCAAAACAGCCATGGATCGGTAATGCTCGTCCACCACGTTTTTCAGGTCGGGATTTTTCTGGTTATCCGAGAGCGTGACGCACAACACGTCCGCGTCTGTCTTGTGGAGGATGTGGTGAAGCAGGCCGCCGCATCCCAACTCGATGTCGTCGGGATGCGCGCCGAGGAAGAGGACTCGTTTGCCGAAGAAGTTCATGGTGTCTCCCCGTCATTGCGAGATGGGTGATCTTCCCGACGAAGCAATCTCCGTACTGGTGAGGGGATTGCTTCGGGGAGAACGCCCTCGCAATGACGGCAATTTACTTCGTTGCCAGAATCCCGCCGACGACTTTTGTCATCACCAGTTTCCCGTCACGATTAAACCAGCGTGTAGCCATTTCGGTAATCTTGCCAATTAAGGCTTCGTATTCCTCGTGATTGCCGAACATGGATGTCCACAGTTTGCGGTCTTCGCTCAGGGACGCGCGCACGTATTCAATGAACGGCGCGACTTCGGGGAAGGTGAGGTGGTTCTCGAATTTGCGCAGTTCGGTTTTCGAGAAGATTCGGTTGATGGTATCAAAGATCTCGCCTTTGAAGCGGCTGGAGCCGGGCATGGGCGGGATGGGTTTGTTCGTGGCCTCCATAATGATGTCATAGAACATCTGCTTGTTTTCGGGGAGCGGACCGGAGACGAAAAGCCGCCCGCCAGGGCGAAGGACGCGGCGGGCCTCACCAAACGTAAAGTCCAGATCGGAAGCGTAGTAGATGGCGAAGGCGCTCGTCACGAGGTCGAACGTCCCATCGGCGAAGTCGAAGGGTTTGTTGAAGTCCAAGAATACGAAGTCAATCTTCGAGCCGCGTTCGGCGTTTTTGGCGCGCGCCTTTTCGAGCAGTTCCTCCGAAAAATCGCCGCCCGTGATTTTCGCCGCGCCTTGAGTATAATCGTCGAACAGGAAGCACAGTTTGCCCGCGCCGCAACCGACATCGAGGATGTTCATTCCAGGCTGGGGTTGGAGCAGTTCGTTCGTCCAAACGTCAATGTTGGCCGAGCCGTATTTTTCGTGAATGTCAATGCGGGTGAGCAGGTCTTTGCTGGTTTCCTGGTAGTTGATTTTCATTGGATCTCCTGGATAAATTCTTTTCGTTTCATGAGCATGATGACGAGCGGAATGAGGAAGAGCAAGAGCGCGATGAAGTCCGCAAGGCCGAATTGATCGAAGATGGTCAACAGGATGCAGGCGGCGAGGACAATCACACCCAACCAGTACACGGGTTTTTTGGTGATGTTCATGCCGAGCGCGATGAAAACAAAAATGCTGAGGAACCTTATCGCCGCGATCACGTAGAAGACCACTCGGCCATTGCTTTGCCCGAGATAATTGATGCCGACCACAAGCCAAAGCGCCGCAAGCAGGTAGAAAAAGATGCGAGTGATTTGAACTGCCCGAGATTTCATTTCAGCCTCTTTCTTTTGGACTTTAGACAAAGTGGTATAGCCCATTTTCTGATGGGCGTGAAAAGCACTTTAAAAACTGAACTTTCGAGCCGATTTTTGGTCAGGTGAAGCCTT